>NZ_AYWU01000138.1:0-217 GCF_000502375.1 Mesorhizobium sp. L48C026A00 | reverse complement strand
CGACGCTGATCAAGAACGCCAAGAAGATCAAGACCTCGGAAGAGGTTGCCCAGGTCGGCACCATCGCCGGCAATGGCGATGCTTCGGTCGGCTCGATGATCGCCGAAGCGATGCAGAAGGTCGGCAATGAGGGCGTCATCACCGTCGAGGAAGCCAAGACCGCCGAGACCGAACTCGAAGTCGTCGAAGGCATGCAGTTCGACCGCGGCTATCTCTC
>NZ_AYWU01000137.1:0-222 GCF_000502375.1 Mesorhizobium sp. L48C026A00 | reverse complement strand
ATTCTCGATCTGCGCGTCATGGCGAAGCTGGGCAGCCCTGGCGCGAGCCTCGAAACGCTTCTGGCGGCGCATGGTCGCCTCGCGTTCGAGCAGCATGGCAAGCCATTCGCCGTGCTCGAGGTCGCGCACTTCGGACTGTGCGTCGAGTTCCTGGAAAGCGGTTGCCATGCCGTAAAGGCCGAGCTCTCGCAGCATGTCGATGGGGGGATTGATCAGCATGGG
>NZ_AYWU01000136.1:0-228 GCF_000502375.1 Mesorhizobium sp. L48C026A00 | reverse complement strand
GAGATGCCCGGCAGGGCAGAGGGGGGTGCTATCCCTCCGGCCTGTCAACCAAGCGCGGTCACGCCCTCAGGCTGTTTTCGGCTGAGATGAACTAAATCGAGAGTCGCGATCCTTCACACCCCCCTCTGTCCTGCCGGGCATCTCCCCCGCAAGGGGGGAGATTGGCCGTCATCGCGGCTTTCGCCAATCTCCAACGACCCAGATTGGTGTCGAGCATGTTTTTTCAGC
>NZ_AYWU01000135.1:0-236 GCF_000502375.1 Mesorhizobium sp. L48C026A00 | reverse complement strand
TCGAATGCGGCGCTTGATACGCCGGTGATCCTGTTCGATCCGATTGTTGAGATACCGGCTATTGCGGATGCGGATCGGCTTCAGCGGCCGCCGCGATCGCTGCCGCAGCCGCCTTTCAGCGTCGCAGGAAAGGATCGCTTCGTAATTGGTCTGGCTGCCGTCGATGACGATGCGCTCCGGCCGGCCATGGCGCGTCAGCGCCTTGCGGAGGAAGCGTTTGGCCGCCACCAGGTCAC
>NZ_AYWU01000134.1:0-244 GCF_000502375.1 Mesorhizobium sp. L48C026A00 | reverse complement strand
CGGCGGCGGCGTGGGCGCCGCCAGAAGAAGACGGCACTGGGCGAGTTTGGCGACGCGGTGGCCGTTGGCGAGGAGGCCGTAATGGCGGATGCGATGGAACCCGCCTGGAAGAGCGTGCAGCAGGAAGCGCCGGATGAACTCGTCGGCGCTTAATGTCATGAGCTTGTGCTTGGACTTGTCGTGATGGCGATAGTCCTTCCAGCGGAAGCTGACCTTGCCCTGGTCCAGGCTCACGAGGCGGCTG
>NZ_AYWU01000133.1:0-251 GCF_000502375.1 Mesorhizobium sp. L48C026A00 | reverse complement strand
CGGCTCGACAGGCAGATCCGTGGCGGACCGCGACGAATATCCCGCAGAGCGACGAGCCCGTCTAAGCTTCGCCGCTCTCGAGCGATGTCTCGCACTCGCGGTGATCGATCACAACCTGCAGGAAAACGCGAAGACGCTGAAAGTGCCGGCCAGAGAGTGGGAGCGCCGGGCGCGCAATCTCCCGCGCTTCGACGATGATGCCATGCGGGTCCTGCTGGCATTCATGCCCGGGAGGGAGCGACGCATCTCGC
>NZ_AYWU01000132.1:0-269 GCF_000502375.1 Mesorhizobium sp. L48C026A00 | reverse complement strand
GCACGGGTGGCCGATGTTCGGTCGACCGCGGATGCTTGTGACCGACTCCGCCAAGGAATTCAAAGGACATGCCTTTCAGCGTGGGAGCGAGGACTACGGAATTCGCATCCGCTACCGGGATCGCGGTCGCGCCCATCAGGGTGGCGTGGTCGAAAGGCTGCTCGGGAAACTCAATGCCGTTCTTGCGACGCAGCCCGGCTCGACAGGCAGATCCGTGGCGGACCGCGACGAATATCCCGCAGAGCGACGAGCCCGTCTAAGCTTCGCCG
>NZ_AYWU01000131.1:0-328 GCF_000502375.1 Mesorhizobium sp. L48C026A00 | reverse complement strand
GGACAGGATTTGAACCTGTGACCTTCAGGTTATGAGCCTGACGAGCTACCGGGCTGCTCCACCCCGCGTCAACTAGACGGCGAATGCCGGCCGGGCAGCCCGGACTTTTTTGTTTTGTCCGTCCTTGAGGCCTTCGGCCTTTGCGAGCGGACGGGGCGCTGCTCCACCCCGCGTCAATAGACGGCGAATGCCGGCCGGGCAGCCCGGACTTTTTGTTTTGTCCGTCCTCGAGGCCTTCGGCCTTTGCGGGCGGACGGGGCGCTGCTCCACCCCGCGTCAACTAGACGGCGAATGCCGGCCGGCGCGGCCCGAGTTCCCGATTGGCGGG
>NZ_AYWU01000130.1:0-333 GCF_000502375.1 Mesorhizobium sp. L48C026A00 | reverse complement strand
CTAGTGCACTGATCCCACCGGAGTTGTTATAGCGCTTGGCATCTTCATCCAGCGACCCCTCGTAAAGCCGAGCCGCAATCCCCGGCCTGTTGTTTTCATGCAGGTATTGACTGAAACGTCTAAGAGTAGCCGCATAGTCCTGAGTGGTTTTGGGATTCGGCCCGGTCGCAGGCGCTCCCTTGTACTCTTTGATGAGAGCCGCTTTGTAATCTCTGATGAGCTCGGCGTCGACAGGGTCGGGATTCAGGGCAGCGCGGCGCACCATTGGCGCTCCGCCCGCCGACTCTTTGAGACGACCCAGTGCTCTAGCCACGTTCGAGGAGCCACTCTCGC
>NZ_AYWU01000129.1:0-338 GCF_000502375.1 Mesorhizobium sp. L48C026A00 | reverse complement strand
CTCGACATCAGAAGGAAAGCGGGAAGCAGGAAATGTTGTCGCAAAAGTTGAGTTCTGCGACGGTGCAAAAGTCAGTTGCAAAATCGTCGCGACAAAGGCTCGGCAGCTCCCCGAAGTAGCCATTTCAGATTGCTTGCAGGTGCGGATAAAGTCCTTTATGCATGGGCCATGATCAAGTCCGCGCCCATCGCTGCAATCTATTATGCGACGCTTCCATAAGGAGCGGCGCGTTTCGATCATGCCTTGAAACAAGCCGCCGTCAGGCGGCTTTGTTCATTGAGAGGACCCCCTGGCGGCAATACCAGGAGGATTCCCTATGGCACTTCCCGATTTATCAA
>NZ_AYWU01000128.1:0-347 GCF_000502375.1 Mesorhizobium sp. L48C026A00 | reverse complement strand
CGGAGTTGAGCTAGTGCAATGATCCTCCGGTCACCACTGGAGTCCTTATAGCGCTTGGCATCTTCATCCAGCGACTCCTCGTGAAGCCGAGCCGCAATCCCCGGCTTGTTGTTTTTATGCAGGTATTCACTGAAACGTCTAAGAGTAGCTCCATAGTCGTGAATGGTTTGGCGATTCGGCCCGGTCGCAGGCGCTCCCTTGTACTCTTTGATGAGAGCCGCTTTGTACTCTTTGATGAGCACGGCGTCGGCAGGGTCGGGATTCAGGACAGCGCGGCCCACCATTGGCACTCCGCCCGCCGACTCTCTGAGACGACGCAGTGCCACAGCCACAGTCGAGGAGCCACC
>NZ_AYWU01000127.1:0-382 GCF_000502375.1 Mesorhizobium sp. L48C026A00 | reverse complement strand
CCGCTGCGACGGATAGGCCGCCGCCGTCCGGTTCAGATCCTCCAGCAGATACGTCCGCTCGGCGGCCGGCAGCAGCTCAATCCGGCCCACCGGCTGTCCGGCATCGGCAACCACAGCGCACAACAGATTCTGCAAATGCTGCGTCATGCGGTCGATCTGCTCCGGTGCCAATCGACTTGCATCAAAATGCCAGCGAAAGCTCCCATCCAGAGCGCAAACCTCAAAGGTCAGCAAATCGCCGCATAGGGCTGGCCCAGCTCTGGGGCTCGTCTTCAGATCGCCAGCGACGGAACAGCTGTCTGTCGTGATGGTGATGCCAAGCGGCCAGGGCCGGTGCGACCGTAGCGCCTCCACACCTCGCAATGTCGGGCAGCGCGCGATA
>NZ_AYWU01000126.1:0-470 GCF_000502375.1 Mesorhizobium sp. L48C026A00 | reverse complement strand
TGACGATTCGTCGCTGGATCAGGATCGCAAGGAGTACGAGAGCAGGGGTGGCCCCTCGGAGTACGAGAGCAGGGTTGGCCCCTCGATCGTGGCTAGAGCACTGGGTCGTCTCAAGACGTTGGCGGGCGGAGCGCCAGTGGTCGACCGCCCTGTCCGGAATCCCTACCCTGCCGACGCCGCGCTCATCAGAGATTACACAGCGGCTCTCATCAAAGAGTACAAAGAAGCGCCTGCGACCGGGCCGAATCGCGGTACCATTCAGGTCTATGGATCTACTCTTATACGTTTCAGTGAATACCTGCATGAAAACAAAAAGCCGGGGATTGCGGATCGGCTTCACGAGGGGTCGCTGGATGAAGATGCCAAGCGCTATGTGAACTCCGGTGGTAACCGGAGGATCAGTGCACTAGCTCATCTCCGGAAGTTCGCACCCGGGCGCGAAATTGCCCTTGCTGCTCGTCGGGAAGACG
>NZ_AYWU01000125.1:0-539 GCF_000502375.1 Mesorhizobium sp. L48C026A00 | reverse complement strand
AAGGCGCTCGAAGACGATCTCGCCAAGCTGGCCGAAAGCCGGTCGAGCATCGACGGGCTGGTTGCCGGCCAGGTCGAGAAACTGGCCGAGGGCCGCGACATCCTCAAGCGCGCGCTGGAATCCGATCTCAACACGATCAAGGAGGTCCTATCAGGCCAGTCGGAAAAGCTGGCGGAAGACCGTGATCAGCTCTCGAAGGCGTTGGAAACCGACCTGCAGAGCGTGAACGGCCTTATCTCCGATCACATGAACAGGCTCGCCGCAGATCGCTCGACCCTGTCCCAGGCGCTCGAAGAGGATCTCGCCAAATTGGCGGAAAGCCGGTCGAGCATCGATGGGCTGGTTACCGGGCAGGTCGAGAAACTGGCCGAGGGTCGCGACATTCTCAAGCGCGCGCTCGAGTCCGATCTCAACACGATCAAAAGCGTTATATCGGACCAGTCCGAAAAGCTTGCGGAAGACCGCTCGATCCTGTCGAAGGCGCTCGAAGACGATCTCGCCAAGCTGGCCGAAAGCCGGTCGAGCATCGACGGGCTGGT
>NZ_AYWU01000124.1:0-786 GCF_000502375.1 Mesorhizobium sp. L48C026A00 | reverse complement strand
CGGGGGGCAGCGACGATGGTCTCAATGAATTGGTGCGGGTGCTGATCCGAGAAGTGCAAACGGAGTTGGCCGAAATGGACCAACGCATTGCATCTTATGATCGGCGGGTTCGGGAGCTCTTTCGCAACAGCGAACTATGTCAGCGGCTTGGAAAGATCGAAGGTATCGGCCCTGTGACCGCGACAGCCTTGATCGCTGCTGTAGGTGATCGAACTTGCTTCAAGAACGGCCGCCAGTTTGCGGCATGGCTCGGTCTCGTGCCGAAACAACGATCNCATGGCGCTCGCGCTGCGCTCGGCAAAGCAGCGGGCAAGCAGGATCCTCGAAGCCTTTGGCTTAGTAAGTTGCGACAAAGGCGGCATCCCAATGTCGCGGCTGTCGCGCTCGCCAACAAGAATGCGAGGATCGTGTGGGCCATGCTCTCGGGCGGCACAGTCTACGAGCACGCACCATCGGTGAAAGCAGCNAATGCGAGGATCGTGTGGGCCATGCTCTCGGGCGGCACAGTCTACGAGCACGCACCATCGGTGAAAGCAGCTTGAGGCGAAGCGGCAAACGAAGGAATAACAGAAGGAGGTCTCACCCCAGCAATTGCAGCAAAATGGTAGGAGATGGTGAAACGGTCATTCCGTCGCTTCCCGAACCTGGTGTGTGGACCGGCTTGGCTTCGGCCAGTGTCTAGGGGCCGATGAGGTGGAAGCCCGCGAAAATCCGTCGGGGCTCGCGGCGACGACGTTGTCCAGCCGCATCAGGAAGCCGGATATACGTCAGCAGTTGTGACCGACG
>NZ_AYWU01000123.1:0-544 GCF_000502375.1 Mesorhizobium sp. L48C026A00 | reverse complement strand
CCGATGTTCGGTCGACCGCGGATGCTTGTGACCGACTCCGCCAAGGAATTCAAAGGACATGCCTTCCAGCGTGGGAGCGAGGACTACGGAATTCGCATCCGCTACCGGGATCGCGGTCGCGTCCATCAGGGTGGCGTGGTCGAAAGGCTGCTCGGGAAACTCAATGCCGTTTTTGCGACGCAGCCCGGCTCGACAGGCAGATCCGTGGCGGACCGCGACGAATATCCCGCAGAGCGACGAGCCCGTCTAAGCTTCGCCGATCTCGAGCGATGCCTCGCACTCGCGGTGATCGATCATAACCTGCAGGAAAACGCGAAGACGCTGAAGGTGCCGGCCAGAGAGTGGGAGCGCCGGGCGCGCAATCTCCCGCGCTTCGACGATGATGCCATGCGGGTCCTGCTGGCATTCATGCCCGGGAGGGAGCGACGCATCTCGGCGCAGGGCGTCAGCATGTTCGCCCTCGACTACTAGGCCTAATCGATGGGGTGGACGCCCCCTAACGGCATCACAATGTGCCAAGGTAGCGGTGTCGAAACGTTGCTAC
>NZ_AYWU01000122.1:0-963 GCF_000502375.1 Mesorhizobium sp. L48C026A00 | reverse complement strand
CCAATGGCACGAGCCTCCATGCCGACTGCGTCTTCCGGACGAGCAGCAAGGGCAATTTCGCGCCCGAGTGCGGCGGACGGCAGGAACTTCCGGAGATGAGCTAGTGCAATGATCCTCCGGTCACCACTGGAGTCCTTATAGCGCTTGGCATCTTCATCCAGCGACTCCTCGTGAAGCCGAGCAGCAAATCCCGGCTTGTTATTTTTAAAGAGCCAACGACCANTGAGCTAGTGCAATGATCCTCCGGTCACCACTGGAGTCCTTATAGCGCTTGGCATCTTCATCCAGCGACTCCTCGTGAAGCCGAGCCGCAATCCCCGGCTTGTTGTTTTCAACCAGGTATTCACTGAAACGTCTAAGAGTAGCTCCATAGTCGTGAATGGTTTGGCGATTCGGTCCGGTCGCAGGCGCTGCCTTGTACTCTTTGATGAGAGCCGCTTTGTAATCTCTGATGAGCGCGGCGTCGGCAGGGTCGGGATTCAGGACAGCGCGGCCCACCATTGGCACTCCGCCCGCCGACTCTCTGAGACGACGCAGTGCCACAGCCACAGTCGAGGAGCCACCNCTCGTGAAGCCGAGCAGCAAATCCCGGCTTGTTATTTTTAAAGAGCCAACGACCAAAGCCGTAAAGAGAATTTACATGGCGCTTGACCGTGTCCTCCTTGGCCTTACCCGCGTAGAGTGACCTCAGCCCTTCGACAACGGTCGCATCGTTGGAATAAAGAGGACGCTTGCAGCCGCGACCGTCGGAGACCACTATTGGAGGATCTGGCTGCACCGCCGCCGGCACGGGGGAACGAGCATGGTCACGCAACTCGAACGGTGCGGAAGGATTCAGATCACCCACTGACGAATCCGGCGCATGATGATGGCGTGTTTCCCCGGGAACAACGTCCCGTACGAACACCGAGTCTGGGTTGCCTTGGTCCGGCGCGACTGGAGCCAGGGCTCTGTCGTGCAACG
>NZ_AYWU01000121.1:0-567 GCF_000502375.1 Mesorhizobium sp. L48C026A00 | reverse complement strand
CCTCACGCCATCTCGCTTATGTGATCTACACCTCCGGCTCAACCGGAACCCCAAAGGGCGTCATGGTCGAGCATGCGAGCACCGTGAACCTGCTGCATTGGAGCAGCGGCGTGTTTGCGAACTCAGAGATCAGCCGCATGCTGTTTTCTACCTCGATCAGTTTTGATCTGTCCGTCTATGAGTGCTTCGTTCCGCTGTCGCAAGGTAGCACGCTGTATCTTGTCGAGGACGCACTGGCGCTGGCGCAGACGCCCTTGGATGTCTCCTTGATCAACACAGTCCCCTCGGCGATCGCCGCTCTGGTCGACAAGCAAGCCGTGCCGGCTTCGACAAGCGTCATCAATTCATGCGGTGAGCGGCTGAAGGCAGGTCTGATCGAGAGGATTTTTGAGAACAGTCGCGTACAAAAGATTTGTAATCTGTACGCCCCTTCCGAGACGACGACGTACTCGACCTGGATTTGCATGCCGAGGGGAGAGGCTGTCGTTGAGACGATCGGGCGTCCGATTGCGAACACGCGGTTGTATCTTCTGGACGGTCATGGTGCGCCGGTGCCGTTCGGGGCGG
>NZ_AYWU01000120.1:0-573 GCF_000502375.1 Mesorhizobium sp. L48C026A00 | reverse complement strand
TTATGTGATCTACACCTCCGGCTCAACCGGAACCCCAAAGGGCGTCATGGTCGAGCACCACAACCTGGTCAATCTTACAGCATGGCATGTGCAAACGTTCTGTCGGCAACGAGAAACCTGCTGCGCACTCACGGCCGGAGTGGCATTCGATGCCAGCATTTGGGAGCTGTGGTCTGCATTATCCAATCGTAGCGCATTGCTGCTCTCGCCAAGAGCAGCAGCAGGAGATCCCCTGCTTCTACTGCAATGGTGGTGTGATCAATCGCTGGAGACCGCCTTTTTAGTCACGCCGCTGGCTACAACCGCGTTAGAAGACAAGCAAATAAATCCCACATTGGAGTATTTGCTTATTGGCGGTGATCGTCTCCAGCGTGTGCCTTCCCGGCTACCGTCGCCTCTCAAGTTAATAAACAACTATGGCCCGACGGAAGTTACCGTCGTGGCAACCTCGGGACGGCTCTTCAGTGACAACGTTGTGCCGCATATCGGGCGCCCGATTGCGAACACGCGGTTGTATCTTCTGGACGGTCATGGCGCGCCGGTGCCGTTCGGGGCGGTGGGGGAGCTTTACAT
>NZ_AYWU01000119.1:0-578 GCF_000502375.1 Mesorhizobium sp. L48C026A00 | reverse complement strand
ACGACTGCTGGGCCGGCCGCGGACGGTCCGTCGGCAAGCCAAGACGGGCCGGGGCGCCGGCGAGGGTCTCGCGCCAATAGTCCGCCTGGCTCTGCAGCCGTTCCCTCGTCAGCCACTGTCGCTGCCAGGCGGCATAATCCGGGTACTGGATCGCNGTCCGCCTGGCTCTGCAGCCGTTCCCTCGTCAGCCACTGTCGCTGCCAGGCGGCATAATCCGGGTACTGGATCGCCAGCGGCGGCAAAGGATCGTCCTGTCCAGCCTCGAACGCCCGGTAAAGCTGACTGAGTTCACCCACCAGCACGCTCATCGACCAGCCGTCCGAGACGATGTGGTGCTGGGTCAGCAGGAAGACGTGTTGCTCATCCGACATCCCGATCAGACGCCCGCGGATCAGCGGCCCGCGCGCAACATCGAACGGCGTGCGCGCCTCTTCATGGCACAGATCCAAAAGCGCAGCCTCAGCATCCGGCCTGTCCCGCAGATCGTGCTCGGCCACCGGCAGTCCCGCATCCGGCGGCAGAACCGCGACCAGGGGCTTGCCCTCCGACGCGACAAAGACACTGCGTAGCGCCTCATG
>NZ_AYWU01000118.1:0-600 GCF_000502375.1 Mesorhizobium sp. L48C026A00 | reverse complement strand
CCGCCCCGAACGGCACCGGCGCGCCATGACCGTCCAGAAGATACAACCGCGTGTTCGCAATCGGACGCCCGATCGGGACAACTGTTCCGCTAAATCCAACGGGATGCTCCCAAGCTGTCGTATCAATCGTTGCCTCAGTAGGCCCATAGAGATTGACAAGTGCCCGCGATGTCAATTGCAGCCATTTAGCGACGATCTCATTCCTGAGGAGCTCTCCACCACAAAATATGTATCGTAAGCTACCGATTGCATTTTGCTCAACGTCTCTGAGCTCAAGCAATGCCGAAAGAAGAGACGGGACTAATTGCAGGACCGTCACTCTATGCCTATTCAGGAGATCGACAATTGATCGAACATCGAATTGTCGGTCGAGGGGAAGGAGAATTACACGAGCCCCAAACGACAAGGCTGTCCATAGCTCCCACACCGCGGCATCAAAAGAGAGGGAGGTTCGCTGCAGGAAAATGTCGTGGGCAGCAAGCT
Organism: Mesorhizobium sp. L48C026A00; assembly: GCF_000502375.1. Taxonomy (NCBI): domain Bacteria; kingdom Pseudomonadati; phylum Pseudomonadota; class Alphaproteobacteria; order Hyphomicrobiales; family Phyllobacteriaceae; genus Mesorhizobium; species Mesorhizobium sp. L48C026A00. Next base: position 117 of record NZ_AYWU01000118.1, on the reverse strand, counting down.
GGAATCGATCCGCCTGCCAACTTGTATGATTCACCACTCCCCGGTGCTCGACCATGACGCCCTTTGGGGTTCCGGTTGAGCCGGAGGTGTAGATCACATAAGCGAGATGGCGTGAGG
>NZ_AYWU01000117.1:0-617 GCF_000502375.1 Mesorhizobium sp. L48C026A00 | reverse complement strand
CCGTGGCGCGCGTTGAGCAATCGGCGAAGACGCAGCGTACCTCCACCGCCCGGATCGCCACGGTATCGCCTTTAGAGCTTCTGGCCTGAACCTGGCAGCGTCCTGTCCGACAACCCGCACGCGCGCGACAAACTCGAGCCTTCCTCAGATGCTTGCGTCCAATGTCCGACAATGTCGGACACTAGTCATCTTAGTAGCGCCACTTAATTGTTTTGGCATGATTTTCCTTTGGCACGGCACTTGCGCGGTCATGGTGTATCTGGGTCGCGGTTGAGGAGAAATCGTCTCATGACTACCCAAAATCCGGTCAGCTCTAGGTGTGCGTGGACGCAGTTTGCCAACTTCATAGGATCCGAGTCCTCTCGCTTTGAGAGGCGGCTCAGCTTCGAAGACATGCACTCAGGCGCGCAGGATGGATTCATCTATCAAACGATGGGTGCCTTTTTGATCAGCTTGATCATTCTGGCGAATAAGCCGTGAAAATGCGTGAGCCCTTAGACCTCAATGATGCCCTCGCTCTGAGACTGGTGTGGTCCTCAGCTCGCCGATAGTCCTACGCAGGGTTCGATGTTGGATCACAGATCGCAATGTTCAGTTATGAAATTTTTGAACGAAGT
>NZ_AYWU01000116.1:0-617 GCF_000502375.1 Mesorhizobium sp. L48C026A00 | reverse complement strand
AATCTTCTCAGACAGGGGCCTCCTCAGGCCAGACCCGCGCATCAGCTACCGCGGCAGCGGTTTAGTTCAATCACGCCTCAGCGCACAAGGGAATCGCAAAATCGAATTGCAGGAAAACAGCGCCCAAACACCGCAACTCCTGCAATTCCAAAGCCGTCGTCCGCCTTAATCAGGATGCCAGATCAACGGCTTGCGAATAGTTCACGGCCAACTATTTGGTGCGGCGCGTCAGACACAACCTGCTCGGTCGGAAGCACCCCCTCCTTGATCAGTCGGCGGACCGATGGGCAGAAACACCAAGCTTTTTAGCGGCTTCGGTCAGCGTGAGCCACTCGCCGTTCTTATCGGCGGATCGGTACCGTGGATTTTATGGACCGTGCGCAGCGCCCCGACACGGCACCCAGTCCAGGTTTTGCCTTGCCCGGTCTGCATTCCCATCCGGTTGAGAGTGGCGGCAATGTCGGCATCGGACCACCGGGTCGCCATAGACCGCATGATCGCAAGGGCGGCCTCCGGAGTACTCTGGCCATGTTCGCCAGATTTGCGGATTCCGACGTGAAGCCGGCCGCCATTCCGATCAAAGACCGGCCACCATTCCGATTTGAAGCCGGCCACCG
>NZ_AYWU01000115.1:0-1223 GCF_000502375.1 Mesorhizobium sp. L48C026A00 | reverse complement strand
GGTGCGCCAGGCGCCGGGGGCGGTGGCGGTGGTCCATGAGGACGAGCGCCTGAGCTATGGCGAGCTCAACGCGCGGGCCAACCGGCTGGCGCATCATCTGATCGCGCTCGGGGTGAGGGCCGGGGATCGCGTTGCGACAGTGCTGGACCGCTCCGTCGCCCTTGTGGTGGCGCAGCTGGCGATCCTGAAGGCGGGCGGAGTGTATGTGCCGATCGATCGCGCTCTTCCATCTGCGCGACAAGAATGGCTGATGGCCGATTGTGCTGCGCGCCTGGTGCTTAGCGAGAGTGACGATGATGATCTGCTTGAGGTGACNAGAATGGCTGATGGCCGATTGTGCTGCGCGCCTGGTGCTTAGCGAGAGTGACGATGATGATCTGCTTGAGGTGACAATCCCTGTTCTGGCGATTGAGCCGCTCATGACCGGAGCAGGGTCTAGTGCCGATCCTGGCCTGGCATTGAGCGCCGAGGCTGCCGCTTACGTGATGTACACGTCCGGCTCGACCGGCCTTCCCAAGGGGGTTGTTGTTGCTCCCCGTGCGGTCAACCGGCTCGTCATCAACAATGGCTATGCGCAGTTCAGCTCGAGTGATCGTGTGGCGTGGGGGGGCAATCCCGCGTTTGANCGCGTTTGATATCAGTACCCTGGAAGTGTGGGCACCGCTGCTACACGGTTCAAGCCTGGTTGTGATTCCACAAATCGATGTGCTGCAGCCAGAGGTGCTGCGCCGTCTGGTTCAGCAGCATGGCATTACCGTCCTGCATCTGACAGCTAGGTTGTTCAGCCAGAGCGCTGATGATTTAGGCCCGGCGCTGGCAAGCTTGCGGTTGCTATTGGTCGGCGGTGATGCGGTTGATGNATGTGCTGCAGCCAGAGGTGCTGCGCCGTCTGGTTCAGCAGCATGGCATTACCGTCCTGCATCTGACAGCTGGGTTGTTCAGCCAGAGCGCTGATGATTTAGGCCCGGCGCTGGCAAGCTTGCGGTTGCTATTGGTCGGCGGTGATGCGGTTGATGTGGCGGCAGTAGCACGGGTCTTGAGTGGGAGCCGACCGCAGCATCTCTTGCACTGCTACGGTCCGACCGAGACGACGACCTTTGCGACAGTCTGCGAGATTACCGCGATTGATGAGACGTTTGGCCGGCTCCCGATCGGGCGTCCGATTGCGAACACGCGGTTGTATCTTCTGGACGGTCATGGCGCGCCGGTGCCGTTCGGGGCGG
>NZ_AYWU01000114.1:0-674 GCF_000502375.1 Mesorhizobium sp. L48C026A00 | reverse complement strand
GGCCGGTTCAGGTAGCCACGCGCAACCCCCGCCCCGCCGATATAGAGCTCGCCCACCGCCCCGAACGGCACCGGCGCACCATGACCGTCCAGCAGGTAGATCCGCGTGTTCGCAATGGGACGGCCGATCGTTTCAACGACGGTGTCTCCCCTGGGCATGCAAATCCAGGTCGAGTACGTCGTTGTCTCGGAAGGGGCGTATAGGTTACAAATCTTCTCGACACGGCTGTGCTCGAAGATTCTCTCGATCAGAGCTGCGCTCAGCGCTTCGCCCGCCAAATTGATGGCGCTTGCCGCGGCGGGGACTGCTTCCTTGTCGAGCAGAGCGGCGATCGCAGAGGGGACTGTATTGATCAGCGAGACGTCCAAAGGCGTTTGCGCCAGTGCCAGCGCATTGTCGACGAGATAGAGCGTGCTGCCCTGTGACAGGGTAGCGAAGCACTCATAGACGGACAGATCAAAGCTGATCGAAGTGGAGAACAGCATGCGGCTGGTCTGTGCTTGCGCGTAGACGCGGCTACTCCAACGCAGCAGGTTCACGGTGCTTTGATGCTCGACCATGACGCCCTTGGGCGTCCCGGTGGAGCCCGAGGTGTAGATGATGTAGGCGAGCTGGCGGGGGGTGAGCCCCAGCGCGCGCGGGTCGGGATCGTCAGCGCCCTGGTCTGCCCATGG
>NZ_AYWU01000113.1:0-694 GCF_000502375.1 Mesorhizobium sp. L48C026A00 | reverse complement strand
CCGGTCTTATCCAGCCGATCGCCTTCCACAAAGGGACTGGCGATGAACCGCTCCGCCGTCAGATCGGGCCGGTTCAGGTAGCCACGCGCAACCCCCACCCCGCCAATGTAAAGCTCCCCCACCGCCCCGAACGGCACCGGCGCGCCATGACCGTCCAGAAGATACAACCGCGTGTTCGCAATCGGACGCCCGATCGGGACAACTGACCCATCAAAATCAGCCGGGCAATTCCAAACCGTCGCGCAGACTGTTGCTTCGGTCGGGCCATAAGCGTTGACGATAGATGCCGAGGTCAGACTTCGGACGAGTTCAGCCTTCGGCAGTTCGCCAGCAAGAATGAGAACTTGCGATGCCAAACATCCGGGATCCCTGCTTGCCTGAAGCAAGGCTGGAGGTAACGTCGCATGGGTTATGGCTTCGCTTCGCAGGTAATCCGATAGCTTGTTACTCGCCTGGCGGAGCTCGTCCGCAGGCAAGTGCAATGCGGCGCCTGAGCCAAACGCCATGACAAGCTCCCAAGCACTTGCATCAAAACCGAAGGAGGCGAACTGCACGACACGGCTATTTGAACAGACGCCAAAAAGCCCAATCTGAGCCAACCCCAGATTGACCAGGTTGTGGTGCTCGACCATGACGCCCTTTGGGGTTCCGGTTGAGCCGGAGGTGTAGATCACATAAGCGAGATGGCGTGAGG
>NZ_AYWU01000112.1:0-656 GCF_000502375.1 Mesorhizobium sp. L48C026A00 | reverse complement strand
CCAGTGGAAGACGGGCCAAAGCCGGGCGCTCGACGGTCTCGAAGAGCTGTCGGCGACTGACGCCCAGCCGGCGCATGACGTGGTCGTTGATGCGATCGAGCGCCTGGGCAATGGCGGCATTGGCCTCAGCCAGCGAGAAGAAAGTCTGGTTGCGCAGGCGCCCCAGAATGCAGGACTGGGCGAAACGCACTCCATTCTCCACTTTCGATTTATCCCGAGGCTTTCTTGGCCGTGCCGGAAGAACGCCGACGCCATAGTGGGAAGCCATCATGCCGTAGCTGCGGTTGATCTCGGGATCGTAGAAACTGGCGCGACTGACGCCCGACTTCAGATTGTCGGGAACGACGAGTCTGGGAACGCCNTGCGATCGACAATCGGAATCTTCTTGCCGGAATAATCCACGAAGACCTTGTCGCCGGCCGCATGCTCCTGGCGCATCGTCGGTGACAGTCGCTGCTTAAATCCCCGTAGAAGTTCACAAAAGCGACTGTAGCCATAACCGTCGGGATGCGATCCTCGATACTCCTCCCACAGGATGAGCAAGGTGACGCCGGGCTTCTTGAGCTCGACCGCAAGATCGGCCCAGTTCGGTTCCGTGCGTCGTCGCGTGCCCTGTTTGACGCCGTTGCGACTGAAGAGCTTGTGCTCAAGCGCAT
>NZ_AYWU01000111.1:0-703 GCF_000502375.1 Mesorhizobium sp. L48C026A00 | reverse complement strand
GCCGGCACTTTCAGCGTCTTCGCGTTTTCCTGCAGGTTGTGATCGATCACCGCGAGTGCGAGACATCGCTCGAGATCGGCGAAGCTTAGACGGGCTCGTCGCTCTGCGGGATATTCGTCGCGGTCCGCCACGGATCTGCCTGTCGAGCCGGGCTGCGTCGCGAGAACGGCATTGAGCTTCCCGAGCAGCCTTTCGACCACACCACCCTGATGGACGCGACCGCGATCGCGGTAGCGGATGCGAATTCCGTAGTCCTCGCACCCACGCTGGAAGGCATGTCCTTTGAATTCCTTGGCGGAGTCGGTCACAAGCATCCGCGGTCGACCGAACATCGGCCACCCGTGCNTGTCGAGCGTGGCCAACCATGCCTCCTTTGGACACATGGCCTGCGCGAGGCAGAGCGCGACCGACAGCGCCGACGGCTTCTCAAGGGTGAGGCAGAAGCCGAGAATGCAGCGCGTCGCCACGTCGGTAACAATCGTAAGATATGCGCGGCCGATGAAGGTTCCACCACCGTCGACGACCTCAACGAAGTTGATGTCGGTAAGCGTGTGATCGATCTGGCAGACATCCAGCGGGTGCGTGGCATGGATGTAACCCGGGGTCAGAACAAGATTAGTGCGAAATCGTACGTTTAGCTGAGAAACTCTTCTCCAGATCGGTGCTCGTTCCCAAATTGCGCTCTAGGTAGCATTTCCTGCCT
>NZ_AYWU01000110.1:0-744 GCF_000502375.1 Mesorhizobium sp. L48C026A00 | reverse complement strand
GCCACTGAGGCCACCGGAATTCGCTCCGCCCAGCTTGCGGGCGGGGAATTCCGCCTCGCCAGAGCTCTTTCCTGAGGGGATGTCCCCCGCGGTCGAAGGGTTTTTTGGTGTTTTCGGCGACCCCAGCGGGCGGGTGCTCGGCGCATTGCAATTGCTAGGCGACGAACATATCCACAGGGATTACCAGCTCCTGGAGCAGGAGTTGCAGGGGAACAATCCAGAACTCGCCGCCCGGACGCGGTTCGTGGATCCCCTCGTAGCCAATTATCATCTGCGCTTGGGCTCCGAGAGCGACAAGCTAAGCGCATTCCAGCGCATCGTCCATAATCAGAACGGTAACGACACAGCCGACTTCCTGTTCGTGCCAGTGAGCNGCTAAGCGCATTCCAGCGCATCGTCCATAATCAGAACGGTAACGACACAGCCGACTTCCTGTTCGTGCCAGTGAGCGATGGCGGTAAGACTCTTGCGGAGCGCGGCAAACATTGGTCGCTGCTGTTCGTTGATCGCAGCGACCGGGAACGGCCGGTTGCCTATCATTATGACTCCGTCAGCGGATGGCATGACAAGCTTGCAAAACACCTCGCAGAAAGGCTGGGCGCCAGCCTGGAGACCCGCGTGGACTTACCCCGCATCGCCCAGCAGAGCAACGAGTGGGATTGCGGAGTCTACGTGGTGGACGGCACGCGGGCGCTGGTTGGGCGATTGCAAAGATGGCAGCCAGACCTGCCAGACCTGCCAGAC
>NZ_AYWU01000109.1:0-791 GCF_000502375.1 Mesorhizobium sp. L48C026A00 | reverse complement strand
GGCCGGTTCAGGTAGCCACGCGCAACCCCCGCCCCGCCGATATAGAGCTCGCCCACCGCCCCGAACGGCACCGGCGCACCATGAGCGTCCAGCAGGTAGATCCGCGTGTTCGCAATCGGACGGCCAATATGCGGCACGGCGTTGTCACTGAGAAGTCGTCCCGACGTTGCCACAACGGTGACTTCCGTAGGGCCATAGTTGTTTATCAACTTGAGAGGAGACGGTATCCGGGAAGGAACACGCTGGAGACGATCACCGCCGATCAGCAAATGTCCCAATTTTGGATTTACCAGCTCGTCTTGCAATGCGGTTATAGCCAGCGGTGTGGCTAGAAAGGCGGCATCCAGTGGTTGATCACGCCACCATTGCAACAGACGCGAGGAATCTCCTGCTGCCGCCCTGGGCGGGAGCAGCAATGTGCTACGATTGCATAATGCGGACCATAGCTCCCAGGTGCTGGCGTCAAAAGCCACTGCAGCCGTGAGTGTGCAGCAGGTTTCTGGTTGCGGACAAAACGTTTGCACATGCCATGCTGTAAGATTGACCACTCCGCGATGCTCGACCATGACGCCCTTGGGCGTCCCGGTGGAGCCCGAGGTGTAGATGATGTAGGCGAGCTGGCGGGGGGTGAGCCCCAGCGCGCGCGGGTCGGGATCGTCAGCGCCCTGGTCGGCCCATGGACGCGCGCCGTCCGAGAGGTCGACCGCCGTCAGGCTGGCGAGCGCCTCGGCGCCGAGGGCGGCGCGTCCGGCCGCATCGGCCCGCAGCAGCTTGGGGGCGGCATCGGCGAG
>NZ_AYWU01000108.1:0-1738 GCF_000502375.1 Mesorhizobium sp. L48C026A00 | reverse complement strand
CATGGATGCTGCTTTATCTTGGCATTTGCTTCCTCTTTCATTTCTGGATCGGCATGACGGCACTTATCGGGGCGATCGGTCTCACATCTCTGACACTCCTTGCCAACACTCTCTCGCAAGGGCCGATACGCGATACCATTGACCACAACATGGTACGCAATGGTCTACTGGAAGCAGCGCGCCGCAATGCCGAGGTCGTGCAAGCTCTCGGTCTCGGAAAGCGGATCGCTGCCCGATGGCACAAGGCCAATGCCAAGNGCAATGCCGAGGTCGTGCAAGCTCTCGGTCTCGGAAAGCGGATCGCTGCCCGATGGCACAAGGCCAATGCCAAGTATCTGGCCGCCAACCGGAAAGTCGGGGACGTGGCAGGTGGGCTGGGTGGCATTTCAAAGTCGCTGCGCGTGCTGCTGCAATCGGCCATTCTTGCCGTCGGCGCGTACCTTGTCATCAGGCAGGAGACTACGGCCGGGGTCATGATTGCCAGTTCGATCACGATGGGGCGTGCGCTGGCTCCGGTCGATCTGGCCATTTCAAGCTGGAAACCCTTCCTCATGGCACGCCAGGGTTGGGCGCGGCTGGAGGACCTCCTGGGAAAGGTTCCTGAAACCGCTTCTGTTATGCCAATGCCTGCACCTGAACGCGAACTGCGCCTCGAAGGCGTGACAATCGTTCCGCCCGGCGAAAGGAAGCCGACCGTGACCGGCCTTGCGTTTGCCATTCAGGCGGGAAGCGCACTCGGGGTCATCGGTGCATCGGGTTCGGGCAAGTCGACACTCTCTCGCGCGCCATCGTTGGCGCATGGGCGCCGGTNGCACCATTGCCGAAAACATTGCTCGTTTTGAAGATAATCCTGCCCCTGACGCTATTGTCGCCGCGGCGAAAGCAGCGGGCACCCACGAACTGATCCTCCGATTTGAGCACGGTTACGAAACTCCGATTGGTGAGGCCGGATCGGCACTTTCCGCCGGGCAGCGCCAGCTTATCGGTCTTGCCCGTGCTCTTTATCGAGACCCTTTCCTTGTTGTGCTGGATGAACCCAATGCCCATCTCGATGCGGAAGGCGAGGCTGCGGTCGTTAAGGCGATCGCCTCCGTGCGCGAGCGCAAGGGCATTGCGGTTGTCGTCGCCCATCGGCCGAGCGCCATCCGCGCCGTGGATTTGGTGTTGGTGATGGAAGGTGGACGGCAGCGAGCATTCGGTGCGCGTTNGTGCGCGAGCGCAAAGGCATTGCGGTTGTCGTCTGCCATAGGCCGAGCGCCATCCGCGCCGTGGATTTGGTGTTGGTGATGGAAGGTGGACGGCAGCGAGCATTCGGTGCGCGTTCCAAAGTCCTGAAGGCCATCAAGTCTACACAGGATCACGTGGCAGAGCGCGCTGACATGGAGGATCCCGGTGTCCGGCATTCATCAGAACAATGACGTTTCCAGCTCCATTCGCCGGCACTGGTGGCGGGCCTTCTGGCGAGCGTGATCTTTGTGGGAGGAGCCGGAGCCTGGGCGGCCTTCACGAACCTCTCCGGTGCGGTTGTCGCGTCCGTCCTCATGCGGCTCGATGCCACCCAGACGCGCGCCAATCTCGCCATAGTCACCAAGCGGCTCGATGAACTGGCACGAGATCGAGGGACGCAAGGCGCAGGAAATTGCCTGTGAGAAAAGGATCGAGATTCTCCAAAAGGAAATTGCTGCCCTGAGTGGGCTGCGCGACCAAGGCATTGTCTCGGACCAACGGTTGAACAGCC
>NZ_AYWU01000107.1:0-856 GCF_000502375.1 Mesorhizobium sp. L48C026A00 | reverse complement strand
GTCGATCGCTGAGCAATTCGATATCCTCGCTGCCTGACGGACAGGCCGAAATGGCCGTTCACAACCCCATTTCCAGGTTTGCCACAGAACCATATGGACAGGCAAATCGCCAAAATCTTGAATGACGAGGGCGTCCGCTCGGCGCGAGGCAAGCTGTTCAGCTATGAGAACATCTGGCTCTTACGCCACCGTTGGGGAATCCCCACAGCCAAGATCAACGGCGTCGCAGCCAATCCGCCGCGCTGGCCTGATGGAACCTACTCTGTACAGGGCGCAGCCGCTGCAATCGGCGTGACGGCTCAAACCATCTTCGACTATCTCGCCCAGGGCCTTGTCCGCGGTCGGCAAAGCACGAAAGGCCAGCCTTGGCAGATCAGCCTTTCCAGCGACCAGATCGATCAACTTCAACGCCGACTGCAACGGACCAGGCGATCAAGGAAAGGTGCATCATGAAGCATTCGCGGATCCCACGCTCGGCGACGCGATTCTTGACCGCCTCGTCCACAATGCTCACCGTCTTCAACTCACCGGAGAAAGCATGCGAAAACAGAACGCTCAACGCTCAGCTCTTGACGCAGACTCAAACACCTGAATCAATCAACACGTCGGTCGAAGCGGCCGCTCATGATCGCGTGAAATACCTGCTCACGATCAAATGAAATGAGCGCTCACGATCGCGTGAAATGGCTGCTCACAATCAGCGAAATGCGCACCCTGTACTCGCGGGCTGCCAAAAGGACTCTGCGAGCCAAGTTGGCTCGTTGCCGCAGGCAGTTGGCTTCTGGCGCGGCATCCTTCAACGCCGCATTGTCGAGCATGGCGTCGGCCAGAAGCCGCTTCAGCCGCGTGTTCTCGT
>NZ_AYWU01000106.1:0-891 GCF_000502375.1 Mesorhizobium sp. L48C026A00 | reverse complement strand
GGCTGTTCAACCGTTGGTCCGAGACAATGCCTTGGTCGCGCAGCCCACTCAGGGCAGCAATTTCCTTTTGGAGAACCTCGATCCTTTTTTCACAGGCAATTTCCTGCGCCTTGAGTCCTTCGATCTCGTGGTGATATTGAGTAATGCGTTCCGCCAGTTGCGCCTGGTTTCCGACGCGGGATTGTCTGCGGAATTCGAACAGCAGCGTCTCGCTATGTATTGCCGAAGCTACGTCCGGAACATCTCTTCGGGCGAGCAGCCAGTCCGGCAAGGCGATCTCCGCGAGATCGTCACGCTCAGATTCGAGTCGTGCCAGGTAGGCGGCCAGCTCATCGAGCCGCTTGGTGACTATGGCGAGATTAGCGCGCGTCTGGGTGGCATCGAGCCGCATGAGGATGTCGCCGGCTTTTACTTTATCGCCTTCTCGCACCAGGATTTCTCCCACCACCCCGCCGGTCGGGTGCTGTACCTTCTTGACATAGGAATCGACGACAAAGTGTCCGGACGCGACAACCGCACCGGAGAGATTCGTGAAGGCCGCCCAGGCTCCGGCTCCTCCCACAAAGATCACGCTCGCCAGAAGGCCCGCCACCAGGTGCCGGCGAATGGAGCTGGAAACGTCATTGTTCTGATGAATGCCGGACACCGGGATCCTCCATGTCAGCGCGCTCTGCCACGTGATCCTGTGTAGACTCGATGGCCTTCAGGAATTTGGAACGCGCACCGAATGCTCGCTGCCGTCCACCTTCCATCACCAACACCAAATCCACGGCGCGGATGGCGCTCGGCCTATGGCAGACGACAACCGCAATGCCTTTGCGCTCGCGCACGGAGGCGATCGCCTTAGCGACTGCAGCTTCGCCTTCCGCATCGAGATGGGCATTGGGTTCA
>NZ_AYWU01000105.1:0-1013 GCF_000502375.1 Mesorhizobium sp. L48C026A00 | reverse complement strand
GATTACTGCCAAGGTCGCCGGCGATCTCGCTACCGATACCATCGTCATCGACAGCGGCTCGGTAACGAGCGAGGTACTGGACAGCGGCTTTAATGGAAGGGTCTCCCTGGCCGATGGCGCCATCGATCTCAACCTCAGGGCGGTTGCGGCTTCCGCGGCACTGCCGGCGGCAGTGCGCGGCGTGCTCGCCGAGCGGACGCAGCTCAGCGCGGCACTGAAGCGCGACGCCAACGGCAATGTTATCGCCGATGCGATCAGGCTGGTATCCGGCGCGCTGACCGCCGACGGGCAGGCCAGCCTCGCCGACAACAAGGTCACCGTCGACATCAAAGGCGCGCTGGCCGACATCTCGCTTCTGTCCGGGGATGCCAAGGGCGCCATCACCTTCGCGCTGAACGCGCAAGGCGCCAGCACCGCGCCCGACCTGTCGCTGACGGTCAACAGCGACCGGCTTTCGGTGGCGGCGCGAGAAATCACCGGGCTAAAGCTCACCGCGACGGGGAAGGGCGACATCGCCAGCCCGGCGGCCGATATCTCGCTCACCGGATCCGTCAATGACGAGCCACTCGATTTCAAGGCGTCGCTGGTAACGCGCCAGGGAAAGCGGTCCATAAACGGACTAAGCCTGTCACTGGGCGACAACAAAGTTTCGGGCGACCTTGCTCTCGACGATCGATTCCTGCCGCTCGGCACGGTTGCGCTGGATCTACCCGATATCAGTCCGCTCGCAGCCCTGGCGCTGGAAAAAGCTGACGGCGACGTGCGTGGCACGATCGTGTTCTCGAAGACCGGCAATGCGCCTCAAGTCGCCATCAAGGCGACCACAGATTCAATTTCGCGCGGCGATCTTTCGGCAAAGACGGTCACCATCGATGCGCTGATTGCCAACTATGTCGCCGCGCCGGCGATCTCCGGTAAAATCCGTGCCGACAGCGTCACCTCCGGCGGCACCGTGATCAGCGGCATCGGTGTCGATTTGAAGCGCGACGGCGACTGGACCGGGTTTTCCGGCG
>NZ_AYWU01000104.1:0-1821 GCF_000502375.1 Mesorhizobium sp. L48C026A00 | reverse complement strand
AGCGCGACACCCAGAATCTTGACCCCTGGGCCGGGTGACCATTTCGATTTTGTTCGCATGCCCGCCCATAGCGACAGCGCCACTAACAGCGGATGAACCACACAAAGTGAGGATCGGTGCAATGGCGAATGAGATACCTCGCGAGGAAGGGCAACGCGGCACCGGCAAAGTCATCATGTGTGGCGCCGGAATCTCCGCTGTGCTTTTTTTGCGCTGATGGCGATATTCGTCCTCAGGCCGATCAGATCTGGTTGCGGGGTTTCGAACGGTCCTTGAAGCTGGCTTACGTGATCAGGCCGTAGCGACGGCCCGCGTCTGAGCCCAATGCTGCCAAGCGGCGCTCAACTTTCCACAAAGCTACCAAAGCGGCGCCGGCTATCGTGTTATCCGGAGCATCGGATCAACAAATGTAAAGCCCGCCGAGCGATCGGAACCAACGGTCTGTGGCGACGTTGCGGTGGCAGTAAAACTATGCTGACCAACCGAGACAGACATGACAGACTCGAAAGAACGTCTGGCGCAGTGGCTTCGCGACGCTCACGCCATGGAGGAACAGGCCGAGACCATGTTGAGCGGCCAAATCGAGCGTCTTGAAAACTATCCCGAGTTACGCGACCGGATGAGGGTGCATCTGGAGGAAACAAGGCACCAGGCAGAACGTCTCGAACAATGCTTCGATCGGATGGGGGAAGGATCATCGACGCTGAAGGACGCCGGCGGCAAGTTAATCGCCATCGGGCAGAGCATCANTGGGGGAAGGATCATCGACGCTGAAGGACGCCGGCGGCAAGTTAATCGCCATCGGGCAGAGCATCAGCGGTATGTTTGCAGGCGACGAGGTGATGAAGGGGTCGCTGGCCAGCTACACATTCGAGCACATGGAAATCGCCAGCTACAAAATGCTCATCGCAGCGGCCGGCGAGGTCGGCGACGCCGAAGTCCAGAGAGTCTGCGAAGAAAATCTCCGCGAGGAAGTCGCGATGGCCGACTGGCTGGAAAACAAGCTCGGCACGGTCACCACNAGTCTGCGAAGAAAATCTCCGCGAGGAAGTCGCGATGGCCGACTGGCTGGAAAACAAGCTCGGCACGGTCACCACCGAGTTCCTGAGACGCGACGAGCGGGATGCTGATAGCGCGAAACGATGACGTGCCTTTTAACTCGGATAAACGAAAGCGCGATCGCGTTCTGGACGCCTTTCGGCCTGCATTAGAGATCGAAGCCGTCAAACTACACCGGCAGTCCTCACGCTGCGCTGTCTTGGTTGCTTCGACACGGAATCTACGCGCGGGGGAACGTCCGCGTGTCGTTATTTTTCGTGCAGCGAAGAGGAGTCAGCGCGAATGTGCGGGTGCGCGCGCCGTGGGGCTTCGCGGAGCCGCTGGCCCGTGTCGGCGTGCCGAGGCGCCGCTCGGAGTCCGTTTGACGCGGGCCGTTGCGCGACGCACGTCTTGTAGTCAGATGCCTGACACGGCGCGATGCAGTTCCAGCTTTGCGGGCGCACTGCATTATTGATACTGTACGCCCAAAACAGGCGCGCAAATGACATCCAATTCAGAAAAGGTCGAGGCGGTCGAGCAGTTGCTTGACACACCTGACCTTGCAACCGCACTGGAAAGCGAACAGTTCAAAAAATTCCTTGACCAGGTGCCGATCGCCATAGCCGTTGCGGACCTGACCGCTGAGGAGCGTGTGGTCTACGCCAATCCGGAATTCGAGAAACTGTCAGGCCTGACGGTCGCCAGGCTTACCCGAGAAAACTGGGCGGCCCTTTCGGGCACGGGTATCCACCAGCAGAAGGGCCGGCCTCTGCCCGAGGCCTT
>NZ_AYWU01000103.1:0-1040 GCF_000502375.1 Mesorhizobium sp. L48C026A00 | reverse complement strand
ACCCGGGGTCAGAACAAGATTAGTGCGAAATCGTACGTTTAGCTGAGAAACTCTTCTCCAGATCGGTGCTCGTTCCCAAAATTGCGCTCTAGGTAGCATTTCCTGCCTAAAAACTGATATTCGGTACAGGCGGTAAACTACGGAAACATGCACAATTTCGGTTAGCGTACGATTTCTCACTAATCTTGTTCTGACCCCCCTAAAGGCGATACCGTGGCGATCCGGGCGGTGGAGGTACGCTGCGTCTTCGCCGATTGCTCAACGCGCGCCACGGCGTAACAGAAACGGCCGAGGATAATCGCCGCTGGATGAAAGTTCAGTGGCATGTATGGACGTATATGGACCCCGCCCGATTGCAACAGGTCGGCTAGATCAAGATCGTCGGTCACAACTGCTGACGTATATCCGGCTTCCTGATGCGGCTGGACAACGTCGTCGCCGCGAGCCCCGATGGATTTTCGCGGGCTTCCACCTCATCGGCCCCTAGACATTGGCCGAAGCCAAGCCGGTCCACACACCAGGTTCGGGAAGCGACGGAATGACCGTTTCACCATCTCCTGCCATTTTGCTGCAATTGCTGGGGTGAGACCTCCTTCTGTTATTCCTTCGTTTGCCGCTTCGCCTTAAGCTGCTTTCACCGATGGTGCGTGCTCGTAGACTGTGCCGCCCGAGAGCATGGCCCACACGATCCTCGCATTCTTGNCAAGCTGCTTTCACCGATGGTGCGTGCTCGTAGACTGTGCCGCCCGAGAGCATGGCCCACACGATCCTCGCATTCTTATTGGCGAGCGCGACAGCCGCGACATTGGGATGCCGCCTTTGCCGCAACTTACTAAGCCAAAGGCTTCGAGGATCCTGCTTGCCCGCTGCTTTGCCGAGCGCAGCGCGAGCGCCATGGATCATCAATGTGCGCAGATAGCGATCGCCGCGCTTGCTGATACCGAACAGGCGGGCTCGCCCTCCACTGGATCGTTGTTTCGGCACGAGACCGAGCCATGCCGCAAACTGGCGGCCGTTCTTGAAGCAAGTTCGATCACCTA
>NZ_AYWU01000102.1:0-1044 GCF_000502375.1 Mesorhizobium sp. L48C026A00 | reverse complement strand
ATCAATTTCCACGTCCTGGAATTCAAGAAAATCATTGTACAGTGGAAAATAGGCTTTATATACAGCCTCCTTCAAAACGAAGAGGTCCCGCCGTTGAAGCAGGCGTAGATCGTACATGCGTTGCTCGTTAGGGGTAGCAATCAATTCGATCAAGTTCTCCGGCAGAGGTTCATTAGGTTCAATGTCGATGCCGAGCGCTGCAATCCTCTTCGTCCCTGCAATGGCGGCGGCTGCTACTGTATCGTGGTGAGCCAAAGATCCGACCATGCCGGCTGGCCAGATCGGAACACCAGAGCGCGTCTTTAAGATCGGCAGTGGTGGGAATCCCAGTTGCCCAAGAAGTGTTCGGGCAATTACTCTTGCAGCACCGCTCTGGCGGCGGACTTTGGGAACAGCGCGTCCCGTAGACGTAACTTCGGAAGCGTACAAGGTCGATTCGTCAGCCGGCTCTATTGGACGAATGCCGACGAGGATGTTCTGTTGATCAATCGTGATAATCTCCATTTATCTGGTTCCTATGAGCTTTTCCAATGAGATGCTCAGTCAATGTAGCTTCGCGTTGCATTTAGCCCGACTTGGTCGTCGATCAGCAGTGGCGGCGGACCACATATGAAGTGCTTCCTACCTTTGGATCACCAAGCCAGGACTTTCCGACATTTGGTGTATTGTCGGAATCTCGAGACTAAACATGGTCGGGGTGCCAGACCCCTTCCGAGCGGTTCGTTAGGGATCAAGAGCCCCGGTTAAGGGCGTTGACAATGGCTCGGGCCAGAGCTTTGCGGTTTTCCAGAACACTTATCATCGTCACGTGGTCGCCTATAATCGGTACGGCAGTAATGGCCTCCGGACTCAAGACGCGGTCCCAGCCGCGCATAGGCGAACGTGCCTCTGGGCAGAATGAACTCTTAGCTTGCCGTGCCCGAGAACTGAAGAGAGCCTCGGTGGCATAAAACTGATGTATCTCAATTGGCAGGGTTGGGACTTGGTACGCCTGCAGCGCCTTGTGGAACCGGGCGGTCCTTTCATACATCAAAACATCGTTAT
>NZ_AYWU01000101.1:0-1681 GCF_000502375.1 Mesorhizobium sp. L48C026A00 | reverse complement strand
GCGCTGCCGGCGCCGGACGACGACGCCTATGCGCGCACCGCCTATGAAGCGCCGCAGGGCGCGGTCGAGACGGCGCTGGCCGGGATCTGGGCGGAGCTGCTCGGGGTCGAGCGGGTCGGACGCCACGACAACTTCTTCGAGCTCGGCGGCCACTCGCTGTTGGCGGTGCAGCTGATGAGCCGGCTGCGGCGGCTGTCGCTGGGGGTGGAGGTGCGCACCCTGTTCGCCCGGCCGGTGCTTTGCGATCTGGCCGCCAGCCTTGGCAGTCATGACGAGGTGGCGGTGCCGGCCAACCTGATCGGCGAGCAGAGCACGGCAATTACGCCGCAGATGCTGACGCTGATCGATCTTACCCAACAGGAGATCGACCGGATCGTCGCCACGGTGCCGGGCGGGGTCGCCAACATCCAGGACATTTATGGCCTGTCGCCGCTGCAGGACGGCATCCTGTTCCATCATCTGCTGGCGACGAAGGGCGATCCGTATCTGCTGGTCTCGCAGATGGCGTTTGCCGAGCGCGGCCTGTTGGAGCGCTATCTTGGCGCGGTTCAGCAGGTGGTGGACCGGCACGACATTCTGCGTACGGCCTTTGTCTGGGAGGGNCCTGTTGGAGCGCTATCTTGGCGCGGTTCAGCAGGTGGTGGACCGGCACGACATTCTGCGTACGGCCTTTGTCTGGGAGGGTCTGTCGAGCCCGGCGCAGGTGGTGTGGCGCAAGGCGGCCCTGGAGGTGCGCGAGGTCGAGCTGGATGAGGATGGCGGTCCCGGTTCCGAGCAGCTGAAGCGGCGGTTCGATCCGCGCCAGTACCGCATCGACCTTGGCCGGGCGCCCTTGATGCGCGTCGTGATCGCGCGCGAGCCCGGCAGCGGGCGCTGGCTGCTGTTGGAGCTGCTGCACCATCTGATCGGCGATCACACGACGCTGGAGATCATGCATGCCGAGGTGCGGGCCGTGCTGGAGAGACGCGCGCATGAGCTTGCCGCGCCGCAGCCGTTCCGCAATCTGGTGGCGCAGGCGCGCCTGGGGGGCGATGCCAAGGCGCATGAGGAGTTCTTCCAGGAACAGCTGGCGGACATCGACGAGCCGACGCTGCCGTTCGGGCTAAGCCAAGTGCATGGCGACGGCAGCGGGGTTGGCGAGGCGCATCGGATGCTGCCGCAGGCGCTCAACGATCGGCTGCGGGCCCAGGCGCGGCGGCTGGGGGNCGATGCCAGGGCGCATGAGGAGTTCTTCCAGGAACAGCTGGCGGACATCGACGAGCCGACGCTGCCGTTCGGGCTAAGCCAAGTGCGCGGCGACGGCAGCGGGGTCGGCGAGGCGCATCGGATGCTGCCGCAGGCGCTCAACGATCGGCTGCGGGCCCAGGCGCGGCGGCTGGGGGTGAGCCTGGCCAGCCTTTGCCATCTGGCCTGGGGTCAGGTGGTGGCGCGCAGCAGCGGCCGAGAGCAGGTGGTGTTCGGCACGGTGCTGTTCGGCCGCACGCATGCCGGTGCGGGCGCCGACCGCGCAATGGGCCTGTTCATCAACACCCTGCCTGTGCGGCTTGACCTCGACGGCACCGGAGTTGAGGAAAGTCTGCGTCTCACCCATGCCCGTCTGGCCGAGCTGCTGGCGCACGAGCATGCCTCGCTGGCGCTGGCGCAACGCTGCAGCGGCGTTGCGGCGCCGGCGCCGCTGTTC
>NZ_AYWU01000100.1:0-1222 GCF_000502375.1 Mesorhizobium sp. L48C026A00 | reverse complement strand
TTACCGGCATCTACTCCTGGGACGTCGCGCCCGACCTTACGGAGGGCTTCAGGCCGCTGCGCTTGCCGACCAAATTGCCCTGGGCGGCATAATGTTCATGCTCCGTTCGACCTTAGCGTATGATTTCGAGCAGTTCTTGCTCTGACCCCAACATCGGCCATCCATGCTCGATGCCGCGCGCGGCCAACCATGCCTCCCTTGGACACATGGCGTGCGCCAGGCAGAGCGCGACCGACAGCGCCGACGGCTTCTCGAGGGTGAGGCAGAAGCCAAGAATGCAGCGGGTGGCCACGTCGGTGACGATCGTGAGATATGCCCGGCCGATGAACGTTCCGCCGCCGTCGACGACCTCCACGAAGTTGATGTCGGTGGGCGTGTGATCGATCTGGCAGACATCGAGCGGGCGCGCCGCATGGATGTATCCTGGCCGCGGTTTGAGCCGCTGGAGATGCTTCGGATTGGCGGACCGTTTCCTCGCGATCTCCTCGGGGCTGAACAGCCCGGGTATCCGGCGGGCGGCCGTGAGATAGGACGGAGCGGCCAAGCCGGCCTCTTCGCAGCGAGCGCGGATCTCGGCCACGACCGCAGCGAGCGGCGGAGCCTCCAGCACGAGCCACTGCTCTCGCAACGTCGTCGCAATGATCGCCTCGATGCCTTGATCAAGGCGCTTCTTGCGGCTGCCATCCAACTGGGGCAGCAGCGACGTCACGGTCCGATCGTTGCGGTAGCGCGCCAGCAGATTGTAGACTTGGCGGGTCGAGAGGCGCAGCTCGGCCGCGGCCCGGTTGATTGCCGCGCGTCTTGGCCCCGAACCGTCGAGAATCGTGTCGAGCTCGCGAGCGAGACGACGTGCCGCCGACCATGCTTCGTCGGAATGCGACGTGCCGGGTGCGGCTTTGCGGTTGTGCAATCGGTGCGGCAAATCGAGCAGCCAGTGAAATCGTTAGCGAAAAATCGGGGCTGTCGTAGCGCCTAAACCTAAACAACACCTGACTTTTCCCTGTTTGAAATCGGGAAGTTAAAGCGACAATCGGCTTGCAGGGCTCGCAGACCGGTAAACCAGCGAGCCATCTCGAAATATGTGAATTGTGGATTGCTCCTCGACGGGAGCTGAGGGGCGGCTCCGCAAGCCTTACGACGCTCTTTGCGAGCCGTAGCTGCCGAGCTGGCAAAAGGCCGGGCTACGTCGCGCCAGCGCAATCGGCGCGCAGAAAATTAGGCC
>NZ_AYWU01000099.1:0-1239 GCF_000502375.1 Mesorhizobium sp. L48C026A00 | reverse complement strand
CCCGCGGCGGAGCTTCTGACGGAGCAAAACCTCGCCGCGGCATTGGAGGAATTCGGCTTTTTTGTCCGCGACGGCGAGGCGCTCGGCGATCTGGCGGATGAGCTTCGGCAGCTCGGCGCCAGCGTCGGGACGCTCGACATGCTGACCGGTGCTTTCGCGAGCGCCGGGCGCCATGGCTTCGGACGCTATTTGGGTTCGTGGCTCGCCGACGCGCTGCTCGCGCAAAGATTGGGATGGCCGCATGCGGTGCCGCTTTTGGGAACGCAGCCGGGACCGGGCGGCAGCCTGCGTGGCGTGCCTCCGAAAACGACCAGCCTGACGCAGAGGAACCAGGCGCCAGGCGGAGAAAGGGTGCAGAGCCTGCTCGTGGCTCAGGCGCACGCCGCGCTGCAGGCGATCGATCTCTCGGCCGAGCTCGGCCGCCGCGCCGAGCGGCTCAGTGCCATTGCGCCAAAACTGCGGGCGAAGGGTGCGGACCTGGTCGTCGACCGTTTGCTGAACGACGATGCGCTCGTCGCGTCGCGCGGCGACAAAAGCACCGGGATGAGCGACCTGCGTACGGCGGGAACCTCCGGAGTTCACATAGCGCTTTGCATCTTCATCCAGCGACCCCTCGTGAAGCCGAGCCGCAATTCCCGGTTTGTTGTTTTCAACCAGGTATTGACTGAAACGTCTAAGAGCAGATCCATAGGTCTGAATGGTACCGGGATTCGGCCCGGTCGCAGGCGCTGCCTTGTACTCTTTGATGAAACCCGCTGTGTAATCTCTGATGAGCGCGGCGTCGACAGGGTCGGGATTCAGGACAGGGCGGTCCACCACTGGCGGTCCGCCCGCCGACGTCTTGAGACGACCCAGTGCTCTAGCCACGTCCGAGGAGCCACTCTTGCTCTCGTACTCCTTGAGATCCGGATCCAGCGACTCCTCGTNCGGGATTCGGCCCGGTCGGCGCTGCCTTGTACTCTTTGATGGGAGCCGCTGTGTAATCTCTGATGAGCGCGGCGTCGGCAGGGTCGGGATTATTCAGGACAGCGGCGCGGTCCAGCACTGGCGCTCCGCCCGCCCACGTCTTGAGATGACCCACTGCTCTAGCCACGTCCGAGGAGCCACTCTTGCTCTCGTACTCCTTGAGATCCGGATCCAGCGACTCCTCGTGAAGCCGAGCAGCAAATCCCGGCCTGTTATTATCAAAGAGCCAACGACCAAAGCCGAGAAGAGAATTTACATGGCGCTTGACCGTGC
>NZ_AYWU01000098.1:0-4504 GCF_000502375.1 Mesorhizobium sp. L48C026A00 | reverse complement strand
CCCACCGCCCCGAACGGCACCGGCGCACCATGAGCGTCCAGCAGGTAGATCCGCGTGTTCGCAATCGGACGGCCGATCGGGAGCCGGCCAAACGTCTCATCAATCGCGGTAATCTCGCAGACTGTCGCGAAGGTCGTCGTCTCGGTCGGACCGTAGCAGTGCAAGAGATGCTGCGGTCGGCTCCCCCTCAAGACCCGTGCTACTGCCGCCACATCAACCGCATCACCGCCGACCAATAGCAACCGCAAGCTTGCCAGCGCCGGGCCTAAATCATCAGCGCTCTGGCTGAACAACCNACTCAAGACCCGTGCTACTGCCGCCACATCAACCGCATCACCGCCGACCAATAGCAACCGCAAGCTTGCCAGCGCCGGGCCTAAATCATCAGCGCTCTGGCTGAACAACCCGGCTGTCAGATGCAGGACGGTAATGCCATGCTGCTGAACCAGACTGCGCAGCACCTCTGGCTGCAGCACATCAATTTGTGGAATCACAACCAGGCTTGAACCGTGTAGCAGCGGTGCCCACACTTCCAGGGTACTGATATCAAACGCGNATTTGTGGAATCACAACCAGGCTTGAACCGTGTAGCAGCGGTGCCCACACTTCCAGGGTACTGATATCAAACGCGGGATTGCCCACCCACGCCACACGATCACTCGAGCTGAACTGCGCATAGCCATTGTTGATGACGAGCCGGTTGACCGCACGGTGAGCAACAACAACCCCCTTGGGAAGGCCGGTCGAGCCGGACGTGTACATCACGTAAGCGGCAGCCTCGGCGCTCAATGCCAGNAACAACCCCCTTGGGAAGGCCGGTCGAGCCGGACGTGTACATCACGTAAGCGGCAGCCTCGGCGCTCAATGCCAGACCAGGATCGGCACTAGACCCTGCTCCGGTCATGAGCGGCTCAATGGCCAGAACAGGGATCGTCACCTCAAGCAGATCATCATCGTCACTCTCGCTAAGCACCAGGCGCGCAGCACAATCGGCCATCAGCCATTCTNGCCCATGGACGCGCGCCGTCCGAGAGGTCGACCGCCGTCAGGCTGGCGAGCGCCTCGGCGCCGAGGGCGGCGCGTCCGGCCGCATCGGCCAGCAGCAGCTTGGGGGCGGCATCGGCGAGCACCTGGTTGAGCCGTGAGCCCGGATAGGCCGGATCGATCGGCACATAAGCGCCGCCCGCCTTCAGGATCGCCAGCAGCCCCACCACCATCGCCGGGCTGCGCTCGACGCAGATCGCCACCGGCTGATCCGGCTTGACCCCAAGGGCGATCAGATGATGGGCCAGCCGGTTGGCCCGGGCGTTGAGTTCGCCATAGGAGAGCGCCTCGTCCTCATGAACCACCGCCACCGCCTCGGGTGTGCGGCGCACCTGTTGCTCGAACAGCTCGTGGATGCAAAGATCCGACGGATAGTCCGCGTCCGTCCGGTTCAGCTCCTCCAAAAGGTAGGTCCGCTCCTCGGGCGACAGCAGCTCGATGCGGCCGACCGGCTGCCCGGCATCGGCAACCATCGCCCGCAGCAGCGCCAGCAGATAACCACGCTGCCGCTCGATCGTCGCTTCGTCGAACAGCGCCGTGGCATAGTGCAGCGATCCGGCGATCTGATCGCCACGCTCGCCCCGGCTCAGCTCCAGATCGAACTTGACCTGATCATACCCCTCCCCGGCAGCCTCCACACTCAGCCCCGGCAGGTCCAATGACTCGACCGCATTGTTCNGTCAGCGGATAGTTGGTGCGCTCCTCGCTGCCCAGCCATTCCACGCCGGACAGACCATCGTCCGTCCTGGAGCCGGCCATGGCCGCCGGCGTGTTGTGGCGGTAGTTCAACAGCGCACCGAACAGCGGCGCCGGCGCCGCAACGCCGCTGCAGCGTTGCGCCAGCGCCAGCGAGGCATGCTCGTGCGCCAGCAGCTCGGAAAGCCGCGCATGCGTGGTCCGCACGCTCGCCGCGANCCATCGCCCGCAGCAGCGCCAGCAGATAACCACGCTGCCGCTCGATCGTCGCTTCGTCGAACAGCGCCGTGGCATAGTGCAGCGATCCGGCGATCTGATCGCCACGCTCGCCCAGGCTCAGCTCCAGATCGAACTTGACCTGATCATGCCCCTCCCCGGCAGCCTCCACACTCAGCCCCGGCAGGTCCAATGACTCGACCGCATTGTTCTCCCAGGCCAGCATCACCTGGAACAACGGCGTGTGATCAAGATGCCGGGGCGGCTGCGCGATCTCGACGACCTGCTCGAACGGCAGGTNGTGTTGACGAAGAAGCCGATCAGCTCTTCGATCTCGCGCCGGCCGCGATTGGCGCTCGGCACGCCGATCACGACGTCGTCCTGCCCCGACAGGCGCGACAGCACCGCCGCCCAGGCCGCCAGCACCGTCATGAACAACGTCGTGCCATGCTGCCGGCTCAGCCGCTTCAGCCGCCGCGTCAGATCCGCATCGATAACGATCGGAACCGTCGCCCCGGCAAACGACTGCTGGGCCGGCCGCACGCGGTCCGTCGGCAGCGCAAGACGGGCCGGGGCGCCTGACAGGGCGTTGCGCCAATACTGCGCCTGGCTCTGCAGCCGTTCCCCCGACAGCCACTGCCGCTGCCAGGCGGCATAATCCGGATATTGGATCGCAAGCGGCGGCAAAGGATCGTCCTGTCCAGCCTCGAACGCCCGGTAAAGCTGACTCAGTTCACGCATCAAGACGCCCATCGACCAGCCGTCGGAGACGATGTGATGCTGGGTCAGCTGGAAGACGTGCTCCTCATCCGCCAGCCGGATCAGACGAGCGCGGATCAGCGGCCCGCGCGACAGATCGAACGGCGTGCGCGCCTCTTCATGGCACAGATCCAAAAGCGCAGCCNATGCTGGGTCAGCTGGAAGACGTGCTCCTCATCCGCCAGCCGGATCAGACGAGCGCGGATCAGCGGCCCGCGCGACAGATCGAACGGCGTGCGCGCCTCTTCATGGCACAGATCCGAAAGCACAGCCTCAGCATCCGGCCTGTCCCGCAGATCGTGCTCGAGCACCGGCAGCCCCGCATCCGGCGGCAGGACCTCAACCCAGGGCTTGCCCTCCGGCGCGACAAAGACACTGCGCAGCGCCTCATGACGTGCAAACAGACGGTCAAGGCTGCGCTGCCAGGCGACGCGGTCGAGCACCCCCCGCAGCCGCAAGGCCAGCGGAATNCGAGACGATGTGGTGCTGGGTCAGCAGGAAGACGTGTTCCTCATCCGATATCCGGATCAGACGCCCGCGGATCAGCGGCCCACGCGACAGATCGAACGGCGTGAGGGCCTCTTCATGGCACAGATCCAAAAGCGCCGCCTCAGCATCTGGCCTGCCCTTGAGATTGTGCTCCAGCACCGGCAGCCCCGCATCCGGCGGCAGAACCGCGACCAGGGGCTTGCCCTCCGACGCGACAAAGACACTGCGTAGCGCCTCATGACGTGCAAACAGACGGTCAAGGCTGCGCTGCCAGGCGACGCGGTCGAGCACCCCCCGCAGCCGCAAGGCCAGCGGAATATGATAGTTGGTGCTGCCCTCGTCGAGCTGCGCCAAAAACCATATCCGCTGCTGCGCAAACGACAGCACAAGCGGCTCATTGCGCGACACCGTCGCAATCGCCGGCAGGTCTTGCGGACCGGCGCGGCTCAACACCTCGACGATGCTTTCGGCCAGATCGGCAAGCACCGGTCTGGCGAACAGCCTCGTCAGCGGCAGTTCGACCCCAACAACCTGCGACAGTCGGCTCGAGAACTGCACGGCCAGCAGCGAATGGCCGCCGAGCTCGAAGAAGTTNGCGCAAACGACAGCACAAGCGGCTCATTGCGCGACACGGCCGCAATCGCCGGCAGGTCTTGCGGACCGGCGCGGCTCAAATCTTCGACGATGCTTGCCGCCAGATCGGAAAGCGCCGGTTTGGCAAACAGCCTCGCCAGCGGCAGCTCGACGCCAACAACCTGCGACAGTCGGCTCGAGAACTGCACGGCCAGCAGCGAATGGCCGCCGAGCTCGAAGAAGTTGTCGTGGCGTCCGACCCGCTCGACCCCGAGCAGCTCCGCCCAGATCCCGGCCAGCGCCGTCTCGACCGCGCCCTGCGGCGCCTCATAGGCCGCCCGCGCATAGNCCAGATCGGCAAGCACCGGTCTGGCGAACAGCCTCGTCAGCGGCAGTTCGACCCCAACAACCTGCGACAGCCGGCTCGAGAGCTGCACGGCCAGCAGCGAGTGGCCACCCAGCTCGAAGAAGTGGTCGTGGCGTCCGACCCGCTCGACACCGAGAAGCTCCGCCCAGATCCCGGCCAGCGCCGTCTCGACCGCGCCCTGCGGCGCCTCATAGGCCGCCCGCGCATAGGCGTCGTCGTCGGGAGCCGGCAGTCCCTTGCGGTCGAGCTTGCCGTTCGGCGTCAGCGGCAGCGCCGCCAGCCGCACGAACGCAGCCGGCACCATGTAGTCCGGCAGCCGCCCGCTCCCATGCGCGCGCAAGGCGCCGGCAAGCCCGCCGC
>NZ_AYWU01000097.1:0-1295 GCF_000502375.1 Mesorhizobium sp. L48C026A00 | reverse complement strand
TAGCAACGTTTCGACACCGCTACCTTGGCACATTGTGATGCCGTTAGGGGGCGTCCACCCCATCGATTAGGCCTTCTACCTGTTTCGCCATCGCGTCCTGGAGGCGCCAGTTAAGACAGGGGCCGATATTGCGGGCTCTGACCGTTCCGGCATGAAGGAGCGTCTGCGCGCCATCAGCAACCCGCAATCCATAATGATCTGGCTGATCATGCTCGCAAGCGGCCTCAGCACCTATCCCTTCCAAACATACCTATCGCCCTTTGTCCGCGACGAACGTGGCCGCTGCTTAGCGTACTGTCCAGGCCATGGAAAATTCCGACAGGCACCAAAGTCGTCGCAGACTTTTGCAGCGGGCGCGGTGGCCCGGCGAACCAGTCATTGATCGCTACCTTGTCGGTGGTGCCAGTACCCCTGTTGGGCAACCCACAGCTCGTTGGCGTCGATGCCCGTTCCGAAGTCCAGCATCTTCGGGAGCCGCATTCGACAATCGTAGCCGATCCGCTGCGTATTCCGATGAAGCCGGCCACCGATTCCGATTTGAAGCCGGCCAGTCATTCCGATTTCATTCCGGCCACCCTTCCGATTTGAAGGCGGCCAGTTTCGGACTGATCCTGGGTCTCGTTGATGTTTGGGTTGGGTTTTGTTTCAGGTCAAGCTTCGGTGTTTTCGGGGACGATTGGCGGGCGCTGTTTTCGCATGCTTTCACCGGTGAGATCGATGCGATAGGCGTTGTGAACGAGGCGATCCAGGATGGCGTCGGCCAAAGTTGGGTTTGCAATAATTTCCCACCAGCGATCCACGGGCACCTGACTTGTGACGATGGTTGAGCGTCGTTCGTAGCGATCCTCAATGATCTCCAGGAGATCGCGGCGTTGGTCGTCATTGAGTTTTTCCGGTCCCCAGTCATCAAGGATCAGCAGGTCGGTCCTGGCAAGAGATTTGAGGATCCTGCCGTATTGCCCGTCGCCTCTTGCGAGCGCGAGGGCGGCGAACAGCCGGGGAAGCCGGTGGTAGGCGACTGAGAAGTCTTCGCGGCAGGCCTGGTGGCCAAGAGCGCAGGCAAGCCAGCTTTTGCCTACGCCGGCTGGCCCGGTGACAAGAAGACCGTGATGCTTTCTGATCCAGCCGCAGCCGGCAAGCGCCATGAACAAATTGCGGTCGAGGCCGCGTGCGGCGCGGAAGTCGGCATTCTCGATCTGCGCGTCATGGCGAAGCTTGGCAGCCCTGGCGCGAGCCTCGAAACGCTTCTGGCGGCGCATGGTCGCCTCGCGGCCTTCTTTTCCAAGGATAACGAG
>NZ_AYWU01000096.1:0-1398 GCF_000502375.1 Mesorhizobium sp. L48C026A00 | reverse complement strand
TTGCGCTCGCGCACGGAGGCGATCGCCTTAGCGACTGCAGCTTCGCCTTCCGCATCGAGATGGGCATTGGGTTCATCCAGCACAACAAGGAAAGGGTCTCGATAAAGAGCACGGGCAAGACCGATACGCTGGCGCTGCCCGGCGGAAAGTGCCGATCCGGCCTCACCAATCGGAGTTTCGTAACCGTGCTCAAAACGGAGGATCAGTTCGTGGGTGCCCGCTGCTTTCGCCGCGGCGACAATAGCGTCAGGGTCAGGATTATCTTCAAAACGAGCAATGTTTTCGGCAATGGTGCCGTCGAACAGTTCAACGCCTTGCGGCAGATAGCCGATATGACGGCCTAGTGCTTCCCGGTCCCATTGATCGAGGCTTGCGCTGTCGATGCGAACCTTTCCGGCGACCGGCGCCCATGCGCCGACGATGGCGCGCGAGAGTGTCGACTTGCCCGAACCCGATGCACCGATGNGCATCGAGATGGGCATTGGGTTCATCCAGCACAACAAGGAAAGGGTCTCGATAAAGAGCACGGGCAAGACCGATAAGCTGGCGCTGCCCGGCGGAAACTGCCGATCCGGCCTCACCGACCGGAGTTTCGTAACCGTGCTCAAATCGGAGGATCAGTTCGTGGGTGCCCGCTGCCTTCGCCGCGGCGACAATAGCCTCAGGGTCAGGATTATCTTCAAAACGAGCGATGTTTTCGGCAATGGTGCCGTCGAACAGTTGAACACCTTGCGGCAGATAGCCGATATGACGGCCTAGTGCTTCCCGGTCCCATTGATCGAGGCTTGCGCTGTCGATGCGAACNTTTCCGGCGACCGGCGCCCATGCGCCGACGATGGCGCGCGAGAGTGTCGACTTGCCCGAACCCGATGCACCGATGACCCCGAGTGCGCTTCCCGCCTGAATGGCAAACGCAAGGCCGGTCACGGTCAGCGTCCTTTCGCCGGGCGGAACGATTGTCACGCTTTCCAGGCGCAGTTCGCGTTCAGGTGCAGGCATTGGCATAACAGGAGCGGTTTCAGGAACCTTTTCCAAGAGGTCCTCCAGCCGCGCCCAACCCTGGCGCGCCATGAGGAAGGATTTCCAGCTTGAAATGGCCAGATCGACCGGAGCCAGCGCACGCCCCATCATTATCGAACTGACAATCATGACCCCGGCCGTAGCCTCCTGTCTGATGACAAGGTACGCGCCGACGGCAAGAATGGCCGATTGCACCTGCAGGCGCAGCGACTCTGAAAAGCCATCCAGCCCGCCTGCCAGATCCGCGGCTTTCCGGTTGGCGGCCAGACACTTGGCATTGGCCTTGTGCCATCGGGCAGCGATCCGCTTTCCGAGACCGAGAGCTTGCACGACCTCGGCATTGCGACGCGCTGCTTGCAGTAGACCATTGCGTACCAT
>NZ_AYWU01000095.1:0-1438 GCF_000502375.1 Mesorhizobium sp. L48C026A00 | reverse complement strand
TCTGTCGGTGTAGCTGCTTTGGTAGACAATGATGTCGCCGGCGTGCTCGCCGGAGATCGCACTCGCGGCCTCAGAAGCAGAGTTGAAAGATTCGCCAGTGATTACCACGACGTGTTCGCCGTTCGCACCTGAGGCCGCACCACTGTAGAAGCTGCTCACCGGGTAGCCGGACTGTATGCTGGCGTTGTTGACGAAGTTCGCGCCAAAACCGTCATTGTAGAGGCCCACCGCATCGAAGGCGAACTTGTCCTCCGCCGGGTTGAAATCGGTGATAGTGGTAATGTCCGACTTCGACCCGACAACCCCAGGCACCGGATTGTGGAACTGGAACACGAACGTGTCACTGTCGGTGCCCCCGGTCAACGTATCCTGGCCGTCACCCACGTAGAGGACATCCTGGCCGGGACCGCCGCTGAGCCTGTCATTGTCCTCACCGGAGATGCGCGCGTTGAAGCGGCCGTTGTCGCCGGAGAGATCGTCCCAGCCATCTCCGCCGAAGATGCGGTCGTTACCCTCGCCGCCAAGGGCTCGGTCACTGCCCGGGCCAGCCGAGNGCCGAGATCTCGTCGTTGCCGGCATTCCCGTCAATCCAGTCACCGCCCTGGAAACCCTCCATCCAATCTTCACCCTCGGTGCCGAGGAGTGTTTCGGCATCCGGGCTACCCTCGATAATGTTTGCCATCGAAAAATACTCCTAATGATGCACCCTGCCTGACGCGTTCATATTGCTCATCGGATAATTAGAGAAATCGATTGCTTGGATAGACACACATTTACGAAATGGATGCATTCACGTTCACTTCCTTCTGCTGAGCAGTTGCGGGCTCGCTGGCGGCGGGGACGCTGGTCGCCCAAGCAATCGATCTGAAGATTCGACACTCAAACGGACGAGGAAAACTTGGTAACCGGTCGTCCTGGTGGGCTCCAAACTTCTCTCTGTTTGCTCGACGCCGGCATACCCGCACGTAAGCGCTGGACGTGGACAAGTTCCGGTGGCCGCGGGTACGGATATACGGCGCGGCCTCAGCGATGAATGGCGGCCGGAGACGGTTCCTTCCCCGACACGCATGCTGCTACCGCGCAACAAGGGGAGGGCAATTTGCCGCCAATGGCCTCGTGATGGCGCCTTTCGCCGACAGGCTGTCGAAGTTGACCGAAGCCGAGCTGAAACGACAACCGGCGGGTCCTCGCAGCCGCGTTAAGCATTCGCTCACTGTCAAGCCGGCCTCGGAAGAACAGGCATGAGGCTGTGTTGCCGAGTATCTCGCCGGCACTGCCCATTGCGAGCAATGGAACATTAGGGAGCGCGTTCGCGCGAGCCGAGATGCGGAACCGATAGACGCACCAGGTAGTACGAAAGCCGTTTTTTTCGTCCGTCGCCAGATCGGCTGCGATCCGGCTGACATATCCGTTCAATACCGGCGTGGTCCTCAGATTG
>NZ_AYWU01000094.1:0-1551 GCF_000502375.1 Mesorhizobium sp. L48C026A00 | reverse complement strand
CCGTTGGCTCATTTCGCGGGAAGATCTTCGGCCGTCGACGCTTCGATGCGTTCGGCTACCAGCTCCTGCAAACGCCACAATTGCCTGTCGTGAATCCCCATACCTTCAAGGTGGCTTACAGTGCTGTGGAGATAGTCGGCCATGGAACCCCACGGACCGCACGCGACCGCGAGCGCGTCGGCGATCTGTTCCAGCGACAGCCCGCGGACANTCGGCCATGGAACCCCACGGACCGCACGCGACCGCGAGCGCGTCGGCGATCTGTTCCAGCGACAGCCCGCGGACACAGCGTCCGCTGTTCCGGTTAATCACAAAGGTGATCGCTTGGAGCGGTCCGTTCTCGCTGCGAACATTCACCCAACGCGGCGAATGAGCGGACGGCTTGGCGCGCATCTCACGACGAAAGAGCCTGCCGAGATTGGCCTCGATAGCATCCGGCGGNGCGCCCTTGCACTGCCCGCCACGGTCGAGCGACAACATGAGACCGGGTTTGCTGTCTGATCCTCGAAACCACCGGTCCCAACCGAGGCAGAAGGAGCGGTGCCACCCGGGCACGAAGCCCACCCGCTGCTCCACGAAATCACAGGCCGGGTTCCACATCAGCGATCCATAGGCAAAGAGCCAGACCTCATCAGCTGACGGTGCGGCGGCAAGTATCGCCCGGACGGTGTCATCATGGTCGGCGTCGGACGGCGCGGTGAAGGGCTGTGGCAGAGAATCGTCCGCACTGAGGACTCTGGCGACCAGCTCGGGCGTTAGCCGCATTCGACTGGGTTTCGGGGCCATCCAGGGCATGTTGCCCCTCCCAAAGTTACATTGGAGCAGATCACCAATGCGAGGCGCGCGCAAGTGAACGCGCAGGGCAAAGGCCAAGGACGGCACCGGTCATTCTTGAACCATCCTCATACGGCTATATCGGCGGAGGCTTTCCTCGAGGACCATAGAGGTTGAGATAGCGACGCCTCTGGGTCCAAACTTCCTTGTGGATTCCAAGATGCCAAGCGTAGCTCCAGCAAACAATCTGCCGTCGTTTGATGTTGATGGATCGTTTGCCGCCGACAGCAGATATTCGTCAACGTCATTGTAAAGCGCATTGGGAGCCGGCATTTTTAGTTGAGCAAGCTGATCAACCGTTGCCTTAGTTCGGCTCTCCCTCTCAAAAAACCAGAAGTATGCCATGTAGCGAGCGAAGCCGTAGAGGGCCAGCACCATTTGAGCCAACCAAATTGCGACAGTGACTGCCGCGGCTACTACCAATGCGCCAGGCCAATCGTTCCAGAGCGACGCTATAGCCAGGACGATCGCAAAATCCAAAATCGACCAAAGAATAATGCCTGCCCAAAAGCTGCGGCTCTCAGATGATTGAAACCTTGTGGCCATGATTGCCTGTGCTCCCCGCCTTGCTGGTCATCGTGGAGCAACGTTTGGTTACGCGCAAGCATCTCCGGCAACGACGGGTTTAGCTACTCCGCCGCTCCTTTCGGCAGGAAGCCCTTAGCCTCAAGGTCGTCCACTGTGAGTTTCTCGACATAGGCAGCGACCATGCGCCTG
>NZ_AYWU01000093.1:0-1620 GCF_000502375.1 Mesorhizobium sp. L48C026A00 | reverse complement strand
TTGCTCAACCTCCCTTGGCAATCCTGCGCCAAATCTCCATGCCTTGCGACATCGATGGCGTGAACCACCACGAAAGCGCAAATTTCAGTCCATGCCGAAGCTATCTTAGCGCATATGCCCTCAAGGGGGGGAGACTGGCAGCTTTGGCCCGCACCGCACACCCTGCAACTCTGAAGATTGGCGAAAGCCGATGCGACATCCGATCTCCCCCCTTGAGGGGGAGATGTCCGGCAGGACAGAGGGGGGTGCTGGCCCGCCGACATCTGGAAGATGTTTATGCTCGATGCGATGTCACCAATCGCTGAGCTTGGTGCCAGGGCCGTATTCCTGGCCCTCGACATCCTTCACCACGGCCTGGCCGCAGCGCATGACCTTGGTCTGCTTGTCGTAGGAATAGGTTGGCGAGCCGAACAGGTGCCAGCCCTTGTTCAGCGCCGCCGTCACCTTGTGGCAGAAGCTGGAATCGTCCGGGCCGGACAGAAAGCGGTAGAGTTTCATTTTTCATTCCTGTGATAAGTTGCCAATCATGCCGCGCTGGCGGCCGCCTTCGCCAGCAGTTTCTCGGCCTGCGCCAGATGCAGCCGCTCGAGCATTTTTCCGTTCAGCGCAATGACTTGCCTGCCGGCATTTTCGGCAAGCGCGAAGGCCTCCTTGACCGCACGCGCCTCGGCCACGGCTTCGGCAGATGGTGCAAAGGCGCGGTTTGCGGCATCGATCTGGGCCGGGTGGATCAGCGACTTGCCGTCGAACCCCATGGCGGCTGCTTCCGTGCATTCGCGCGCAAAAGCGTCCAGATCACGAAAATCGTTGAAGACACCGTCGAGCAGGTCGAGGCCACCGGCGCGTGCTGCGAGCACCATCTGCATCAGCCATGGCGTGAGATAGCGCCGGTCGGGCGTAGCGAGAATGCCGGTGTCCTTGACCAGGTCGTTCGTTCCGGCGACGAAACAGACCAGCCGCGAGGCCGGATCGCGGCAAAGCTCGGCAATCGGGCCGATGTTGAGCAGCGCCTTGGGCGTCTCGATCATCGCCCACAGCTTCACCGCGTCGGGTGAAAAATTGTCGTCGAGGACGTCGCCGGCTTCCAGGACGTCGCGCGGCGTGTCGACCTTGGGCAGCAGGATGGCGTCGGGCTCGCAGCTTGCCGCCGCCAGCAAGTCCTTGGCGCCCCATTCGCTGGAGAGCGGGTTGATGCGCACGACCATTTCGCAGCGCAGGTTTGCGCGGTGAGCGAAAATATCAGCCAGTTTTTCGCGCGCAAAAACCTTGTCGGCCGGGGCGACGGCATCTTCGAGATCGATGATGACGGCATCGCAGGCCAGCGACGAGATCTTGGCCAGCGCCTTGTCGTTCGAGGCCGGGACGTAAAGCACCGAGCGGCGCGGGCGGCAGGTTTCAGTCATGCCTGATCTATGCCGCCTGGAGGCGATCGAAGCAAGCACACAGGGCAATCGCTTCGGGCAGTCATAGCTTGCATTGGATGCAAGCCAATCATCGAAGTTGGCGCCGCCCCTCATTGCCCTGCCGGGCATTTCTCCCCGTAAACGGGGAGAAAGAAGCTGGCTGCCCCTCGGCGCTCGTCCTGCAACGCCTGTCGTTGGCGACACCGTCGACGACGTG
>NZ_AYWU01000092.1:0-1702 GCF_000502375.1 Mesorhizobium sp. L48C026A00 | reverse complement strand
CACCACAGGTGCGCAGCAGCCGATGGGTGCGCGAGGTGCCACGGTCGCCGACACGCTGGGCGGATCGGCCGATGCTGCCAACCAGCAGTCGCGTTCGGGCGAGCGCAACACCTAATGCGCAGATCTCGTGAGATCTCCGCGCAACTTCGCTTTCGCAAATGATGGTGTTAGATGGCCGTCATCTTTCGAACTGGCCTATGGAGGATGTGGGTTATCCTCCCCACTACGGACGACAAAGCAGGGTTCAGATGCCGCTCCCTCGGTAGCGAACTCCCAGATCATGCAAGTGCCGGTTCGCGGAGCGATTTATGCCGTGAAGAATATGATGGCGAAAGGATTAGGCTGTGGGAACGCTAATGCGCGATGCGTCGGTTGAATTGCCGATGACGGTGGCGCTCGTCGCTACCGCGACTTTCGCCGAAGCCGCCGATTATAGGGGCTAGTCGGTTTTCCCCAGCAACCGCTCATATTCCCGCTCCGGCTCGCTGTAGGTGCCATCGGCCAACTGGAACAGACCATCACGATCCCTGATGACGATCTCACCCCGCGTGGCTCTGATAAGGCCCCTGCCCTCAAGCTCCTGGATTGCAACCGTGACACCCGGTCGCCGCACACCGAGCATGACGGATATGAATTCGTGGGTGATTGCAAGCCGGTCGGTGCGGACGCGATCGTGGCACATCAGAAGCCAGCGAGCCAAACGTTCGTCCAACTTCGACCGTGCGTTTACCAGGGCGGTGTAGCTGGTCTGAATATAGAGGGTCTGGACATAGAGAAGCAGAAGAGCCTTCAGCGTAGTGCTCTCAGACAGAGCAGACGACAGTGCCGGGGCTGGAACTCGCAAGCCGCTTCCCGCCAGTTGCATATAGGTGTCATGTGCGGCGCGATCGCCGCCTAGGGCCACTAAGGCTCCGGTCATGCCTTCCATGCCGATCAGGCCGACCTCGGTATCCCGACCCTTAGGTAGTTTGGCGACTACCGACGCGATGCCGTCTTCCAGGAAATACACGTGTTCAATAACGGACTTCGTCGACTCTAGCTGGGTCCGCATCGGCAGCGCTACCCGTTCCATGTTGGGTTCGATCGATGCCAGATCGCCAGGGGAAAGTCGCCGCAATAAAGCATTTTGATAGGGAATATTGGGCTGGTTAAACATAACTCCACCCTCGGTAGGCAAGAGCTTTCTGATCTCCCAGCCGTTCGCGCCCGTGACAACGTGCGAACGATAAGACTACATATGGGGTGCTAAAGTCCCGAAGCCAATCACTTTAAGCATTAAGGGCGGGTACCGGGCATTCTGGCGGCATCCGAGAAGGGAAATCGCAACACCAATGCGTGTTTTNTTTAAGCATTAAGGGCGGGTACCGGGCATTCTGGCGGCATCCGAGAAGGGAAATCGCAACACCAATGCGTGTTTTTCGTCGCATATCTCAAAGATCGCGCCTGTCAGCATTGGCTTCCCGCTGAGCAGTCCTTCCGCCAGGATCTCCTTTGCGGACGCCATCGCGTTCTCCTCAGCCTGCGCCAAATCCGCAAATTCCTGCCCCTCGAGGTCCTCCATGAGGTGCCCCTCCTCGTTCCGGATATGGAAAAAATATCTTGGCATGCTCAGTCCACCTCCATGGACTATCTAGATGCATGGAGGCTCATGGATAGTGTCGGAAACGTACCAACCGGGATATGTATGAATCGGACATTCGAC
>NZ_AYWU01000091.1:0-2144 GCF_000502375.1 Mesorhizobium sp. L48C026A00 | reverse complement strand
GCCAAAGTGAAAGAAATCACTTGCATTCCCGGGGGCGTCCACACACGGCCCGAAGCTGCGATTTTGGCCAAGTTGTGGAACGTTGCCGGAACGGATTGACCGCCATGGCGCCATCGCCTGAGAATTCACTCCCTGAACAGGGAGTGGATGTATGGGTTTGCGTGTTTCACCTGAGTCGTTGGTCGGTGAGTGGAGCCTCTCGTTTGCCGACATCGACTTTGCGAACGCCAAGCCGGCCGGGTCGAGGCTCGGACTGGCGGTGCAGTTGAAGTTCTTCGCAGCCTTCGGATACTTTGTCACCGACGCGACCGAGGTTCCGGACGAGGCGGTTTCGTATCTGGCCGAGCAGCTTGGCGTCAGCAAGGCCGATTTCGGCGGCTACCATTTTTCAGGGCGCTCGGGCCGGCGCCATTGCGCGGAGATTCTCCGTCATCTGGGCGTTCGCCGCATGAGGCTGGCGGATCGCGCGGCGCTTGCGGACTGGATAGCAACGGAGCTTTGCCCGGGCGGGCAGTCGGTCGCGGCGATGCTGGAGGCTGTCTGTCTCTGGTGCCGCGACCACAAGATTTTCGGCCCGTCGGGCAAGGAGATGGAGCGGCTTGTACGTTCCGAACGGCAACGGTTCCTAGAAACATTTCTCGGCCGTGTGGCGCACCGGCTTGTTCCGGAAACGGCCGCTCTGATGGAAGCTTCGCTCGCCGATCCGGAAAGCCCGACGGGGTTCCACACGATCAAAGCCGATGCAGGTGCCACAACGCTGGAGAATATGCTTTCGCTCGCCGGTCGGCTGGCCTTCATTCAAGAGCTAAAACTGCCAAGGGAGTTGCTGACGGACCCGGGCAAGACCTGGATCGATCAGATTGTCCGGCGGGTCGGTGCCGAAAAAGCCTCGGAGATGCGCCGGCACACGCCGATGCGGCAACTGGGTCTTTATGCCGTTTTCCTGATGGTGCGGGAAGCGCAGATCATCGACGGGATGATCGACCTGCTGGTGGAGGCCATTCACAAGATCGGGGTTCGCTCGAAGCGTAAGGTGGTGGCCGGGATAGCCAAGGATATCGAGAGGGTTTATGGCAAGGAGCGGCTTTTGGTCGACATTGCTGGTGCGGCGATCGAGACGCCGGACGGCCGGGTGTGCGATGTGATCTTTCCGGTGGTAGGCAAGGAAAAGCTCGCGGCGATCATCAAGGAGCATCGGGCGAAAGGCACGCTTGAGCGCCGCATCTACCAAGTGATGCGCGGTTCCTATGCCGGCCACTACAGAAGGATCTTGCCAAAACTGCTCTCGGTCCTGGAGTTTCGTTCGAACAACGCCGTGCATCGGCCGGTGCTCGAAGCCTTGGATTGGATCAAGCGAGCCTTCGATACCGGATGCCGCGTGTTCCCGCGGAATGGCGTGCCAGTCGAAGGGGTCATTCCGCCGAAATGGCGCAGCGCGATCATCGGCAAGGACGGGCGCATCAACCGGATCAGCTATGAACTCTGTGTGCTCAGCCAGCTGCGCGATCGCATCCGGGCCAAGGAAATCTGGGTAGTTGGGGCGGACCGCTATCGAAATCCGGACGACGATCTGCCCAAGGATTTCGAGAGCCGACGGGCGGCCTACTACGACGCGCTCAACCTGACGTCGGATGCGCGAGCTTTCACGCGCAAAATCCAGGCCGAGCTCGAGCGGGAATTGCGGCTGCTGAACGGCGAAATCCCCCGCAACGATAAGGTGCGCATTCTCTGGCGCGGTGAAAACCGCATCNCCGCATCTCGATCACGCCGTTCCAGCCACTGCCGGAACCGCAGGGCCTTCGCTCGGTCAAGGCCGAGATCGGGCATCGCTGGCCGATGACGGAACTGCTGGATGTTTTGAAGGAGACGGCCCTCGACACCGGTTTTCTGGATGCTTTTGAAACATCGGCCTCCCGCGTGACGCTTTCCCGCGGTGCGGTCGACCGGCGCCTGATCTTGTGCCTTTACGGATTGGGCACGAATGCCGGCCTGAAGCGCGTGGCGGCCGGATGCCCGGACGTCAGTTACGAGGAATTGCTTCACGTCGGCCGGCGCTTCGTTCACCGGGACGCGCTGGAGGCGGCTTGTGGGCGCGTCGCCAGTGCGACGCTGGCGATCCGCAACACCGCCATCTGGGGCGAGGC
>NZ_AYWU01000090.1:0-1815 GCF_000502375.1 Mesorhizobium sp. L48C026A00 | reverse complement strand
GCGTGCCCTGTTCGCCAGGCCGGTGCTGGCCGATCTTGCCGCAAGCCTGGGCAGCTATCACGAGGTGGCGGTGCCTGCCAACCTGATCACCGAACACAGCACGGCAATTACGCCGCAGATGCTGCCGCTCATCGAGCTGGCCCAGCCGGAGATCGACCGGATCGTCGCCACGGTGCCCGGCGGCGTCGGCAACATCCAGGACATTTATGGGTTGTCGCCGCTGCAGGACGGCATCCTGTTCCATCATCTGCTGGCCAGCCAGGGCGATCCATATTTGCTGGTCTCGCAGATGGCGTTTGCCGAGCGCGACCTGTTGGAGCGCTATCTTGGCGCGGTTCAGCAGGTGGTGGACCGGCACGACATTCTGCGTACGGCCTTTGTCTNGTTGCGACGACGTGGTGACCGGCCTCGGCGTTTGCCGAGCGCGACCTGTTGGAGCGCTATCTTGGCGCGGTTCAGCAGGTGGTGGACCGGCACGACATTCTGCGTACGGCCTTTGTCTGGGAGGGGCTGTCCAGCCCGGCCCAGGTGGTGTGGCGGCGTGCGCCGCTGGAGGTGACCGAGGTCGAGCTGGATGCGTGTGACGGTTCCGGCGCCGAGGAGTTCAGGCGCCGGTTTGATCCGCGCCGGCACCGCATCGACCTTGGCCGGGCGCCGTTGTTGCGGTTTGTGATCGCGCGCGAGCCCGGCAGCGGGCGCTGGCTGCTGCTGGAGCTGCAGCATCATCTGATCGGGGATCACACGACGCTGGAAGTGATNCTTGCGGCACCGCAGCCGTTCCGCAATCTGGTGGCGCAGGCGCGGCTGGGGGTCGATGCCAAGGCGCATGAGGAGTTCTTCCAGGAACAGCTGGCCGACATCGACGAGCCGACCATGCCGTTCGGGCTGGGCGAGGTGCGCGGCGACGGCAGCGGGGTCGGCGAGGCGCGGCGGATGCTGCCGCAGGCGCTCAACGATCGGTTGCGGGAACAGGCGCGGCGGCTGGGGGTAAGCCTGGCCAGCCTGTGCCATCTGGCGTGGGGGCAGGTGGTGGCGCGCAGCAGCGGGCGAGAGCAGGTGGTGTTCGGCACGGTGCTGTTCGGCCGCATGCATGCGGGGGCGGGGGCCGACCGGGCGCTGGGCCGGTNGCCGGGCCAGCCTGTGCCATCTGGCGTGGGGGCAGGTGGTGGCGCGCAGCAGCGGGCGAGAGCAGGTGGTGTTCGGCACGGTGCTGTTCGGCCGCATGCATGCGGGCGCGGGCGCCGACCGCGCGCTGGGCCTGTTCATGAACACCCTGCCTGTGCGGCTTGACCTGGACGGGACCGGGGTCGCGGCGAGCGTGCGGACCATGCACGCGCGGCTTTCCGAGCTGCTGGCGCACGAGCATGCCTCGCTGGCGCTGGCGCAACGCTGCAGCGGGGTTGCGGCGCCGGCGCCGCTGTTCGGCGCGCTGTTGAACTACCGCCACAACACGCCGGCGGCCATGACCGGCTGCGGACCGGATGATGTCCTGGCGGGCATGGAATGGCTGGGCGGGGAGGAACGCACCAACTATCCGCTGACCCTGTCGGTGGAGGATTATGGCGAGGCGCTCGGCCTGACGGCGCAGGTGGTGGAGCCCGTGTCTGCGGATCGGGTCTGCGGCTACATGCAGCACGTGCTCGAGCAATTGGCGGAGGCGCTGGAGCGGGCGCCCGACAGGCCGGTGCGGGAGCTGGACATCCTGTCGGCCGCCGAGCGGACGTATCTGGTGGAGGATCTGAACCGGACGGCGGCGGCCTATCCGTCGCAGCGGTGCATCCACGAGCTGTTCGAGGCGCAGGTGCGCCAGGCGCC
>NZ_AYWU01000089.1:0-2726 GCF_000502375.1 Mesorhizobium sp. L48C026A00 | reverse complement strand
TGCAGCAGGTTCACGGTGCTCGCGTGCTCGACCATGACGCCCTTTGGGGTTCCGGTTGAGCCGGAGGTGTAGATCACATAAGCGAGATGGCGTGAGGTCAGGCCAAGGGCGCGCGGCTCGGGATCGCAAGCGGGCAGTTCGGCCCAAGCCGGGGTCGCCGTCTCCAGATCGACCACGCTCACATCGACAAGCGCCTCGGGGCCGAGCGCGGCGCGGCCGGCCGCATCGGCCAGCAGCAGCCGCGGCGCCGCATCCTCGACAACCTGCCGCAGCCGCGCGCAGGGATAGGCCGGGTCCAGCGGCAGATAGGCGCCGCCCGCCTTGAGGATCGCCAAGACACCCACCACCATCGCCGGGCTGCGCTCCAGGCAGATCGCCACCGGCTGGTCCGGCCTCACCCCGAGCGCGATCAGGTGATGCGCCAGCCGGTTGGCCCGCGCGTTGAGCTCGCCATAGCTCAGGCGCTCGTCCTCATGGACCACCGCCACCGCCNTGATGCGCCAGCCGGTTGGCCCGCGCGTTGAGCTCGCCATAGCTCAGGCGCTCGTCCTCATGGACCACCGCCACCGCCTCCGGCGCCTGGCGCACCTGCGCCTCGAACAGCTCGTGGATGCACCGCTGCGACGGATAGGCCGCCGCCGTCCGGTTCAGATCCTCCAGCAGATACGTCCGCTCGGCGGCCGACAGCAGTTCAATCCGGCCCACCGGCTGCCCGGCATCGGCAGCCNACCCATCCCCGGCAGCCTCCACACTCAGCCCCGGCAGGTCCAATGACCCGACGGCGTTGTTCTGCCAGGCCAACATCACCTGGAACAGCGGCGTGTGATCAAGATGCCGTGGCGGCTGCACGATCTCCACCACCTGCTCGAATGGCAGATCCTGATGCTCCTGGGCAGCCAAGGCCGTGCGCCGCGTCCGTTCCAGAAGCTCCGACACGCTCGGCTCGCCCGACAGGTCCAGCCGAAGCGCCAAGGTGTTGACGAAGAAGCCGATCAACTCTTCGATCTCGCCCCGGCCTCGATTGGCGCTCGGCACGCCGATCACAAGGTCGTCCTGCCCCGACAGACGCGACAGCACCGCCGCCCAGGCCGCCAGCACCGTCATGAACAACGTCGCGCCATGCTGCCGGCTCAGCCGCTTCAGACCCCGCGTCAGATCCGCATCGATGACGATCGGCACAGCGGCCCCGGCATACGACTGCTGGGCCGGCCGCGGCCGGTCCGTCGGCAGCGCAAGACGGGCCGGAGCGTCAGACAGGGTGTCGCGCCAATACTGCGCCTGCTTCTGCAGCCGTTCCCCCGACAGCCACCGCCGTTGCCAGGCGGCATAATCCGGGTATTGGACCGCCAGCGGCGGCAAAGGATCGTCCTGTCCAGCCTCGAACGCCCGGTAAAGCTGACTGAGTTCACGCACCAGCACGCCCAACGACCAGCCGTCCGAGACAATATGATGCTGGGTCAGCAGGAAGACGTGTTGC
The DNA here is from genome assembly GCF_000502375.1 of Mesorhizobium sp. L48C026A00. Taxonomy (NCBI): domain Bacteria; kingdom Pseudomonadati; phylum Pseudomonadota; class Alphaproteobacteria; order Hyphomicrobiales; family Phyllobacteriaceae; genus Mesorhizobium; species Mesorhizobium sp. L48C026A00. The sequence goes on along the minus strand of NZ_AYWU01000089.1, from coordinate 1,249 downwards.
TCATCCGACATCCGGATCAGACGCCCGCGGATCAGCGGCCCGCGCGCAAGATCGAACGGTATGTGCGCCTCTTCATGGCACAGATCCAAAAGCGCCGCTTCCGCGTCCCGCCTGTCCCGCAGATCGTGCTCCAGCACCGGCAGCCCTGCGTCCGGCGGCAGGACCTCAACCCGGGGCTTGCCCTCCGACGCGACAAAGACACTGCGCAGCGCCTCATGGCGGGCAAACAGACGGTCAAGGCTGCGCTGCCAGGCGACGCGGTCGAGCACCCCCCGCAGTCGCAAGGCCAGCGGAATGTGATAGTTGGTGCTGCCCTCGTCCAGCTGCGCCAAAAACCATAGCCGCTGCTGCGCAAACGACAGCACAAGCAGCTCATCACGCGACGAGGCTGCAATCCCCGGCAGCTCTTGGGAGCCGGAGCGGCTCAACACCTCGACAATGCTTTCTGCCAGATCAGCCAGCACCGGTTTGGCGAACAGCCTCGTCAGCGGCAGCTCGACGCCAACAACCTGCGACAGCCGGCTCATCAGCTGCACGGCCAACAGCGAGTGGCCGCCGAGCTCGAAGAAGTTGTCGTGGCGTCCGACCCGCTCGACCCCGAGCAGCTCCGCCCAGATCCCGGCCAGCGCCGTCTCGACCGCGCCCTGCGGCGCCTCATAGGCCGNCACCGTGGCGACGATCCGGTCGATCTCCGGCTGGGCCAGCTCGATGAGCGGCAGCATCTGCGGCGTAATTGCCGTGCTGTGTTCGGTGATCAGGTTGGCAGGCACCGCCACCTCGTGATGGCTGCCCAGGCTTGCGGCAAGATCGGCCAGCACCGGCCTGGCGAACAGGGCACGCACCTCCACCCCCAGCGACAGCCGCCGCAGCCGCTCCATCAGCTGCACCGCCAGGAGCGAATGGCCGCCCAGTTCGAAGAAGTTGTCGTGGCGTCCGACCCGCTCGACACCGAGAAGCTCCGCCCATATCTCGGCCAGCGCCGTCTCGACCGCGCCCTGCGGCGCCTCATAGGCCGTCCGCGCATAGGCGCCGTCGGCCGGCGCCGGCAGTGCCTTGCGGTCGAGCTTGCCGTTCGGCGTCAGCGGCAGCGCCGCGAGCCGCACGAACGCAGCCGGCACCATGTAGTCCGGCAGCCGCCCGCTCACATGCGCGCGCAAGGCGCCGGCAAGCCCGCCGCCATCGTCCTCGTCCGATCCTGCCTCGGGTCCACACACGACATAGGCGACAAGGTGCTTGTCGCCGGCCCGGT
>NZ_AYWU01000088.1:0-2344 GCF_000502375.1 Mesorhizobium sp. L48C026A00 | reverse complement strand
TGGCTACGAGGGGATCCACGAACCGCGTCCGGGCGGCGAGATCTGGATTGTTCCCCTGCAACTCCTGCTCCAGGAGCTGGTAATCCCTCTGGATATGTTGGTCGCCTAGCCATTCCCATGCCTCAAGCACCCGCCCGCTGGGGTCGCCGAAAACACCATGAAACCCATCAACCGCGGGGGACATCCCTTCAGGAAAGAGCTCTGGCGAGGCGGAATTCCCCGCCCGCAAGCTGGGCGGAGCGAATTCCGGTGGCCTCAGTGGCACCTCCTCGCTTGGTAGCAGGTTGCTCCTGTCCTGTGCAGCGATCCGCTCGTCTGGCGCGCGCTGGTCGCCGTCGCGCCAGATCAGGGGACGAAAGGACTCTGCGGGATCCGAGGTTTGGTGATGGTGCCCAGTTGGCACGAAAGACGATGGCAGAACAGCGTCGTCTTCATTAGCTTTCCCAGGGAGCTTCTCTGGCCGACCCAATGCCTTCTGCGGCCCGCTATGCTGCGCAGCGGCGTCCCCAATGGCACGAGCCTCCATGCCGACTGCGTCTTCCGGACGAGCAGCAAGGGCAATTTCGCGCCCGAGTNCAGCGGCGTCTTCATTAGCTTCCCCAGGGAGCTTCTCTGGCCGACCCAATGCCTTCTGCGGCCCGCTGTGCTGCGCAGCGGCGTCCCCAATGGCACGAGCCTCCATGCCGACTGCGTCTTCCGGACGAGCAGCAAGGGCAATTTCGCGCCCGAGTGCGGCGTACGGCGGGAACTTCCGGAGATGAGCTAGTGCACTGATCCACCGGTTACCACTGGAGTCCAAATAGCGCCTGGCATCTTCATCCAGCGACCCCTCGTAAAGCCGAGCCGCAATCCCCGGCCTGTTGTTTTCATGCAGGTATTGACTGAAACGTCTAAGAGTAGCTCCATAGTCGTGAATNTTACCACTGGAGTCCAAATAGCGCCTGGCATCTTCATCCAGCGACCCCTCGTAAAGCCGAGCCGCAATCCCCGGCCTGTTGTTTTCATGCAGGTATTGACTGAAACGTCTAAGACTAGCCGCATAGTCCTGAATGGTTTTGGGATTCGGCCCGGTCGCAGGCGCTGCCTCGTAGTCTTTGATGAGAGCCGCTTTGTAATCTCTGATGAGCGCGGCGTCGGCAGGGTCGGGATTCAGGGCAGCGCGGCCCACCATTGGCGCTCCGCCCGCCGACTCTTTGAGACGACCCAGTGCTCTAGCCACGTTCGAGGAGCCACTCTCGCGCTGGTACTCCTTGAGATCCTGATCCAGCAACGGATCGTCAAGCCGAGCAGCAAATCCCGGCTTGTTATTATCAAAGAGCCAACGACCAAAGCCGAGAAGAGAATTTACATGGTCCGTGACCGTGCGCTCCCCGACCTTACCGGCATAGAGTGCTGACCTCAGCCCTTCGACAACGGTCGCATCGTTGGAATAAAGAGGACGCTTGTCGCGACCGGAGACCACTANCAGCCCTTCGACAACGGTCGCATCGTTGGAATAAAGAGGACGCTTGTCGCGACCGGAGACCACTACTGGAGGATCTGGCTGCACCGCCGCCGGCATAGAACGAGCATGGTCACGCAACTCGAACGGTTCGGGGGGATTCAGATCAACCACTGACGAATCCGGCGCATGATGATGGCGTGTTTCCCCGGGAATAACGTCCCGTACGAACACCGAGTCTGGGTTGCCTTGGTCCGGCGCGACTGGAGCCAGGGCTCTGTCGTGCAACGCTCGCGCTGACTGGCCGAGCCGCTTGATCCGCTGGTGAAACGTCCCAACGGGGCTTTCCTTAACCGCGTCTCGCGCCTGTCGGTCCATGAGTTCAAAGTTCGTGAGATAATTTGCCGTTCCAGATGTATCGTCACCCATGAGTCGGGTTTGTAGTGCCTGCCGATTGACGACGAGGTTGTTGAGGTTCANGGGGATTCAGATCAACCACTGACGAATCCGGCGCATCATGATGGCGCGCCGTTGAGTGACCCGGCTGCAGCACCCAGGCACCCAGCATCGACCCACTGCCTCCGGCGTACGGCGCCGCGGCGTTTTCTTGTCCGCTCCCTTGCATCATGGGCTGCGCTTCCCATGGGGCCGCGGCTTCGATGAGGCTCAGGTCTCCCTGAGACGGATGAGGATGGAACGGGTCTGGCAGAGCCGGAACGCCGGGGGCGGGAATTTGGGCAGCGGCTCGGCGCGCCTCGCCCGAGCGCTGCTCAAAGCCCTCTTGCCCGGCCTGTGCCGCTTGCTCTTGAGATGCCGGGGGCTGCACCTGCCGCCAAGCTGTTACATTGGATAGGTCAAATTTGTGCCGGTTCACGCTAGCCTCACGTCCACAGATCAGCTGAG
>NZ_AYWU01000087.1:0-4298 GCF_000502375.1 Mesorhizobium sp. L48C026A00 | reverse complement strand
TTCCCGGGGGCGTCCACACACGGCCCGAAGCTGCGATTTTGGCCAAGTTGTGGAACGTTGCCGGAACGGATTGACGGTGAAGGCTCAGCGACCTGAGAATTCACTCCTGAAACAGGGAGTGAACGTATGGGTTTGCGTGTTTCGCCTGAAGCTTTGGCTGGGGAATGGAGCCTCTCTTTTGCCGACAATGACTTTGTGAACGCCAAGCCGGCCGGGTCGAGGCTCGGACTGGCGGTGCAGTTGAAGTTCTTCGCAGCCTTCGGATACTTTGCCACCGGCGCGACCGAGNTGTGAACGCCAAGCCGGCCGGGTCGAGGCTCGGACTGGCGGTGCAGTTGAAGTTCTTCGCAGCCTTCGGATACTTTGCCACCGACGCGACCGAGGTTCCGGACGAGGCGATTTCGTATCTGGCCGAGCAGCTTGGTGTCCGCGAGGCCGGTCTCGACGGTTACGATTTTTCGGGGCGGTCGGGACGGCGTCATTGCGCGGAGATTCTGCGCCATCTGAGCTTTCGCCGCATGAAGCGGGCTGACCGGGTCGCACTTTCAGATTGGATGGCGACGGAGCTCTGCCCGGGCGGGCAGTCCGTCGCGGTGATGTTGGAGGCTGTCTTTCTCTGGTGTCGCGACCACAGGATTTTCGGTCCGTCCGGTAAGGAGATGGAGCGGCTTGTACGCTCCGAGCGGCAACGCTTCCTGGAATGCTTGCTTGCCGGCGTTGCGGATCGGCTTCTGCCGGAAACGGTCGCGCTGATGGAGGCGTCGCTGGTCGAACCGGATAGTCTGACAGGATTCCATACAATTAAACATGACGCAGGTGCGGCAACGTTGGACAACATGCTTGCCCTAGCTGACCGGCTTGCCTTCATTCAAAAGTTGACACTGCCAAGGGATTTGCTGACGGGTGCCGGCAAGTCCTGGATCGATCAGATCGTCCGGCGGGTCGGCGCCGAAAAGGCTTCGGAGATGCGCCGCCACACCCCCAGGCGACAACTTGGCTTCTATGCCGTCTTCCTGATGGTGCGGGAAGCACAGATCATCGACGGGATGATCGATCTTCTGGTGGAAACCATCCACAAGATCGGAGTGCGCTCGAAGCGCAAGGTGGTCGCCGGAATCGCCAGGGATATTGAGAAGGTCTATGGCAAGGAACGGTTGCTGGTCGATATTGCGGGTGCGGCGATCGAGACGCCGGACGGCCGGGTCTGCGATGTAATCTTTCCGGTGGCGGGGCAGGAAAAGTTGGCGGCGATTATCAGGGAGCATCGGGCGAAAGGCACGCTCGAGCGCCGCATCTATCAAGTGATGCGCGGCTCTTATGCCAGCCATTACAGAAGGATTTTACCAAGACTGCTCTCGGTCCTGGAGTTTCGTTCGAACAACGCCGTGCATCGGCCCGTGCTCGAAGCCTTGGATTGGATCAGGCGAGCCTTCGGTACCGGATGCCGCATCGTACCACGCAGTGCCGTGCCGATTGAGGGCGTCATTCCACCGAAATGGCGCAGCGCGATCATCGGCAAGGACGGGCGCATCAACCGGATCAGCTACGAACTCTGTGTGCTCAGCCAATTGCGTGACCGCATCCGGGCGAAGGAAATCTGGGTGGTCGGCGCGGACCGCTATCGCAATCCGGATGATGATCTGCCCAAGGATTTCGAGGCCAGGCGCGCGGCCTACTATGGTGCCCTGAACCTGACGCCGGACGCGCGGGCCTTCACGCACCAGATCCGGGCCGAGCTCGAGCGGGAACTGCGGCTGCTGAGCACCGAAATCCCGCGCAACGATAAGGTGCGCATTCTCTGGCGCGGTGAAAACCGCATCTCGATCACGCCGTTCGAGCCACTGCCGGAACCGCAGGGCCTTCGCTCGGTCAAGGCCGAGATCGGGCATCGCTGGCCGATGACGGAACTGCTGGATGTTTTGAAGGAGACGGCCCTCGACACCGGCTTTCTGGATGCTTTTGAAACATCGGCCTCTCGCGTGACGCTTTCCCGCGGTGCGGTCGACCGGCGCCTGATCTTGTGCCTTTACGGATTCGGCACGAATGCCGGCCTAAAGCGCGTGGCGACCGGATGCCCGGACGTCAGTTACGAGGAATTGCTTCACGTCGGCCGGCGCTTCGTTCACCGGGAAGCGCTCGAAGCAGCCTGCGCCAGCGTTGCGAACGCGACACTGGCCATCCGCAACACCGCCATCTGGGGCGAGGCCGGTACGGCCTGCGCTTCGGATTCCAAGAAGTTCGGCGCCTGGGACGGCAACCTGATGACCGAATGGCATGTCCGCTATGGCGGTCGCGGCGTGATGATCTACTGGCATGTCGACAAGGGCTCGACCTGCATCTTCTCGCAGCTCAAGCGCTGTTCGTCTTCNCCTCGGCTTTGCCTTCTGCAGGCTGCTCGGTTTCGAGCTCGCGCCACGGCTCAAAGCGATCGCCCGGCAGAAGCTGGCGCTGCCGCATGCGGGCCTCCGCGCCGAACTGCCCAACCTGCTTCCCGTTCTTTCCAGCGCTATCAACTGGGATGAGATCGAGCAGCAATATGACGAGATGGTCAAATATGCCGCAGCCATGCACAGCGGGCTCGCCGATCCGGAAGCGATCCTGCGCCGCTTCGCCCGCGCCGAGGTGATGCACCCGACCTACAAGGCACTGGCCGAGCTTGGCCGGGCTATCAAGACGATCTTCCTGTGCCGGTATTTGCGCCACGAGCCGTTTCGCCGCGAAATCCATGAAGGCCTGAACGTCGTCGAGAACTGGAACAGCGCGACCAGCTTGNACAAGCGGCGTGACCCATCGAAGGGAATGTAGAAATGCCTGTATCGAAGAAGCCCCGAAAGAAGGCAGTGGCGAAGTCCAAGCAGCCGGAAAATGACAATGCTCTGCCTCAGATGCCGGACCGGCGTGGCATGGAGGGGTTCATGGCAGGTCTTTTCGGCGGACGAGGGAGCGACCCGACCGACGCCGCGCAAGACGTCATGTATGAGGCTTGGGAAGCGACCAGTCGCAGCAAGCGTATTTCGCTGGCCAGGAAAGCGCTCGAAATCTCGCCGTTGTGCGCCGACGCTTATGTGTTGCTCGCGGAGGAAGAGGCCAACTCCGTCGAGGAAGTGCTGGATTGCTACCAGAAGGGCGTCGAGGCCGGAGAAGAGGCGCTCGGACCGGAAGGGTTCGAGGAATATGCCGGTCACTTCTGGGGTTTTCTCGAGACGCGCCCCTACATGCGGGCGCGGGCAGGTCTTGCCGCCGTACTCTGGCGGCTTGGTAGGCATCAGGAGGCCATCGACCATTATCAGGCGATGCTCGAGCTCAATCCGAATGACAATCAGGGCATCCGCTACGTGCTGGCCGGGCATTTGCTGGCACGCGACGACATCAAGGCCCTGAGGAAGCTGCTCAAACAGTACGAAGACGATTGCGCTGCTGCATGGCTCTACACGCGGGCCCTTCTTGCCTTTCGTGAAAACGATCCGGATGCCGGGAAGCTTGCCGAGGAGGCCTGGCTCGCGAACAGCCATGTACCGGGCGTCCTGTCCGGCAAGCAGCCTCTCGTCGCCGCCACGGATGGATACATCACCATGGGCGGTGAAGACGAGGCAGCTGACTACGTCGAGGAAAACGGCAAGGCCTGGCAGGCCACTCCCGGCGCAATTGCGTGGCTGGCGGAAGTTACCCGAAAGCTGAAACCACGAAGACGGCGTAACTGACCGCCCGGAACCGATGGTCGTGTTCTAATTTGGGTATACCCGACCTGCGCAGCGCGAATGAACACGTTGCAGCCGCACAGCCATGTTTATTTTGGGTCCGATTTGAGATATTGAACGACTTCACATCTCGGCACACCCAAAATCAACAGTTTTGCATGACCCGCATTGGATATGCCCGCACCTCAACGACAGACCAAAACCTTTCTGCGCAAATCGCCGCGCTCAAGGCCGCCGGCTGCGAGGTCATTCGCGAGGAGCAGAAGAGCGGCGCCTCCCTGGAAGGCCGCCCGCAGCTCAACACCATTCTCGACTTCATCCATCCTGGCGAGACGCTCGTCGTCACCCGCATCGATCGCCTGGCTCGCTCTCTGCGCGACCTCCAGGCGACTAAAACAGGGGCACGGCCCGACCCGCATCGCACGCGATCTCGGCATCTCGCGTGGAACCGTCTATCAGGTGCGGAAGGGGAAACCAGGATGAGCAAGCCCTGATGTTCTCCAAATGTTCTCCAACTTGGCCAAAATCGCAGCTTCGGGCCGTGTGTGGACGCCCCCGGGAATGCAAGTGATTTCTTTCACTTTGGCGATGAGCAATGCG
>NZ_AYWU01000086.1:0-2485 GCF_000502375.1 Mesorhizobium sp. L48C026A00 | reverse complement strand
AATGTCGGCCTCAACATGCTCGGCCGCGCCAAGAAGGTGTCGATCTCCAAGGAGAACACCACCATCGTCGACGGCGCCGGCAAGAAGGAAGAGATCCAGGGCCGCGTCGCCCAGATCAAGCAGCAGATCGAGGAGACCACCTCGGACTACGACAAGGAGAAGCTGCAGGAGCGTCTCGCCAAGCTGGCGGGCGGCGTTGCCGTCATCCGCGTCGGCGGTGCGACCGAGATCGAAGTCNGCCCAGATCAAGCAGCAGATCGAGGAGACCACCTCGGACTACGACAAGGAGAAGCTGCAGGAGCGTCTCGCCAAGCTGGCGGGCGGCGTTGCCGTCATCCGCGTCGGCGGTGCGACCGAAGTGGAAGTCAAGGAAAAGAAGGACCGCGTCGATGATGCCCTCAACGCGACCCGTGCGGCCGTCGAAGAAGGCATCGTTCCCGGCGGCGGCGTCGCCTTGCTGAGCGCTTCGCTGGCCATCACCGTCACCGGCGCCAACTCCGACCAGACCGCCGGCATCGCCATCGTGCGTCGCGCGCTGCAGGCTCCGGCCCGCCAGATCGCGGCCAACGCCGGTGCGGAAGCATCGATCGTTGCCGGCAAGATCCTCGNCGTCTCGCCAAGCTGGCGGGCGGCGTTGCCGTCATCCGCGTCGGCGGTGCGACCGAGATCGAAGTCAAGGAAAAGAAGGACCGCGTCGATGACGCCCTCAACGCGACCCGTGCGGCCGTCGAAGAAGGCATCGTGCCCGGCGGCGGCGTCGCCCTGCTGCGCGCTTCGCTGGCCATCACCGTCACCGGCGCCAACTCCGACCAGACCGCCGGCATCGCCATCGTGCGTCGCGCGCTGCAGGCTCCGGCCCGCCAGATCGCGGCTAACGCCGGTGCGGAAGCATCGATCGTTGCCGGCAAGATCCTTGAGAACAAGGGCGCGACCTTCGGCTTCAACGCCCAGACCGGCGAATATGGCGACATGATCGCCATGGGCATCGTCGATCCGGTCAAGGTGGTGCGCACGGCTCTCCAGGACGCGGCCTCGGTCGCCGGCCTGCTGGTCACCACCGAAGCTATGATCGCGGAGGCTCCGAAGAAGGAGTCGGCTGGCGGCGGCATGCCGGGTGGTATGCCCGGCGGCGGCATGGGCGGCATGGGCGGCATGGATTTCTAAGTCCACGCATCTCAACAATCTCGGAAGGGCGGCAAGCGATGCCGCCCTTTCTTCGTGATCGATTGCCCCAGTTACCGGCGACTCGCAAGCCGGGATATGCCCGCCAAGGTGTGCTTATGTTTGGACAGATACTGCCTTTTTCCCTGGGGCTGGCTTTACTGTTGGGCAGCGGCTGCGCGCGCAGCGATGACGGTACGGTGACTATTCCGAGATCGCTTGATGCCAGGCGATTCTTTGACAAAGAGCCGCCACGCCTGCAACAGCCACAGATCGAAACCAGCGTGTTTCCGGTTGCGCCACAGGAGCCGGAAAGGCTCGAACCGCGCCATTCGGCAAGTCACAAGAGATCAAACAGACGCGCATCGCGGGTCGCAAGTCCTCCGCTCTCGTCTTCCGAGCCACACAAGCCGCTTGTCTGCAACAACGTCAGCGAGCCCGGCAAGCGGTACCGCATGGTTTGCGAATAGGGCACTTGGTTTGGCAGCGTTCTACCCTCTGAACGTCGCGGCGCCTTTCCGGATCAGGTTGTCCAGAGTCCATCTCGCTCGCCTGCATTAGCCTCATCCTCGTCTCCTTAGGCGCTAGGTTTCGTTGGCCAATCAAGTCCGTGGCTTCGACTTCGCTTGCCGCGTCGGCTGTCGAAAATCACCTGGTTAAACGCAGCGACGTCAGAATTGAAAACGTCGCGGACCTGCTGGCGCCGAAGTACCGGCGAACGAATGACCTGCATGTCAGGCTCGCGCTCCCGCTCAGGATCCTTTTTTAAGGATGCCGGCATATTTGTTCCGTTCGAGCTTTTCCAGGTCGACATCTAAATCGTTCTTGTCGGCCGTGTCTTTCTCGCGCCCTGTGCGGTGACTTTATTCAGCGAGGAGCGCCTCACGGGAATTGACGTCACCTATTAGGCGTCTATTCGAGCTTGTTTATGTACCGGATTCCGATTCATCGTCGGTTAAAGCGCTCTCGTCGTATGACTGGGGGATCCCGTGTTGACATTAGCGATCTGCTGAGGCGGCTGTTCCTTCCGCCGCTCTCGCCGCAAATCTTCATCCGTCACGCCGTCCGAACGGTTCTCATCCAGATCAAGGCCATAGCGCAGCTCATCAAGGGACGAGATATACACTTGGCGCACGCCATCCTTAACCGAGAAACGAACCTCATGAGAATTCTGCGGCCGCTCCACAGGGCTCTGTCGCAAACCTTTCGGTAAGCGGAGCATGGCAAGAAACACTGCTCAGCTGTGGAGGAGCACGTGATGTTCAAGGGCCGCCATTTCGACCAGTCGGTGATCCTGCTGTGCGTGCGCTGGTACCTGGCCTAC
>NZ_AYWU01000085.1:0-3429 GCF_000502375.1 Mesorhizobium sp. L48C026A00 | reverse complement strand
CGGCGTGATGATCTACTGGCATGTCGACAAGGGCTCGACCTGCATCTTCTCGCAGCTCAAGCGCTGTTCGTCTTCCGAGGTCGCTTCGATGATCAAGGGCGTGCTGCGGCATTGCACGGACATGGAAATCCAGCGGCAATATGTCGACAGCCATGGCCAGAGCGCCCTCGGCTTTGCCTTCTGCAGGCTGCTCGGTTTCGAGCTCGCGCCACGGCTCAAAGCGATCGCCCGGCAGAAGCTGGCGCTGCCGCATGCAGGCCTGCGCGCCGAACTGCCCAACCTGCTTCCCGTTCTTTCCAGCGTCATCAACTGGGAGGAGATCGAGCAACAATATGACGAAATGGTCAAATATGCTGCCGCCATGCACAGCGGGATCGCCGATCCGGAAGCGATCCTGCGCCGCTTCGCCCGCGCCGAGGTGATGCACCCGACCTACAAGGCACTCGCCGAGCTTGGCCGGGCTATCAAGACGATCTTGCTGTGCCGGTATTTGCGCCACGAGCCGTTTCGCCGCGAAATCCATGAAGGCCTGAACGTCGTCGAGAACTGGAACAGCGCGACCAGCTTTGTCTTTTTCGGCAAGGGTGGCGAGATCGCTTCCAACCGGCTCGACAACCAGGAGATATCGGCGATGGCTCTGCATCTCATACAGGCGTCGCTGGTCTACGTGAACACGCGCATGATGCAGTCGGTGCTGAGCGAGCCGAACTGGTCGGCACGGCTGACGCCGGAAGACTACCGCGGCCTGACGCCGCTCATCTATGCCCATGTCAACCCTTATGGCCGCTTCGACCTCGATCTGGATCGCCGGATCGATTTCGAGCAGAAACAAGCGGCGTGACCCATCGAANGCGCCACGAGCCGTTTCGCCGCGAAATCCATGAAGGCCTGAACGTCGTCGAGAACTGGAACAGCGCGACCAGCTTCGTCTTTTTCGGCAAGGGTGGCGAGATCGCTTCCAACCGGCTCGACGATCAGGAGATATCGGCGATGGCTCTGCATCTCGTACAGGCGTCGCTGGTCTATGTGAACACGCGCATGATGCAGTCAGTGCTCGCCGAGCCGAACTGGTCGGCGCGGCTGACGCTGGAAGACTACCGCGGCCTGACGCCGCTGATCTACGGACACATCAATCCTTATGGCCGCTTCGACCTCGATCTGGATCGCCGGATCGATTTCGAGCAGAAACAAGCGGCGTGACCCATCGAANCCTTATGGCCGCTTCGACCTCGATCTGGATCGCCGGATCGATTTCGAGCAGAAACAAGCGGCGTGACCCATCGAAGGGAATGTAGAAATGCCTGTATCGAAGAAGCCCCGAAAGAAGGCAGTGGCGAAATCCAAGCTGCCGGAAAATGACAATGCTCTGCCTCCAATGCCGGACCGGCGCGGCATGGAGGGGTTCATGGCAGGTCTTTTCGGCGGACAACGTGGGAGCGACCCGACCGACGCCGCGCAAGACGTCATGTATGAGGCCTGGGAAGCGACCAGTCGCAGCAAGCGTATCGCGCTGGCCAGGAAAGCGCTCAAAATCTCGCCGTTGTGCGCCGACGCTTATGTGCTTCTGGCCGAAGAGGAGGCGAGGTCTGTCGAGGAAGTGCTGGACTGCTACGAGAAGGGCGTCGCGGCTGGGAAAATGGCCCTCGGGCCCGAGGGGTTCGAGGAGTATTCCGGTCACTTCTGGGGTTTTCTGGAAACCCGCCCCTACATGCGGGCGCGGGCAGGTCTTGCCGCCGTACTCTGGCGGCTTGGTCGGCATCAGGCGGCCATCGACCATTACCAGGCGATGCTTGAGCTCAATCCGAATGACAATCAGGGCATCCGCTACGTGCTGGCCGGGCATTTGCTGGCGCTCGATGACATCCAGGCCTTGAAGAAGCTGCTCAGACAGTACGAAGACGATTGCGCTGCTGCATGGCTCTACACGCAGGCCCTTCTCGCCTTTCGTGAAAACGATCCGGATGCCGGGAAGCTTGCCGAGGAGGCCTGGCTCGCGAACAGCCATGTGCCCGGCGTCCTGTCCGGCAAGCAGCCTCTGGTTGCCTCTCCGGACGGCTATATCACCTTGGGGGGCGAGGATGAGGCAGCTGACTACGTCGAGGAAAACGGCAAGGCCTGGCAGGCCACTCCCGGCGCAATCCCTTGGCTGGCGGAGGTTACCAGAAAGCTGAAACCACGAAGACGGCGTAACTGACCGCCCGGAACCGATGGGCGTGTTTTAATTTGGGTATACCCGGCCAGCACAACGGCAATGAACACGCCGCAGCCGCTAAGCCATGTTTATTTTGGGCCCAGAATGGGATATTGAACGAAGCTACGCGTTGGCACACCCAAAATGAACAGTTTGCATGACCCGCATCGGATACGCGCGCACCTCCACCACCGACCAGAACCTTGCCGCGCAAATCGCCGCGCTCAAGACCGCCGGCTGCGACGTCATTCGCGAGGAACAGAAGAGCGGCGCCTCGCTGGCAGGCCGCCCGCAGCTCAACACGATTCTCGACTTCATCCATGCCGGCGAGACGCTCGTCGTCACCCGCATCGACCGGCTGGCCAGATCACTGCGCGATCTTCAGGTGATCGTGGACAGGCTCAAAGCCAAAGGTGCGCACTTGTTCGCGACCGAGCAGCCCGTCGACACCTCGACCGCCGCCGGCAAGGCCTTCTTTGACATGCTCGGCGTCTTTGCCGAGTTCGAGACCAATCTGCGGCGCGAGCGCCAGGCCGAGGGGATTACCATCGCCAAAAAGCGTGGCGTCTACAAAGGCCGGCCACCGAAGATCGACCGCGCTGAAATCATACGCCGACTGGAAGAGGGCCACGGCCCGACACGGATCGCACGCGATCTTGGCATCTCGCGTGGAACTGTCTACCAGGCGCGGAAAGGCGAACCAGAATGAGCAAAGGCAAGCACATAACCCGCCTGATCCCCGCAGCCTGCGAAGAAGTCCAATCCCGCATGCTCGAGGCTTGTCAAAAAATCGCCGCGGACCATGGGCTGGTCATCGAGAGCGCCGGATGGCGTGGCTTGGACTCTGGGTTTGCCTTCGAGCCCGTGTTCCGTGTCAGCGTTCCCGCTTCCGACGGCACGGCATTCAATCTCGAGAAGGACATGTTCGAGTTTCTGGCCGCACGCTACGGATTGGCTCCCTCGGACCTCGGACGCGAGTTTAGTACCGGAAGCGAACGGTTCCGGATCACCGGCATCGATCCCAAGCGGCCGCGATATCCTATCTCCGCCGAACGCATTCCCGACCGCCGGGGCTTCAAATTTACCGCCGAAAACGTCGCCATGTTGCTGCTAGCCCAGAGCAAGTCATGATGTTCTACACTTGTTCCGCAACTTGGCCAAAATCGCAGCTTCGGGCCGTGTGTGGACGCCCCCGGGAATGCAAGTGATTTCTTTCACTTTGGCGATGAGCAATGCGG
>NZ_AYWU01000084.1:0-3076 GCF_000502375.1 Mesorhizobium sp. L48C026A00 | reverse complement strand
TGAACTTCTCGCACCGACGACCCAGAACGTCCTGACCCTGCTCAACGAGGGGATTGGGCCGCTGATCCAGCGCTATGAGATCGTGGAAACCATTGCCTAATAACTAAGCCGAGAGCTTTCCGGCAAGTCCATGCCCGCGCACTTTGCTGACCTTCTGTTGGCCGTTTTCGCAGCGACGTGCGCACTGGGCCCACCCGACAATTGGGCGGGATAGGCTTTGGCGAATTGGTCGAGGCCGACGAGATGCAGATGATCGCGAACGAGTTCGCCTCTCTCGCCAGCGCCCAACCGGCTTTGGCGTAGCGCCGCGGCGACATTGACCTCGACATTGAGCCAGGGCAAAAGCCTGTGCTCCTGGAAAACGATCGAGCGGTCCGAGACCCGGCCGTTCCACCCTCTGTCCATCAAGCCGGATGTCGCCGTCATAATCAGTGTTGAGGCCGAGGACGAGTCGCAGCAAGGTGGACTTGCCGCAACCCGAGGATCCCACGATGCTGACAAACTCGCCCTCGTCGACTGCAAGATGGATATGCGACAGCGCCTGGACCTGATGGCCGGCGACACTGAATCTCTTGCTGACGTCAGCAATCTTCAAGCGTGGCTTTGGCCACGTCCCCGTTCAGAAATGGGGACAGGGCCGCTCATGGAATCCTCCAGCGCAGAAAGTGATGCTCCACGGAGCCGGCGATGACATTGAAGACCACTCCGACGCCACCGAGGAGGAGAATGCACAGCAGCAATAGATCCATGTGGAACAGCCTGGCCCTCGTTCATGCGCCCGCCGATCCCTGGTGCGATGTTGAGCAGAAGCTCGGCCCCCCTGTCGCGGTCCAGGCATAGATCAGCGCGGCATGAAGGCCCATGAAGATTTGCGGCAGCGCTCTCGGAATGGCGATGATCCGGGCGAAGTCGAAGCAGCCGAAGGTCAGCACGTTGGCAAGCTCGCGATAGCTGCGCGGGATGCCGGACACGCCCTGCCAGGTGTTGCTGGAACGCCGCGAGCGCGATGAAGACGACCTTGCCGGCCTCGCCTCCGCCGAACCACATCGAGATCAGGGGCACCCAAGCGAAGAGAGCGATCTGGCGGTGTACCAGCAGCACCGGCTCGAGCAAGCGTTTCATGAGGCGGGAAAACCCGATCGCCAAAACCAAGCGCGATTCCGGCCGCACTGCCACACACGAAACCGATCAGATCACGCTCCAGGCTCGCCAAGAGTTTAGGGCGCAGGGCCCGCCCCCAGGCAGCCTGATCGGACCGTGCGGCCCGATACCTATCCGGCCACCATTGCGCCGGACTTCACGACTGATCGTGGATGGCGACCGACCCAACCGGCGAGCAATCGAACGCAGCGAACAGAGGGTGCTCAGCCCTCTGGAAATCTCCTCCCGCTCACTAAGACTGAGCGCTTGGCTTGCCCGTTTCCGAGCGGCCGGACGAATTCCGCCTGTCGGCGAGATCACCGAAAAGACCGACGAGGACTCCCGATCAAATCGTCGCCCGATCGAACTCATCGACTCGCCAGCCTGCCAACGATCCCAAATCTCAGACCGCTGAGCTGCAGAGTAATAGATGCGACGTCGCTGCTTCATGCCTCACACTCCATCTTTGACAAAAGACTAGGCCTCGTGGACAAAGGGTAACCAAAGCTTGACTGCTGCGATGGCGACGAAGCCGAGGTAAGACTCCCTCGTCTTGTCGTATCTGGTGGCGACGCGCCGCCAATTCTTGAGCTTGTTGAACAGCCGCTCGATCAGGTTGCGCCACTTGTATTTTTCGGCATCGTGCGGCGCGGGGTCCTTGCGGTTGCGCTTGGCCGGGATGACTGCCTCAATCTCGGCTTTTGCCAACTCCTCCCGAATGGCGTCGGCATCGTAGCCCTTGTCGGCCAGCAGCGCTTCGATCTTGTCGGCGATCATCCGCAGCAGTGGTGCGAAGCCCTTGATGTCGTGTGCTTCTCCGCCCGTCAGGACGAAGCCGAGCGGACGGCCTTTGACGTCGCAGCGGGCATGCAGCTTGGTGGTGAAGCCGCCGCGCGACCGACCAAGCGCCTCTGTCTGCTGAGTCCCCTTTTTATGCCGACTGCGCAGTGATGCGCCCGGACGATGGTTGAGTCGATCATGTCGGCGGTGCCGGCTCGCTCGACCAGCTCGGCCAGCGTTTCGAGCATAGCATCGAACACGCCCGTTTCGACCCATCGTCGGTAGCGGCGGAACACGCTGTTCCACTTGCCATATTCGTCGGGCAGGTGCCGCCATTGCGCACCCGTCCGCGCCATCCACATCATGCCCTCGAAATAGAGCCGGTTGTCTTGTGCCGGTCGACACCCGCGCCCGCGCTCAGGCGGCAGCAACGGCCCGTCAGCGCCCACTCCTCGTCCGTCAGACCGATTTGTTCGCCCAAGGCTTCCTCCAAAAAGAAGCCTTGAATCAATCCGAGAGTCTCACGTCAACCTTTGTCCACGAAGCCTAGTGTGTTGCGTTCACCTGTTGAGCCCACCCCGCTAAGCGGGCAGAATTTCTGCGACAGCATTTGCTGAAACCCTACTTTACAACAGTGTGGCGCTTCCGGCCGAGCGAAAGCCGGATCGGGAGGTCTTGGGACGATATCATNGAAACCCTACTTTACAACAGTGTGGCGCTTCCGGCCGAGCGAAAGCCGGATCGGGAGGTCTTGGGACGATATCATTGTATCAACCTCGACGACGTTGCCGTTGATCCGCACACCTCGTCCCGAGATCGCCCTTCGCGCTTCCCCTTTGGAGGAGGNCCCTTTGGAGGAGGTCAATCCGGCGCGTACCAGCAAATCCACAAGGGCTACTCCGGCCAAGCCCTCGGCGTCATTGAGATGAAGCGTCGGTAGCCCCTCTGCGGCTTCGCCATGCCCGAATGCTTGGCTAGCCGTGGCCTCCGCCTGTTTGGCGGCGTTAGTTCCATGTGCCAGGGCCGTAGCTTCGTTGGCGAGACGTTCTTTGACGGCGTTTAGCTCGGTTCCTTCAGCCTTTCCAAATCGCTCGATCTCGTCCATCGGCAGATCGGTGAAAAGCTTCAGGAACCGAACGACATCAGCGTCTTCCGT
>NZ_AYWU01000083.1:0-3152 GCF_000502375.1 Mesorhizobium sp. L48C026A00 | reverse complement strand
GCTACATCACGCCCGCGGCTTATTCCGCCAATCTCACCGCAACGGGCGATCAGCTGCACAACCCCGACCAGCTCCGCCGATCGCCCGTTGCTCAACCCGCGCCATACGGCGTACAACCCGCCGAGGCTCTAATTGCCGCCGGATGAAAATTCGGTGGCAGGTCAACGCCACGCAATTGGACCTTAGGGCTTTGACTTACAGACCAGAAAATTGAAATGGGGGTCATAGTCAGCGCCGATGATGACCCCGCCAGCGTTATGAATTTGCCTGCAACTTCATGCAGTTAACGGTAGTCGCCTTCAGCGGTCCACCGTGGATGCCGATTTCACAGCCTAACTCAAACCTCGGCTTCGTGCTCCTCCCCGGAGTGCCCAATTTTCCCACTCCCATGTCCTCTCTTCCTCCAACAGGTCTCATAGGCGCCGATGTCGGGCCGGTGTTCTCACCGAGAAATTCCGGTCGCCGGTTGAGCGCTTCGATCTCCGCAAAATAGAGTGAATGCGTCGCTGTCCGGATAAGAGACCGGGATCTTTCCGCGTTTGGCAGGCGTTCCATGACGAACCGGACGGCGTTCTTGAGGCTCGTGCCGCGGACGTGTGTCGTCACGGTTCTATTGCCGTGAACTGGGGAGAGTGTGAGAACCGTCGCCGGCATCTTGGGGTCGACGTGCAGCATCTTCGGACCTCCGTGCAAATTCGAGCGATAGGTAGCACTGGTACGTGTCGGCTGTTTGACGCCGGCGAAATCACGAAGAGATTCGGCGTGGCATACGGAGAAGCGTCAACTCATGGAGCCGCCGGTCGGATGCCGTGACTCCGAAACGGATTGCGGCCGAATGAAAGGGCCGCGCGCGCTGTCGGCTTCTATGGCGTCACGATGCTCGTGCACCTGAACCAGTCGCCGTCATCGCGAACACGACGCGACAGTTCTTCAAACGTTTGGACAAAATGATGCTTGCTCAAACGGTACGGGCAGGGTTTGCGTGTCCGGCTGAACAAAGCCCGCCAGCCAAAAAGAAAAAGACCGGCGGCAGGAGGTGCTGGCCACTACTAGCCCCGGAAGACGGCGGGTGGATATGCCGCCTTGCCGGTACTTTTCCCGTCGCCTCAGTCCACGATCCCGAAACGCGGATACCGGTTTTCGGAAAAGATCGCGGTCCAACAAGAATGTCAGGCGACCTTGAGTTCCTTGAAAGCCTTCTCGAAGGCTTCCTTGACCGGCTTGGACACTTCCTCGGCGGCCTTGGCGGTCACGGCTTGGAGGTCCTTGGCCTGCTCGACGGTCATCTCGACGCGCTTGCGCAGGAAGACGGTCTGCAACTCGACGACTTCCGACAGCGACTTCGCGCCGATCAGGGCTTCGAGGTGCGAGAAGTCGGCTTCGGCATTGGCGCGCAGAGCGGCAATTGTCTTGAGCGACAGCTCGTTGCCGGCGGTCTTGGCGGTCTCGAAGGTCGACTCGAGAGCCTTCTGGGTCGTCTCGGCGCCGGTCTTCAATTTCGAAAAGGCTTCCTTCGACTGCTCGACGCCCTTTTCGGCGACAGCGCGGAACTGGTCGGTAGCCTTGGACGGGTCGAAGGTCGGAAATGCGGCGTTCTCGATGGTGTCAGTGGTCTTGTCAGCGATCTTGGACATGTTTTCCATCCTTTTTGGACGGCCTTGCTCAATGCCGTCTCGTTCATTTACGAAGCTGACGTAACGGAATTATGAAACCGACAGAGCGGAATTTATGTTCAATACCGCACTGCACCATGATTTTTGCCCCAGCGTTGACCGAACGCCGAATTTTCGAAGGGCCGCCGTGCTGTTGGAGACCCGAGTCGAACCCCGCCAAAATCCACCCAACGCTTTTGGGATGAGGATTGGATCGCCTGGCTTTGACAAGCGCCGCAGGGTTGCCTATCAAGGCTGCGTTACGGTTCTGCATCCGCAGATTAAAAGGGAATGTGGTGAGGTCTTTTGACCAATGCCACGACTGCCCTCGCAACTGTAAGCGGCGAGCTTCACGCCTAAAGCCACTGTACCCCCGCGGGGATACGGGAAGGAGGTGTGAAGCGCATGAGCCGCGAGTCAGGAGACCTGCCGTTACGCGAGAAACCAAAAACCGGACGAGGGTTCCGGCAGGGCCGTGACGCAAGCGACTTCATCGCCCGTTATGCAATCAGTCCGTGTCAGGGGCACTGATCCAGCCTGCCTTTCTGCCCGGCATCGCCGAGTTTCAAGAGAGGACAGGACATGAAGATTATCGTTCTCGCTGCGTTGGTCGCGGCAATTCCAGCCGCTGCCGTGGCAGCCCCCACCACCTATCCGTTGGTTCTTGAGAATTGCGGCATCGAAGCACGTTTCGACCATGCCCCGCAGCGCGCCGTGGGCCTGGGGCAGAACAGCACCGAGATCATGCTCATGCTTGGCCTCGCCGACAGAATGGCCGGCAGCGCGATCTGGGTGTCGCCGGTGCTCCCGGAACTGGAAACCGAGAACAAGAAGGTGGAGCGCATCGCCAACAATACGCCGAATTTCGAAGCGGTCGTCGCCCGCAATCCGGATTTTCTGGCGGCACAGTTTCTGACGGCAGTCGGCCCGAAGGGCCGGATCGGCACGCGCGAGCAGTTTTCCGATCTCGGCATATCGAGCTACGTTTCTCCAACCGACTGCGCCACGAAGGACAATACGAGGTGCTGGCGGCCTCTCGATCCTTTTCCTTCAGGACCTGAACAGTCGTCTCGTCGCCATGGATGAGGGTTTGCGATCTGAGCCGCAGCTTCAGGGCGTCATAGATGCGGGAGAGATGCTTTTCGCTCGAGCCGATCACCCAGTGGCCCAGTGCGCACGTCGCTGCGAAAACGGCCAACAGAAGGTCAGCAAAGTGTCCGGGCATGGACTTGCCGGAAAGCTATCGGCTTAGTTATTAGGCAATGGTTTCCACGATCTCATAGCGCTGGATCAGCGGCCCAATCCCCTCGTTGAGCAGGGTCAGGACGTTCTGGGTCGTCGGTGCGAGAAGTTCAATCCGCTCGATGCGAACCGGACTCCATGAAGGCTCCTCATCCTCATCCGAGGTGACTTCGTCGCGGAGCTCGCGGACGACCTGCCGCACCTCGTCCAGTTCTGTAAAGAAGAAACCTGGGATTCCGGTGTCTTTCCAGCGGTCTT
>NZ_AYWU01000082.1:0-3218 GCF_000502375.1 Mesorhizobium sp. L48C026A00 | reverse complement strand
GGCGGGGCGGGGGTTGCGCGTGGCTACCTGAACCGGCCCGATCTGACGGCGGAGCGGTTCATCGCCAGTCCCTTTGTGGAAGGCGATCGGCTGTATAAGACCGGCGATCTGGCGCGTTATCTGCCGGACGGCAATCTGGAGTTTCTGGGCCGCAACGACGACCAGGTGAAGATCCGCGGCTTCCGCATCGAGCCGGGCGAGATCGCGGCGCGGCTTTGCGAGCACGCCTGGGTGCGCGAGGCGGTGGTGGTGGCGCGCCAGGACCGGGCCGGCGACAAGCACCTTGTCGCCTATGTCGTGTGTGGACCCGAGGCCGGCTCGGACGAGGACGGTGGCGGCGCGCTTGCCGGCGCCTTGCGCGCGCATGTGAGCGGGCGGCTGCCGGACTACATGGTGCCATCGGCATTCGTGCGGCTCGAGGCCTTGCCGCTGACGGTGAACGGCAAGCTCGACCGCAAGGCACTGCCGGCGCCGGAGGACGAGGCCTATGCGCGGGCGGCCTATGAGGCGCCGCGCGGCGCGATCGAGACGGCGCTGGCCGAGATATGGGCGGAGCTTCTCGGGGTCGAGCGCATCGGGCGCCACGACCACTTCTTCGAGCTGGGTGGCCACTCGCTCCTGGCGGTGCAGTTGCTCAGTCGAGCATTAGATCTTGGGCTGAACTTTAGCGCCGCCGACCTCTTCCAAGCCCCTGTTCTGAAGGAACTTGCATCGAAGAGTCATTTGGAGCCACAGCCCTGTAGTCCGGGCGTGATTTCCGTACAAGCAACCGGATCGCAGCCACCGCTCTTCTTTGTTCCCACAGGCTCGGGCGATTGTTCCTATGTCCTCGGTTTGGCGAACGAAATGGACATAGACTGTCCCATTTACGCTCTACCATGGCCGCCTTTCAATGAGGTTTGTCCACCATCTCTTGAGGCGATGGCCGCGGAGACCATCGTGGCGATTAGAGAGATCCAGCCGCAGGGTCCGTATCGCTTCGCTGGATACTCATCAGGCGGAATCTTGGCNCATCGTGGCGATTAGAGAGATCCAGCCGCAGGGTCCGTATCGCTTCGCTGGATACTCATCAGGCGGAATCTTGGCTTACGCAATCGCCCAGCGCTTGCTGAGTCTCGATGACGCTGTGTCGTTCATCGCTCTCATCGATGTTACGCTACCTGCAAACGTGACAAAGATATCACCCATCCAAATGGTACGAGACGTGGTGCTCGATTCTTTTGAATCCTTAGATGATGAGAGCTTCGAAGTGCTGGAGCAATTTGCTGGACAAAGTTCAATCGCTCAGCTGCTTGAAAAGGGGCAGCAAATTGGGGCAATACCTCTGGATCGTAATCTCCATAACGATGTTTTGATGTATGAAAGGACCGCCCGGTTTCACGAGGCGCTGCAGGCGTACCAAGTCCCAACCCTGCCAATTGAGATACATCAGTTTTATGCCACCGAGGCTCTCTTCAGTTCTCGGGCACGACAAGCTAAGAGTTCATTATGCCCAGAGGCACGTTCGCCTATGCGCGGCTGGGACCGGGTCTTGAGTCCGGAGGCCATTACTGCCGTACCGATTGTAGGCGACCACGTGACGATGATGAGTGTTCTGGAAAACCGCAAGGCTCTGGCCCGAGCCATTTCTACGCCTTTAACCGGGGTTCTTGAAAAAGATCCCTAGCGAACTGCACCGAAGGTTCTGGCACCCAGACGAGGTTCAGTCTCGGATCGCGACAATCCCCAAATGTCGGAGAGTTCTGGCTCGGTGATCCAAAGATGGGAAGCATATGTGGTCTGCCGCCGCTGCTGATCGACGACCGAGTCGATCAACTCCAAGGCCAAGCTGCATTGGCTGAGCTTCTCATTCGAAAAGCTCAAAGGGACCAGATAGAATGGAGACTATCACCATTGATCAACAGAACATCCTCCTCGGCATCCGTCCAATAGAACCGGCTGACGACTCCACCTTGTACGCTTCCGAAGTTACCTCGTTGGGACGCGCTGTTACCAAAGTTCGCCGCCAAAGCGGTGCTGCAAGAGTAGTCGCCAGAACACTCCTTGGCCAACTGGGATTCCCACAACTGCCGATCCTAAAGACGCGCTCTGGTGTTCCGATCTGGCCACCCGGCGTCGTCGGATCTTTGGCGCACCACGATACCGTAGCAGCCGCCGCCATTGCAGGGACGAAAAGGATTGCGGCTCTCGGCATCGACATTGAGCCTAATGAACCTCTGCCGGAGAACCTGATCGAATTGATTGCCACCCCTAACGAGCAACGCACGTACGATCTACGCCTGCTTCAACGGCGGGACCTCTTCGTTTTGAAGGAGGCTGTATATAAAGCCTATTTTCCACTGTACAATGATTTTCTTGAATTCCAGGACGTGGAAATTGATNCTGCGCGATTAGGATACGTGCCAAAGAAAGATTGCACATTTTCGCTCGAGTTACTTGTTTCCAACAATGTAATTGGGTTGGCGTATTCATGGCCGACATGCGGTGACCTTGCCCCGCTGATCTAATCCGGTTGACGTTCGTTCTGGCCCATCGAGAGGACCAGGACATGAAACGTAGCCGCTTTTCTGAAGAGATCATCGGAATTTTGAAGGAACATGAGGCCGGGGTGTCGGTTGCCGATCTGCCGATCTGTGCCGCAAGCACGGGGTCAGCGACGCCTCGATTACAACTGGAAGGGCCGCTTCGGCGGGATGGATGTCTCCAGGCTCGGCGACTGAAGGCTCTGGAGTACGAGAACACGCGGCTGAAGCGGCTTCTGGCCGACGCCATGCTCGACAATGCGGCGTTGAAGGATGCCGCGCCAGNAAACGTAGCCGCTTTTCTGAAGAGATCATCGGAATTTTGAAGGAACATGAGGCCGGGGTGTCGGTTGCCGATCTGTGCCGCAAGCACGGGGTCAGCGACGCCTCGATTACAACTGGAAGGGCCGCTTCGGCGGGATGGATGTCTCCAGGCTCGGCGACTGAAGGCTCTGGAGGACGAGAACACGCGGCTGAAGCGGCTTCTGGCCGACGCCATGCTCGACAATGCGGCGTTGAAGGATGCCGCGCCAGAAGCCAACTGCCTGCGGATACCGACGTGAAGCCGGCCGCCATTCCGATCAAAGACCGGCCACCGTTCCGATTTGAAGCCGGCCACCATTCCAATCAAAAGCCGGCCAGTTTTCGGCACTGAAGATTACCTCCTGGGTCAGCAACTTTGGCATCAATCACCTC
>NZ_AYWU01000081.1:0-3676 GCF_000502375.1 Mesorhizobium sp. L48C026A00 | reverse complement strand
AGTCTGCTGAAGATGACGAAGCGCCATGATCAGAAGAAGATGGCCGACATGAAGACTGTCAGCCGTCGCATCGAAACCAGCGTAAGCGGGTACGATGCCTGCTTCAAAGGCGGCATCGACACCCGGCAGGTCGGTCCCTTGATTTACATAGCNCTTTATCCGCACCTGCAAGCAATCTGAAATGGCTACTTCGGGGAGCTGCCGAGCCTTTGTCGCGACGATTTTGCGACTTTTGCACCGTCGCAGAACTCAACTTTTGCGACAACATTTCCTGCTTCCCGCTTTCCTTCTGATGTCGAGCCCAGACGCGCTTCACCTGCGCTTCGCTGCAGCCGGTCAGCTTTGCCGTCCTGCCGATACTGTTGCCGCCAGACCGGAAGACAATAATGCGTTCGTGTGTCACCAGTCAGCTTGGTCCGGCATATTTCCCGCCCGCCTTTGCCAATTCGATGCCTTGCCTCTGGCGTTCGCGGCGATCCTGGAAGTCGTCCCGAGCCATTTGCAGGGCGAGCTTCAGCAACATTTCCTGAATGGACTCGAGCACGATCTTGGCAACGCCGTCGGCGTCTGCCTTTGCCTGAAGCTGAAAGCTGATCGAAACAATTCGGAATAAGGGTGCTGTCTTGCCGTACCTGGTGTTGTGGATCTTAGCGACATCGCGGCCAGCGACTGATGCGGTCTATCTTCTCCGCAACGACAACCTCCCCCGGCTGAAGGTCCGCGATTAGACGAAGCAGCTCCGGCCGGTCGGCGCGAGCGCCGGATGCCTTCTCGCGGTAGACGCCGGCGATGTAGTACCCGGCATCCCTCGCCTCAACGATGATCGATTCCTGGCGATCAAGATCCTGCCCTTGCGTACTGACCCGCAGATAAACACGAGCAACGTGCATATCCCAGGAATGAGCCCCTCGCCGGCCTGCCTCACCCGCCCGTAGGTCGGTTTCCCCTGTCAGAACGATCCCATCTGAAGGAGACCGGCCGTCATCACCACTACCGGTTGCCGCCGAGCGCCGAGGCAAGGCGCACAAGCGAGAGGAACTCGGACCTGTACCCAAACGGGTCGGCTCCTCGAGCGGCAGTGGCAATCTCCATGATCTTGTCGTAGCCGAACTTCGCGGTCGCATCCTCGTCGCGCAGCTTCTGGCCGAACGCCGCGACGGCAGCCGAGAAACGCTGGTCGGTGCTGGCCTGGTTGAAATCAGCCACTTCGTTGGCTGATGTCACCGGCGTGGTGATCAGCTTCGAGGCATCCTCGTTCGGCAACTTGTAGCGGATCTTCACGAAGGCATATTCGTCGGCGTTGGCGACGCCGCCATTGTTCACCGAGGCCTGGCCGTAGCGCAGCGGATCGATTTGCTCGCCGCCGCTGCCATTCGGCGTGATCTCGTAGATCGCGGTGACCGAATGGCCGGAGCCGATCTCGCCGGCATCGACGCGGTCATTGTTGAAGTCCTCACGGTTCAAGGCGCGGGTCTCATAGCCGATCAGCCGGTATTCCGAGACCTTTTGCGGGTTGAACTCGACCTGGATTTTCACGTCCTTGGCGATGGTGAACAATGTCGAGGACGCATCTTCGACCAGCACCTTCTCGGCCTCGGCCAAAGAGTCGATATAGGCGGCGGTGCCGTTGCCGTTCTGGGCGATGGTCTGCATCATCTGGTCGTTCAGATTGCCGCGACCGAAGCCGAACACCGACAGGAACACGCCGGTCTTGCGCTCCTTTTCGATCAACCGCTTCAGATCGTCGTCGTCGGTCTGGCCGACATTGAAGTCGCCGTCCGTGGCGAGCATCACGCGATTGATCCCGTCGTTGACAAAGGATTTCTGCGCCAGCCTGTAGGCTTGCCTGATACCCGCCTCGCCGGCCGTGCTGCCGCCGGGCGCCAACGTGTCGATGGCATTGAGGATCTTATNCCCCAGCCGATAGGCTTGCCTGATACCCGCCTCGCCGGCCGTGCTGCCGCCGGGCGCCAACGTGTCGATGGCATTGAGGATCTTATCCTTCTCCGAAACCCTGGTGGGTTCGAGGACAGTGCCGGCATGACCCGCATAAGTAACGATCGAGACTGTGTCGTCGGGCTTCAATTTGTTGACCAGAAGCCGGAAGGCGGACTGTAAGAGCGGCAACTTATCCTGCTCGTTCATCGAGCCCGAAACGTCGATCAGGAAGACCAGATTGGCCTTGGGCTGCTCGGCCGGCTTCACGTCGAAACCTTTGATGGCGACATGCATCAGCCTGGTGTGCTCGTTCCACGGCGTCGGCATGACGCTGACGGTCGAGTTGAATGGCGTCGAGGCAACGTCCGGACCTTTCCAGTCATAGGGGAAGTAGTTGATCATCTCCTCGACGCGAACTGTATCGGCCTGCGGCACAACACCTTCCCTGAGCGAACGCCGCACGAAGGAATAGGAGGCGGTGTCGACGTCGATCGAGAAGGTCGAGACCGGGTCTTCGAGTGCTGCATGCACCGGATTGGTCTTGAAGTCCTCGACGCGGTCGCGGTTTTTCTGTTGCGGCTGTATCTGGTCGGCCGGCGCCATGGCGGGCTGTTGCACCATCAGCTTGGACTCGGCCGGCATGCGGGCGGCTCGCCGGTGGGGCATCAAGTTCGGGCCGGACTACGCTCGCTGCTTGCGCCGCAAGCCGCCGTGCCGGAATGATGTCTGGTACCTGAACGAAGTGGTCGTCACCATCGCCGGCAAAAAGCTTTGGTTGTGGCGCGCCGTCGACCAGGATGGATATGTGCTGGACGAAATCGTGCAAAACCGCCGCAACCCCAAGGCCGCCAAGCGCTTGCTGACGCGGCTGTTGAAGAAGCAGGGGCTCGCGCCGAAGCGCATGATCACCGACTAGCTGCGCTCGTATGGAGCGGCAAAGCGACAGGTGATGCCGGACGTCGAGCACCGGTCGCACAAGGGGTTGAACAACAGAGCGGAGAATTCCCATGTGCCGCCGCGAAAACGGGAGCGGATGATCCAGGGGGTCCGATCGCCGGGAGGCCTGCAACGCTTCGTCTCGACCTTGTCAGCCCTCCGCAACCTCTTCGTCCCGCCCCGCCCCAAACGTTCTGCTCTCGCCATACATGTTCATCGCCTGCAAGCCATCGCCGAATGGAAGGCCGTGACTGGAACGCCCGCATGAATTCTGCAGCAGCAGCCCTCGGCCGGCCAATTTCAGACAACGTGTCGCTTGGCAGTTAATTAGGTTCTTCCTCACTTTGTGTGGCGCGGCGGCAGCATGCGTGCTCTCAGCAGTTCGGGACCTGCTCTGCCGTACATTGCGCGCTTGAGGGTCNGTCCGTTGCTCCAGGGCAGTTCGATGGCGTTGTCGACGGCATCGGTGTCTCTGCGCAAAACACGGGCGAACCGCATGATCGGAATGAGTTCGAGGTCGATCGCATCGTCGATCCACGCGTCCAGTGGTACGGATCTCTTGCCGCGAAGGATGCCGTTGAAGCGCATCGCCAGGCGGCGCATCTCTGCGAAAGCATCAGATCCCTGCTTCAGGGCATCGACCTTTCTTGCCTGCCGCTCTCTGCGCAGGCCTCGCGGCTTGATGCACAGCGCCGCGGCGACCACTGGCGAGATCGCATGACCGGTATCCGGATCTCGAACCGGCTCCAAGTTCAGCGCGGGAGACTGAATGTCATCGGCCTGCTCTCTTTCGGCCCGCCGC
>NZ_AYWU01000080.1:0-8674 GCF_000502375.1 Mesorhizobium sp. L48C026A00 | reverse complement strand
ATGCGCCGGATTCGTCAGTGGTTGATCTGAATCCCCCCGCACCGTTCGAGTTGCGTGACCATGCTCGTTCTGTGCCAGCGGCGGTGCAGCCAGATCCTCCAATAGTGGTCTCCGACGGTCGCGACAAGCGTCCTCTTTATTCCAACGATGCGATCGTTGTCGAAAGACTGAGGTCAGCTTACGCGGGTAAGGTCAAGGACGGCACGGTCAAGCGCCATGTAAATTCTCTTTTCGGCTTTGGTCGTTGGCTCCTTGAAAATAACAGGCCGGGATTTGCTGCTCGGCTTCACGATCCGTCGCTGGATCAGGATCGCAAGGAGTACGAGAGCAGGGGTGGCTCCTGGGACGTGCCTAGAGCACTGGGTCGTCTCAAGACGTTGGCGGGCGGAGCGCCAATGGTGGGCCGCGCTGTCCGGAATCCCGACCCTGTCGACGCCGCGCTCATCAGAGATTACAAAGCGGCTCTCATCGAAGAGTACAAGGCAGCGCCTGCGACAGGGCCGAATCCCGCTACCATTCAGGTCTATGGATCTGCTCTTAGACGTTTCAGTCATTACCTGCGTGAAAACAACAAGCCGGGGATTGCGGCTCGGCTTCACGAGGGGTCGCTGGATGAAGATGCCAAGCGCTATAACAACTCCATTGGGATCAGTGCACTAGCTCATCTCCGGAGGTTCCCGCCGTACGCCGCACTCGGGCGCGAAATTGCCCTTGCTGCGCGCACCGTTCGAGTTGCGTGACCATGCTCGTTCTGTGCCGGCGGCGGTGCAGCCAGATCCTCCAATAGTGGTCTCCGGTCGCGACAAGCGTCCTCTTTATTCCAACGATGCGACCGTTGTCGAAGGGCTGNGCCTCGGTGCTGCAGCCGGGTCACTCAACGGCGCGCGATTCGTCAGTGGTTGATCTGAATCCCCCCGCACCGTCCGAGTTGCGTGACCATGCTCGTTCTGTGCCGCCGGCGGTGCAGCCAGATCCTCCAATAGGGGTCTCCGGTCCCGACAAGCGTCCTCTTTATTCCAACGATGCGACTGTTGTCGAAGGGCTGAGGTCAGCATTGGAGAGCACGGTCAAGCGCCATGTAAATTCTCTTCTCGGCTTTGGTCGTTGGCTCTTTGATAATAACANCGACAAGCGTCCTCTTTATTCCAACGATGCGACCGTTGTCGAAGGGCTGAGGTCAGCACTCTATGCCGGTAAGGTCGGGGAGCGCACGGTCAAGCGCCATGTAAATTCTCTTCTCGGCTTTGGTCGTTGGCTCCTTGAAAATAACAAGCCGGGATTTGCTGCTCGGCTTGGCGATCCGTCGCTGGATCAGGATCGCAAGGAGTACGAGAGCAGGGGTGGCTCCTCGGACGTGGCTAGAGCACTGGGTCGTCGCAAGAAGCCGGTCCGGAATCCCGACCCTGCCGACGCCGCGCTCATCAGAGATTACACAGCGGCTCTCATCAAAGAGTACAAGGCAGCGCCTGCGACCGGGCCGAATCCCGGTACCATTCAGGTCTATGGGTCTGCTCTTAGACGTTTCAGTGAATACCTGGTTGAAAACAAAAAGCCGGGGATTGCGGCTCGGCTTTACGAGCGGTCGCTGGATGAAGATGCCAAGCGCTATAACAACTCCGGTGGGATCAGTGCACTAGCTCATCTCCGGAGGTTCCCGCCGTACGCCGCACTCGGGCGCGAAATTGCCCTTGCGGCATCGTAAACTTAAAGAGCGCGAGGCGGTCGTAGCCCGCTTGCCCCACGACGGTTCATGCCCGAGCGATTTTTGCCCACNGAGCGCGAGGCGGTCGTAGCCCGCTTGCCCCACGACGGTTCATGCCCGAGCGATTTTTGCCCACAGGTTCATTGCCTCTGAACGCAGTTCGCGATGATGGCTGGAGGAGATTTCGTGGCGGGGGATGTGGAACAGGTTGGCAATCGGATCATGGATGGAGACGAAGCGCTGCAAATGGCGTTGTGACTTGAAGCGTTTCATGATCCGTTCCCGTCGCCGGACTGGCTGATGGGAATTCTCCGCCCGATTGTTCAAGCCTTTATGCGAACGGTGTTCGACCCCCGGCATGATCTCTCGCTTTGCAGCGTCGTAAGACCGAAGCTTGTCGGTGATCATCACGCGCGGCGCGCGGCCTTGGCCCTTCAACAGCTTGCGCATCAGACGCTTGGCGGCCTTGGCATTGCGACGACTTTGCACCAGAACCTCCAGGACGAAACCGTCCTGATCGACGGCGCGCCAGAGCCAGTGCTTCTTGCCGCGGATCGAAACGACGGCCTCGTCGAGATGCCACTTGTCATCCAGCCGACCCGCTGAGCGGCGGCGGATCTCGCTGGCAAAGGTCCGCCCGAATTTCTCTGCCCAAAGCCGGACTGTCTGATGCGAGACAATAATCCCTCGTGCCGCCAGCAAGTCCTCGACCATTCGCAAACTGAGAGGAAAACGGAAATAGAGCCAGACAGCATGGGCGATGATCTCGGCGGGGAAGCGATGGCGGCGGTAGAGTGGGCCATGCTCTGTCATAGCCCGTCATCGCACATCGGTATCCACGCTTCGTTAAGTTGACGATGCCAATGAACCTGTGGGCAAAAATCGCTCGGGCATGAACCGTCGTGGGGCAAGCGGGCTACGACCGCCTCGCGCTCTTTAAGTTTACNCAATGAACCTGTGGGCAAAAATCGCTCGGGCATGAACCGTCGTGGGGCAAGCGGGCTACGACCGCCTCGCGCTCTTTAAGTTTAAGATGCCTTCGCATCCGTGCCGCCGAACTTGGGCGCCAGCTTGTCGCAGATGCACGTCAAAGCCAAGCATGCCGCATACTCATGTCGATCCCCGGCATCGGCGCCATCACCGCAACCTCTTTCGCCACTGCCATTGAAGATCCGGGCAACTTCAAGAAGTCCCGCTCTGTTGCCGCTTGGATCGGCCTGACAACTCGCCGCTACCAATCGGGAGAAGTCGATTATGACGGCCATATATCCCGACGCGGCGATCGACATTTACGGGGACTTCTCTATGAGGCTGCGGCGGTCATCCTGACACGCAGCTCGATCGACAGCAGCCTGCGCACGTGGGGCCTCAAGCTCCGGGAGAGGATCGGCTTCAAACGAGCTGCCGTGGCTGTGGCGCGCAAACTGGCGGTGATAATGCATTCGATGCTCAAGACCGGTGAGTTCTTTGATCGAAATGCAGGCGCCACAGCATGAAATCTTGCGAATAGCGTTCAGGATCTGAGCGCCTGAGACGTCCCTGCCGGGACGTGAGCCGAGCCATTCCGCTGATGGGGTTGCACCGCTGTCTCAGCAAAGTGCGTCGTCCACATTGAAGGCTCGTCCGCGGAGCTCCATCATGCGGCGACTGATGTCGACCGCGAAGACAACCATGCACCCGGCAGCGTCGTCTCGACGCAATTACATGCTTGACGTCCCAGCGGCGATTAGACAACCCCATCTGCTTGGCAATGGAGGGCGTGGGATTGTAGGCAAACCTGGCCTGTCATTTGCGCATCATATGAACCATCTCGATGCCCGAGAGGATAATTTCGGCGGTTGTGGTTGACTTGAAGCCGAGCATGGACCGGACGCGGCGCTTGATGCGCCTATGATCCTGTTCGATGCGGTTGTTGAAATACTGGCTCTTGCGGATTCTGATCGGCTTCAGTGCTCGTCGCGATCGATGCCGCAGGCGATTTTCAAGATCGCAAGGTCGGATGGCCTCGTGATTGGTCTGGCTGCCGTCGATGGCGATACGTTCCGGCCTGCCATGGCGCTGCAGGGCCTTCCGTAAGAAGCGTTTGGCCGCCGGCAGGTCACGGTTCTCGCTGAAAAAGAATTCGACCGTATCGCCGAGGCTGTCGATAGCACGAAGAGATACATCCATTGGCCTCGAACCTTGATGTAGGTTTCGTCCATGTGCCATTTTCCAGTGACGCTGCGCTTGCGCCGGTTGAAGCGTTCAAGCAGCAGAGGCGAAAAATGCACGACCCAGCGGTGGACAGTGGAATGGTCGACGTGAATGCCGCGCTCGGCCATCCTCTCTTCCAGATCGCGCAGGCTGAGATTGTAGGCAAGATACCAGCGAACGCACAGCAGGATCACGGATCGATCAAAATGGCGGCCTGTGAACATGACAAACTCCCGGAAAATAGAGCAAGCGTCATGCAGCAAATGACCTTCCGAAAAGTTTGCGACAGAACCCGAGCACGGCCTCACATTGGCCGCACGCAACGGCGAGTGGTATCAAGGGGCAGCTGTTCTGGGTCGGTGCCCCAGGGTTGCTCGGCAACAGGTTTAGACAAGGGGATTCAAGATTGAAGGTGTGCCGTTGAAACATGTTCTTGTCATTGACGATGATGCCGCAATGCGGCGCCTCATCGCCGAGTATCTCACGATGCATGCCCTGAAGGTAACCGCAGTCCACGATAGCAAGCAGTTTGAGTATGTTCTTTCACATGAGCCAGTCGATCTCGTGGTTGTTGACCTTAACCTAGGCCGGGAGGATGGACTTGCGATCGTCCGCGATCTGGCGACAAAATCGGATGTTCCTATCATAGTGATCAGCGGCGACCGGCTTGATGAGGCGGAAAAAGTGGTTGCACTGGAGCTCGGCGCAACCGCTTTCATTCCCAAGCCTTTCGGGATGCGCGAATTCTTGGCCCGCATTCGAGTAGCGCTACGCCAGCGCATTTCTAATCCGCGAACCAGAGAGCAGCGCTCATTTCGCTTTGGGGCCTGGAAGCTCAGCGTGAAGCAGCGGCGACTGATCTGNTGGCCGCGTGACAGTGAGCTATGCTGGAGATTGGGGTGACGAGGCTGATCAAGCCTTCCAACAGTGCCAGCCTGACCAATTACGGCGAGAGCTACCGGTCCGGAGATCGCATCAGCGCCTCTGTCGTCAAGAGAGCTGTTCTGCTTGACCCCAGCCATGGAGCTCAACGCCCCGCGTC
This sequence comes from Mesorhizobium sp. L48C026A00, assembly GCF_000502375.1. Lineage (NCBI taxonomy): Bacteria > Pseudomonadati > Pseudomonadota > Alphaproteobacteria > Hyphomicrobiales > Phyllobacteriaceae > Mesorhizobium > Mesorhizobium sp. L48C026A00. The sequence continues at coordinate 3,737 of NZ_AYWU01000080.1, read as the reverse complement.
GGAGCGCTCCCTGCTTCTGAAGGAAGCCATTAGGTCCGCTCGGGCTTGATCGGAGGCTTGGCTGATGGACGTCGTGGTTGCTTCGCTCAGTTGCCGCCCCATGGCGCGGCTTTGCGGATTATCAGTCCTCTGCCTCTTCGCCGGTCTCAACAGCGCTGTGTAATGTTCATTGTTTATGATGACGCCCCCGCTGTTCACGAGGTTGCTCCTGTCAAGTGTACTCGTCAGTCCGTCCTGGGCCTCGCGCTTCTTGCCCAAGTGCCGTTCAAACGGCGCTGGCGCGACTTGTTGAGCTCGAGAGATGGGTCCCTGCTCTCCTGCGTGGCCATGAGCTTGTGCCGCGGTCTGCGCAGCGGCGTCCCCAATGGCACGAGCCTCCATGCCGACTGCGTCTTCCCGACGAGCAGCAAGGGCAATTTCGCGCCCGGGTGCGAACTTCCGGAGATGAGCTAGTGCACTGATGTCAGCGGTTTTCATATAGCGCTTGGCATCTTCATCCAGCGACCGCTCGTGAAGCCGATCCGCAATCCCCGGCTTTTTGTTTTCAACCAGGCATTGACTGAAACGTCTAAGAGCAGACCCATAGACCTCAACGGTACGGGGTTTCGGCCCGGTCGGCGCTGTCTCGTACGCTTTGATGAGAGCCGCTGTGTACTCTCTGATGAGCACGGCGTCGGCAGGGTGGGGATTCAGGGCAGGGCGGCCCGCCACTGGCGCTCCGCCCGCCCACGTCTTGAGACGACCCAGTGACCCAGCCACGGCCGAGGGGCCGCCACCCCAGATCTCGTACTCCTTGCGATCCCGATCCAGCGACGAATCGTGAAGCCGATCCGCAATCCCCGGCTTGTTATTTTCAACGAGCCAATGACCAAAGCCGAAAAGAATATCTACATGGCGCTTGACCGTGATCTCCCCGATCTTACCGGCATAGAGTGCTGACCTCAGCCCTTCGACAAGGGTCGCATCGTTGGAATAAAGAGGAGGCTTGTCGGGACCGGAGACCACTTTTGGGCGATCTGGCTGCACCGCCGCCGGCACAGAACGAGCATGGTCACGCAACTCGACCCGTGCGGGGGGATTCAGATCAACCACTGACGAATCCGGCGCATGATGATGGCGCGCTGTTGAGTGACCCGGCTGCAGCACCGAGGCACCCAGCATCGACCCACTGCCTCCGGCGTACGGCGCCGCGGCGTGTTCTTGTCCGCTCCNCCTTTGCCTCTTCGCTGGTCTCAACTCCGCTGTATCATGCTCACGGTTGATGAGGACCTCCTCGCTTGATAGCTGGTTGCTCCTGTCCTGTGCAGCGATCCGCTCGTCCGGCGCGCGCTGGTCGCCGTCGCTCCAGCTCAGGGGACGAAAGGACCCTGCGGGATCCGAGGCTTGGTGATGGGGCCCAGTTGGCACGAAAGACGATGCCAGAACAGCGTCGTCTTCATTAGCTTTCCCAGGGGGGAGATACTCTGGCCAACTGTATTCCTCCTGCGGCCCGCTGTGCTGCGCAGCGGCGTCCCCCTTGCTCTCAAGACTTTGAAATTTAAATGGGTCCCCGGGAGCAACGTCTGGCGCTGACTGGCCGAGCCGCTTGATCTGCTGGTGAAACGTCCCAACGGGGCTTTCCTTAACCGCGTCTCGGGCGTGTCGGTCCATGAGTTCAAAGTTCGTGAGATNTCGCGCTGACTGGCCGAGCCGCTTGATCCGCTGGTGAAACGTCCCAACGGGGCTTTCCTTAACCGCGTCTCGGGCGTGTCGGTCCATGAGTTCAAAGTTCGTGAGATTATTTGCCGTTCCAGATGTATCGTCACCCCTGAGGCGGGTTTGTAGTGCCTGCCGATTGACGACGAGGTTGTTGAGGTTCAGGTCATCTGGCTGCGATTGCAATCGCCCAACCAGCGCCCGCGTGCCGTCCACCACGTAGACTCCGCAATCCACCACGTTGCTCTGCTGGGCGATGCGGGATAAGCCCACGCGGGTCTCCAGGCTGGCGCCCAGATTTTCTGCGAGCTTTTTTGCAAGCGTGTCATTGCATCCGTTGTAGGAGTCATAATGATAGGCAACCGGCCGTTCCCGGTCGCNGTCTGGCAGGTCTGGCAGGTCTGGCTGCCATCTTTGCAATCGCCCAACCAGCGCCCGCGTGCCGTCCACCACGTAGACTCCGCAATCCCGCTCGTTGCTCTGCTGGGCGATGCGGAGCGAGCTGGTGTCCAGGCTGGCGCCCAGATTTTCTGCGAGCTCTTTTGCAAGCGTGTCATTGCATCCGTTGTAGGAGTCATAATGATAGGCAACCGGCCGTTCCCGGTCGCTGCGATCAACGAACAGCAGCGACCAATGGGTGCCGCGCTCCNCACTGGCACGAACAGGAAGTCGGCTGTGTCGTTACCGTTCTGATTATGGACGATGCGCTGGAATGCGCTTAGCACGCCGCTCTCGGAGCCCAACCGCAGATGATAAATGGCTACGAGGGGATCCACGAACCGCGTCCGGGCGGCGAGATCTGGATTGTTCCCCTGCAACTCCTGCTCCAGGAGTTGGTAATCCCTCTGGATATGTTCGTCGCCTAGCCATTCCAATGCGCCGAGCACCCGCCCGTCTTTAGCTTTCCCNTCATAATGATAGGCAACCGGCCGTTCCCGGTCGCTGCGATCAACGAACAGCAGCGACCAATGGGTGCCGCGCTCCGCAAGAGTCGTACCGGCATTGCTCACTGGCACGAACAGGAAGTCGGCTGTGTCGTTACCGTTCTGATTATGGACGATGCGCTGGAATGCGCTTAGCCTGTCGCTCTCGGAGCCCAAGCGCAGATGATAATTGGCTACGAGGGGATCCACGAACCGCGTCCGGGCGGCGAGATCTGGATTGTTCCCCTGCAACTCCTGCTCCAGGANTGGCTACGAGGGGATCCACGAACCGCGTCCGGGCGGCGAGATCTGGATTGTTCCCCTGCAACTCCTGCTCCAGGAGCTGGTAATCCCTCTGGATATGTTCGTCGCCTAGCCATTCCAATGCGCCGAGCACCCGCCCGTCTTTAGCTTTCCCAGGGGGCTTCTCTGGCCGACCCAATGCCTCCTGCGGCCCGCTGCGCTGCGCAGCGGCGTCCCCAATGGCACGAGCCTCCATGCCGACTGCGTCTTCCGGACGAGCAGCAAGGGCAATTTCGCGCCCGAGTNTACCACTGGAGTCCAAATAGCGCCTGGCATCTTCATCCAGCGACCCCTCGTAAAGCCGAGCCGCAATCCCCGGCTTGTTGTTTTCATGCAGGTATTGACTGAAACGTCTAAGAGTAGCCGCATAGTCCTGAGTGGTTTTGGGATTCGGCCCGGTCGCAGGCGCTCCCTCGTACTCTTTGATGAGAGCCGCTTTGTAATCTCTGATGAGCTCGGCGTCGACAGGGTGGGGATTCAGGGCAGCGCGGCCCACCATTGGCGCTCCGCCCGCCGACTCTTTGAGACGACCCAGTGCTCTAGCCACGTTCGAGGAGCCACTCTCGCGNCTTCCGGAGATGAGCTAGTGCACTGATCCCACCGGAGTTGTTATAGCGCTTGGCATCTTCATCCAGCGACCCCTCGTGAAGCCGATCCGCAATCCCCGGCTTTTTGTTTTCAACCAGGTATTCACTGAAACGTCTAGGAGCAGATCCATAGGTCTGAATGGTAGCGGGATTCGGCCCGGTCGGCGCTGCCTTGTACTCTTTGATGGGAGCCGCTGTGTAATCTCTGATGAGCGCGGCGTCGGCAGGG
>NZ_AYWU01000079.1:0-4181 GCF_000502375.1 Mesorhizobium sp. L48C026A00 | reverse complement strand
ACCCGATCACATGCCTTCGACGTTCAAAATCCCCTTGCATCAACGGGGGCATCCACACATGACACTTGGTACCGGTGGACGGCAAGAATCGACCCTTTGCGGAAATTCGTTTGGCACTGGTCGATTCACGCCTATAGCCTTCTACGACGTTCCACTGGGTCTCCGTGAAGGTCGACAAAAGGTTAGATTGCGGGCCGTTGGTTCCGGAGTGTGAATCGGGACCGAAGCTTCATGCCAGCTTGGCCAGGGGGCCAGGCTGCGAACACGCCAGAATGATCGGCGGCCTCGGGGCCGTTTCGGAACTGCTGGCCCAGCCGAGGCACCCGATGCCGGGCCGCCTTTGCCACAGCGACTTCAGCCCCTGGGCATAGATTAGATTGACTAACGGCACCGAAGCACGCCCGCTGACCGTGCTCCTTCAGAATTTCCAAGCTGGCCTCATCCGGCCCGCGCCTCCACCCGGAACGAGGGAATCGGCGAGTAAACATGCGCGGTCTTTGGATCTGGTTGACCTGAGAACATCGAGGTCCGCGCCTTCCACGAAGGGATGCAGGTATTGTAGTCGCCGTAGACTGCCATGCTTGTCGGCCTAAAGTCATTCTTAGCGATGTATGCCTTCAACGCGTCGCGGTCGACGTACTCGTTGGCAAAGGCCGCCTTGTCATCCTTGCCGTAGTGCAGGTAGCCGAACTCCCAATAGTCGCAGACGCTGGGCGGGTCGCCCAGCTTCTCCGTCAGCTCGCCCAGAATGCCGGAGAGGTAGGACGCAAAGTTGTGGGGATGCTGGTTCCCTGGCATTCCCTTGGGCCAATTGAAGTCCGGGCTAGTGTAGAAGGCCATGCCCGAGCCACCAAGGTGGACGCCCTTGTCCATCTCGATGGCTTTCCTCGCGTAGTCCTCGGACTGGAGCTTTTTGTACCTCGCCCATTCACCTTGGTTCTCGAGGCCGAAGTAATAGCGCTGGGCCGAATAGATGTCCGTGACGGTGTCATGCCACTCGTAGAACATGCCGGGCGTGTCGTGCATCGCGTCGCGGATGCGGGGGTCTCCACGGCCGCACTGCACTGCTGCGACCCGTTTGTCTATGATGTTGCGATAGGTCGTCATCGCGTGATTGATCATCACCTTCGATTGCTGGGCGTACGCACTGGGGCTCGCGCCGAGGTCCTTCATGATGGCGAGCAACAGGTTGCCCGCCATCAGATAGAGCGGCAGCGACTGCTCGGCCCTGTCGTCCTGGATCATGTTGCCGATGCAACGTAGTAAGGGTCCCTGCACACTCTCCTGCAACGTGTGTCTGTAGTCGGTCCCTCCCGCCTCTGCATCCAGCAGGACAGCCTGCTCCTTGATTCCCCAGAAGTCGCCCTGAAGCTTCACAACCTCGTTGGTCAAGATTGCCTTGTTTACGATCTTCCCGACGTTCTCGTATACCTCGGGAAGCCACGCGGGGGGCTTCTCGGGGAACAACTCGGCCATGATCTTGGCGGCTGCCTTCCCCCCCGACCAGCTCGAAGAGCTTCTTGGCGGCCATCGCTGCCAACTGGAATTCATCCGGCATGACTTTCCTCCCCTCCGAACTCTTTGTGCCCAGGCGGTTGCCCAGAGAGCAGAATGCTATCGGCTCGATTATGCAGGTGTCAACTTAGGGGTGCGAAGCGGTCCTTGGGCGGCGTAAACTAATGTCGTTGAACGGGTCGGATCGCGACCTTCGCCTCGCGAGCGCAAATGACAGGAAATGGCGCTGTCTGCTGGTTCCGGTGAGCAAACGGACGACAGCTTTCCACCCAACCTTGCCGTTCGGAGGGGTGCTAAGCGTCAGGCTTTCACTTAGCCGGTCGGCAGCGGATCAACGCGGTAGGCAACTGGTCAGCCTCTCGACGGTCTCAATGATGGCTTTGGCTAGCGCTCGCCCTCATGGACCGGCTCGGGACCATAGAGCAGCAGGACAGCTTCCTCGCTCGGCAGCACACCAGCAGGGCAGGTCTGTTCAATAGCCATGCGAACCAGCTTGAGGGCGGCCCAGGCGTTGCGGATGTTCTCTTGGGCTTCCATGCTTCCTCGCTGAGATGGACTGTCTCAGCGGCAAACCGTGAAGGCGAGAGCCCTGTTCCATCAAAGTTTAACGACTGGGAAAGCGCACTGGAAAGCAAGTGCGGTAACAGTTGATTCAACCGTTGCTGGTAATTCTAGAGGAGTGTGGAAGCGGCTCCGACAGTGAGGCGGGGGAGCTGGATTGCCGGAGCCGCCTGCGCAATCCCGGGTTGGGGTTTGACCGCGCCGTCCTATTCTGGGACAGCGCGGTCAACGATTCGTTAAAATTGGAACTAATTAAGCGCATGCTAATNGACCGCGCCGTCCTATTCTGGGACAGCGCGGTCAACGATTCGTTAAAATTGGAACTAATTAAGCGCATGCTAATTGAAATCGCGGTTTTGCGAGTCAATGCATGCGTTTGAAGTTTGTCCCGCCGATGATGCCCACCTTGGTAGCAAAGCCGCCCCAAGGCGATGACTGGATGCATGAAGCAAAATTCGACGGCTACCGCTCCCAAATCATCATCGACGCCGGCGGTGTGCGGATCTTCACCCGCCGCGGCCTAGACTGGACATCGAAGTACCGCGATCTGGTCGAGGCAGCCAAAGGTCTCAACGTACAGAACGCCATCATCGACGGCGAAGTCGTCGTCTTGAATGAGGCTGGCCTTTCGGATTTTGCCGCGCTGCGCAAGGCCATCACCAGGCGCCAGCATGACCTCTATTTCGTCGCGTTCGATCTGCTGCATCTCAACGGCCACGACTTGCGCGACATGGCACTTGAGGATCGGCGGGAAATCCTGGCCGGCCTTATAGGGGCTGATAGCCGCATCCAGTTTAGTGAGACAATGCCGGGCGAGGCAAATGCGATCTATCATCTGATCGACGCGGCCGGCCTGGAGGGGATGTTATCGAAGCGTCGAGACAGCAAATATCGCGGCGGCCCGACCACCAATTGGCTGAAGACAAAATCCTTTACCGAAAGCGAGTTTGAACTTCTCGGAGTTGAACGAGAGAGGGGCAAGCCGGCCTTCGCCCTTATGGCCGAGCCGGGCACCGGGAAATAATCGGTAGTGCGTTCGTGAGCGTCAACCGCGAAATGCGGGAGCGGCTTTGGAAGCGTGTCCAAGAACATGCTGGGCCACCGCCCAAGGAAATGCCAAGGCGGCCGGCAACTCAGTGGGTCAAGCCAGGCATCAAGGCCCGCATCAAGCACCTACGTGGGGAGGAAGACCTTCGGCACGCCTCGCTGCAGGATTTTTGGGATGAGAGTTAGCGACCAGTGGCAAGCGTTGGGCGATTCTAGATCGGAACGCGGCGAATGTGAATCCCATCTTCCTGGTGTTATCGCACCAGTGCTGAGCGACTGCTAATTTAAGCCGGCCTAAACGCGCGCTGGCGACGCGCACGCCGCGCTATATCGGCGCCATGAGCACACGTGCTGCTGTAGCTCGACGCGATCAGCGCGTCGGCTGCCTTCGTGCGCCGCTGATAGGCGCGCAGGGCCTTGCTCTTCCCCATGCCCAAGTCCATCAACGCCAGCCGCCTTGGACGACCGGAGGAGTCCACGCCAATGCTGCCAGGGCTTTGAAGCTCTCCCCGGCTTCATTGCGAAAAAAATGTGGCGTGCACCTCGATTCAGAGTGATCCGAAGATCATCGACCGCGAGATAGCCGACCTTATCAAGGCAGGACTGCCGGAAAATAAGGGTTGCGGTCTGTTTTTGGTTGGCACAGCAGGTCCGCGGGTACGCGTCAAGCCTGTCGCACGAAATGTGCGGTATCGCCCCCCCGCCGCAGCGACAGCCTTCGCTATTCCTTCTTGTCGACCAGCGCCCGTAGTGCCGAGACGTCATGCANCAGAGTGCTGTATTCGAATACCCGCTCGGTCATGCGCCGGAGCTGGGCAGACAGATGCTCAAGCAGCATCCAGGCGAAAGTCGGATGGGTCATCACGATATCCCGGAATGCTGTGCCGGACAGCCGTGCAGCGCGGGTTGCCTCCAGCGCGACGACGCTAGCAGAGCGTGCAATCCCGTCAATGCCTCCGAGCTCCCCGAAAATGTCACCCGGTTCGACATCGCGATACGCTATCTCCCTGCCGTCCGCTGAAACCAGTGTCACGCGAGCCCGTCCTTCCAGCAGGAAG
>NZ_AYWU01000078.1:0-4252 GCF_000502375.1 Mesorhizobium sp. L48C026A00 | reverse complement strand
ATTGCCGCCGCCGCTGCCGCCGCCATTGCCGCCGTCACCATCGCCGCCATCGTTCAAGGCGGCGGTGATAAGGGCCGTGGTAACCGGCGGGCACATGTCGATTTGCGCGGCGGAAAGAATGCTGGTGCGGTTGGCTGCAATACAGCAAAGCGCGAAATTGGCTTCAGTGAGAGGTTGGCACTGTGCAGCCGCAAGCCGAGGACGTTGACTCTGCTGTGCGGTTGCCGGTGTGATCATTGCCACCGTGAAGGCAGCGGATGAAAGGAGCAGTATTCTTAGAATCGTGCTTGAGACGTCAGGGTACAGGTGCATTTTCTTCCTCCTTGAGGGAAAAAAAGGCGCTCCCGTCCCCTTTGGTTGCGCGAAGAGTCAATATTACCGACCATCGGTAACACTTTGTTAAGTATGGCAAACAATTTGTTCCTGCGCAATCGCGATCCTCAGGATTGATTTACCAACCCCCATAAGGATTATCACGACCCACCAAAAGGGGACACTCAGTGATTCGTTCAGCGGCGCTTCTCGCGGCGGCCATTTTGTTGGCCGGCTGCAGCAATCAAACAACTGGAACAGCAACGAAGATGGCCACGCAAGGCTACGCCTTTGCACCGGCCGCCTTCTACAAATTCTGCGCCAGCGATCCGGCGCTGTGCAGCACCCGCGGCAAGGTCAAAGCGGTCGAACTCACGCCGAGGCTGGAAGCGGAACTTGCGAGCGTGAACAAGTCGGTCAATCGCCGCATCAAGGAGAGAGGCGACAGAGACTCCGCAGGCCGAGCCGACGTTTGGGGCTTGCCGACCGGCGAAGGCGATTGCGAGGATTTCGCCATCCTCAAGAAAGCCGAGTTGTTGAAACGCGGGTGGCCCGCATCCGCCCTGTTGCTGACCGTTGCGACGCTTGGCGGCGCTGGTCATACGGTCCTGACGGTGCGGACGAACCAGGGCGATCTGGTGCTGGATAACAGAACGGGCGCAATCAGGAATTGGTCACGGACGTCTTACCGTTATTTTGCTCGGCAGTCCCAGTCCGAAAACGGCAAGTGGACGCGGATAAGAACCTGACACCCGTGCCTTGATCGCCCCGCGTCGATTTCGGCCCGCCGATTTCCTGGGGGCGCAAACCGGATCTATCTTCGATCTGGCGTTCTCAGCCCGACGGTTGGCCGCGACCGTCACCGGCTCTGCGCGATAATGCGTCCAGGCAGAGGTCACGGCGGCCCGGACCCGATCGCTGCCTATGTCAACCTCGATGCGCGGCGTCACAGGACAAGCAATTCAATGCGGAAAGGAATTGCGTTCGACGACCCGCCAAATATCCTTGTTGATTGCGCTGATCGCCTGGATGGAGGCGCTGATCCTCTTCATCTCGGAATCGTCGAGTTCTTCGATCTTCCCATATTTGATTGCATCCTTGCTGTCGAAGATGCGCATTAGTTGCGTGCTCGCATGCGTTCCCGTTTCGTCGAACGAATAGATGCAGTGGCTGTATTTGTTGCGCAGCTTTCCCTGCCGGGTAAGCTGACTGGCGATCTCCAGAACCTGGCGTCGGCATTCAACCGGTGTTCCGGCCATCTTCGCCAACCGCTCGACCAACTCGATCCGTGCACGCGTGGTGTTCAGCGTCAGGAAAATGACGATCGCAGTCTCCTTGTCTACTTTCGCCAGACCGGCAATCAGGTAAATCAGCAAGCTTTCCGTGTTGGTCCATGTGTAGTTCAATTGACCAACAAGCAGTAAAATCTCCTGGAAGCGCGGCATCGACCTGCTCACGTGAGAGTTGAGATCACCGGGCGATCCGCACCTGGAACCATTCCAGCGGCCGCAACCCGTCGGGCATGAAAAAGGGCTGCGGCTTCAGTCCTGTTGTGGGCGCCCAGCTTGTTGATGATGTTGTGCATGTGAATTTTGACGGTGTGTTCGGAAAGGCGAAGTGCGGCGGCTATGGTTTTATTCTGCAGTCCCTGCGACGCCATTTCCAGGATCTGACTCTCCCGACATGTCAGTTGGCCAGACTCCTCGAGTGCGGCTTGCCGTTTGATGGCGGGCTTCGACTCCTTCGCCTCGCTATGGGGCATGCCGTTGTTCAGGTACGACTGAAACATGGCTAAGGGAAAATATTCGCCTCCGCGCAGCATGAGCCTGATCACGGAAAGCCACACATCCAGCTTCAGGTTCATGGGAAGCACGCCGCGCACCACTCGCGACGCAAAGACCTCATCGGGGAAAAGCCGCCTCCTGCCGTCGTCCTGCATCACAGCGGTCATGGCTGCCGGGTGGAAGCGGGCCAGCTGGGCGGAACAGGAATCGATCTCGCTCAGAAATACCGCATCGATCAGGATGAGGGAAACCGAAGGATCGAAGGCAGTCCAGGTGGCGGACAGGTCGCGAACGCGCTCAGCCCCGATCCACGGGAATTCCCTTTCGACGGCATGCACCAGGCTATCGGAGATCGTGTCGTCAGGGGCGATGAACAGCAAGGTTCGTCGGGCCCAGGATTCCCGATCGGCGGAATCAGCTCGACCTCGTCCGCTCGCCTCCACCCCATCCACCCCATTCATGGCCCACCTGTCTACTAACAAGCACTAAAGGCCGGGAACCCCTAACCCGGACGACACGTTAACGACTTCCTAACTCAAAAATAGGCGAAAAAATATAGTCCTGACGAGCTAGGCAATTGCTGGGACACCGCGACGCGGCGCGCAACTGTCCGCCATTCACGATTGCTGCCGACCTGGTTTTCCGCCCAGGATTTAACCCTTGATGGCGAACAGATCGTCCCAAACGGGCTAGCTCCAACTATCAGCTTACAATTTACGGCTGACGGTCACAGACTTCCAATGTTCCGTATTGGGAGTTTGGGGAACATCCAGAGATTCACGAGAGCAGCGAGCGACCGCACCGTTGGGCGGCGCAGGCGGTAACTCGTGCGCAATCTGGCTGCCTCGCTCCCCGTCAAAGGGAGGTGACGCCATACAAACAGACGATGACCGGATCTCCGGCCTTAGTCCCCTAGGCGCAGGCGATCCAAAACCAACCACATGAAACTTAACGGCCGCGGGCAGCCAAGACCACGTCAGATTGAATGTGGTTCGGTTGTCGCGGCCTCTTACCGAGAAAACTTCGAGAAAACTTAACGGCCGCGAGCAGCCCAAGACCACGTCAGATTGAATGTGGTTCGGTTGTCGCGGCCTCTAACCGAGGGAACGACAATGACTACTCGCAACAGCAATAACTCCAACACCGGTTGGCAGTTCATCGGCGATGTCTCCGATGACGACACCGTAATCGATATCGGAGATGGCGATGCCAAGAGCGACGCCAGCGCCGACGCCAAGAGCGACGCCAGCGCCGACGCCAAAGCCGATGCCAAATCCGACGCTGACGCCAAGAGCGACGCTGACGCCACCGGTGTCGGCGTCGGCGTAGGTGTGGGTGTCGGAGCTGGCATCGGCATTGGCGACGCTACGGCCAATTCGACCAGCAACAACACCAACAATAACGGCAATAACAACAGCAATTCGAGCAGCAACAGCAACAGCAACAGCAGCAACAACAGCAACACCAACACCAACACCAACAACGTTAACACCAATGTTAACGCCAGTGTTAGCGCCAGCGCGTCGTCGGACGGAAAGTCGGACGACGATTTCATTGACCTCGACGACGTGAATGTTGGCCTCGGCGGCGTCATGATGTTCAGCCGCGACGGCGACATCAGCTTCGATCCGGGCGATGACGTCAGCTTCTCGGACGTCCTGAACGGCGCGTTTGCCGGGGCTGGCAATGGCCACAGCGCCACGATCATCAACCAGACCGGCGACATGAAGGACAACGACTATCTCGGCAGCGCGACGGTCAAGAATGACGGCTACTTCGGCAACAAGGGCGACGCCAAGGGTGGTTATGCCAAGTCCGAGGAAGGCATTGATGCCGGCGGCGACGGCGGCCATGCCGGCGATTCGGTCGCTTTGGGTGGCTTCGGCGCCAAGGGCGGCGATGCCGATACCGGCAGCGCCAAGGGCGGCGATGCCAAGGGCGGCGGTGTGGCCGTTAGCGTGCCGATTGTCGTCGGCTCCGCTGACGCCAAGTCCGACGGCGGCAACGCTGATGGCGGCGACGCCGTGCCGATCGCGGTTAGCGGCGACGCCAAGGGCGGCGACGCGACCGGCGTGGCTGTCGGCGCAGGCCTAGGCGGCGACGGCAAGGGCGGCTACGGCGACAGTGGCGAAGCCTTTGGCGGCGACAGCGGCGAC
>NZ_AYWU01000077.1:0-4390 GCF_000502375.1 Mesorhizobium sp. L48C026A00 | reverse complement strand
AGAGCCTGCTGCCGATCACCGCCTCGCTGGCCATCCGCGTTGCGTACTGGCAGAAGTTCTATGTCCACCGCACCCTACGGCCGGAAGCGTATGGCGGTCTGATCCATCACCGGATCGCCAACAAGGTGGACGTCTATCCGGTCCACAGCGACGTCCTGAACTCGGCTGCGTTGGCGCGAAGCGTCGGCAAGTTCGGCAGCCATCTCCTGTCGCACGTCTACCCCGAGGGCGCGCCGATCCACTCGAGCTATCCCGGCGGAGCCGCCCAGATCGCCGCGTCCAACGTGACGATCCTCAAGGCGCTCTTCGATGAGGACGCCGTGATTTCGAACCCGGTTCAGACTGATCCCAAGGANGCCCAGATCGCCGCGTCCAACGTGACGATCCTCAAGGCGCTCTTCGATGAGGACGCCGTGATTTCGAACCCGGTTCAGACTGATCCCAAGGATCCGACGAAACTCATCCCCTACCAGGGTGAGCCGCTCACTGTCGGAGGCGAGCTCAACAAGCTTGCCTGGAACTACGGCGTCGGCCGCGACTGGGCCGGCATCCATTGGCGCTCGGATTTCTCGGCGTCGCTGGCGCTGGGCGAAGAGCTCGCGATCAGCGTTCTCCGCAACGAGCGGCAAACGTATCGCGAGCCTTTCGAAGGATTCAGCTTCACGCGCTTCGACGGGACGAAGGCCGATGTCTAGCGAGATCCAATGCTGCCCACGGCAATTGCAGGTGCGGTGCAATTCGATGTCGCGCCTCGTGTTGTCCTAGGGATGCCACACGATCCCATAATCGAGCCCACCGCACTGCCATCCCTTGGCGGGTTTCGTCTGCTCGACGTGCGTGAGCCTGCGGCCTTCGAGGCCGATCACCCGGCGAGGGCCGTTCGCGTGCCGATCGAGACTTGGGAGGCGGCAGCAAAGTCGGGCGAGACCTCGTTCGAGAACATCCCCTATTGGGAGCGTGCGATCGCCTATCTTGGCTTGGGCGGCCCCGTGCCCGCGGTTGTCTATGACAATGGCCGCATGACGGAAGCTGCGCGTGTCTGGTTCATCCTGCAGTATTTCGGGGCAGAGGCGCTCATCGTGAATGGGGGATGGCCTGCCATCCGCGGACAGAGGGAACTGCTTGCGCAGGCAAGCGGACTTTCAGGTCCGACGACATTCCAGGCTCGACCGGGATCGGGATCGGTCGGGCTCGTTGACCGGCAGACGCTGAAGGCCGACCTGGACGGCGTCAGGCTTCTCGACGCTCGGACCGCGGACGAGTTCGCCGGCACGGATCTGCGGCGCAACGCACGGGGCGGCCATTTGCCCGGCGCGCGGTTGCTTCCGCATGAGAGCCTGCTCGACGATGGCCGCCTGAAGTCAGCCGGCGACCTTCGCAATCTTCTCTCCGACGCCGGGTTCCGGGCCGGACGTCACCTGGTCACCCATTGCGACGGTGGTGGCCGCGCGGCACTCGCGGCCGCCGCCGCGGTCCGGGCAGGATATGACGATGTCCGCGCCTACTATCTGAGCTTCGCCGACTGGGCGAAGGACGAGAGCTGCCCGGTCGTACTGGACCCGCAAACCCGGTGACCGCCATGACAACCCCCACCGTCGTCGGCTTCTCAGGCAATCTCACGCGGCCATCCAAGACGCGCGGTTTCGTCGAGCATTTCGTCAGGGAGATTGCGCATCGGCACGGCCTTGCGGCGGTGACCTTCGATCTGGACGATGTCGGCCCATCGCTCGGGACGGCGCGTTGGTCGCGCGACCTCGACGACACAGGCCGAAGGGTGCTTGATGCGGTCGTCTCGGCCGAGGTGCTCGTCGTCGGCTCGCCCACGTACAAGGGCAGCTACACCGGCCTGTTCAAGCATTTCTTCGACCTCGTCGATCCGGCAGCGCTGCGCGGCAAGCCGGTGCTTCTGACCGCGACCGGTGGCGGGGAGCGGCACGCGCTGATGGTCGAGCACCAGCTCAGGCCTCTCTTTGCTTTCTTCGAGGCGCTTGTCTTGCCGACCGCCGTCTATGCGACGGACAAGGACTTTCTGGATGGTGCGCTTGCCTCTGAGGTCATTCGCAAGCGGGGCGAACAGGCGATCGACGAAGCGAGCTCTCTCCTGATTTCCCGCCGACGCAGCGTTGACGCTGCTGACTTCACGCTGCCCCGGTCCGCCGAGGAGCAGGTCGGGCAAGCTCATCCTTCGAACGCGATTGGCGCGGGTCGATACCCCCGGGTTTGACAGTACTGCGAATGTCGGGCTGGCGATCACGACCAGAAAATGGACGACCGAAGGGCTTCTCGCAATTGCGAATACGAGGTCTATTCTGCCACCAGCAGCGAAAATTTTGAGATGATATTCCCGGATTCGCGCCAACGCGGCAATGTAATACTTTGCGAAGATGACCCCTATATAGGAAGATGCTGATTATGTTGCGCACAGTGCGCTGCCATCCCTTCCCACAACTGGCTGATTTCAAGGAAAACATTATGACTGAACTTACAAAGCCGCCACATCGTCCTCTTGCCATGGCGATTTCGAGGCGCGCCGGCCTTGCCGCAATCATCGCTTCGACAATCGCGCTCATTGGCGTCGCCCCGCCAGCGCCGGCGTTCGCGCAGGACAAGAAGGCGATCAAGGTCGGGATCATAAGCGGCGAGGACGAAGATGTCTGGCGCGTCGTCACCGCTCAGGCGGCCGAGAAAGGTCTTACGATCGAGACCGTGGTGTTCAACGACTACACCCAGCCCAACGAGGCGCTGGAGCGCGGCGAGATCGACGCCAACGCCTTCCAGCACCAGCCTTACCTGGATAACCAGATCAAGACGCAGGGCTACCACATCGTACAGGTCGGCTACACCGGCGTGTGGCCGATCGGGCTATACTCCAAGAAATACGCGAAGGTTGCCGATCTGCCGGAAGGCGCCATCATCGGCGTGCCAAACGATCCGTCGAACGAGGGCCGCGCGCTGCGCGTCCTGCAAAACGAAGGGCTCATCAAACTGAAGGACGGCACCGGCATTCCGGCGACGACCACCGATATTGCCGAGAATCCGAAGACCTTGGAAATCAAGGAGTTGGACGCCGGCATTGTCGGCCGTTCCGTCGACGACCTCGACGCCGCGGTGGTGAACACCGACTGGGCGCTGAAGAGCGGCCTGAGGCCAGAAAACCGCATCGCCCAGGAACCGATCGCGGACAATCCTTATCGCAATTTCATCGCCGTGAAGGCCGGCGCCGAGAGCGAGCCGTGGGTGAAGACGCTGGTTGAATCCTACCAGAACGATACGGTGAAGGCCGAATTCGAACGCGTCTACAAGGGTACCGGGCTCAGCGCCTATTGAGTTGCTGCCCGCCACTCTGGATGGCGATCTGAAAGAGCAGGCGGCTCGCGTCGAAGACGCGGGCCGTCGCGCTATATGTCCTGCAATGACCCCTGGACGCCCGAAGGAAAACAGTTTTGAACCAGCATTTCCCCGCGGACGCGCAACATATTCCCCACGTCGACCCGGGTACGCCCGAAGACGTTGTGCGCCTGATCGACCTGAAGCGCCGATTTGGCTCGACGCCCGCTCTGGACGGGGTGTCGCTTACCGTCCGCAAGGGCGAAATCCTCGGTATCATTGGCCGCAGCGGCGCCGGCAAGTCGACGTTGATCCGCTGTCTCAATGGTCTGGAGCGTCCGGATTCGGGGCAGATCTTTATCGAGGGACGCGACATTGCCCGGCTCGGCGAGCGCGAACTACAGCCGCTGCGCCGGCGCATCGGCATGATCTTTCAGCATTTCAACCTGCTTTCAACCAAGACCGTCGAGGACAACGTTGCGCTGCCGCTCAAGATCGAGGGACGCCCGAAGGCGGAACGCCTAGCACGGGCAACCGAGCTTCTCGATCTGGTTGGACTTTCCGAGAAAGCAAAAGCCTATCCGTCCTCGCTCTCAGGCGGGCAGAAGCAGCGCGTCGGCATCGCCAGGGCTCTGGCGGCCCGCCCCGCGCTGCTGCTTTCCGACGAGGCGACCTCCGCGCTCGACCCGGAGACCACCCGCTCCATCCTTGCGCTGCTCAAGGACATCAACCGGCGGCTCGGGCTCACCATCCTGTTGATCACCCATGAGATGGAGGTGATCCGCTCGATCGCCGACCGTGTGGCGGTGATCGACGCCGGCCGGATCGTCGAGGAAGGACGCGTCTGGTCGGTTTTCGCCGATCCGCAATCGCGGATAACGCAAAGCCTTCTCGGCGGCATCCGCCCGCAATTGCCGGACGAGATCGCGGCCAGGCTCTCTCCCTCGGCCGGCAAGGAAGCGATCCTCAGGATCGACGTCGCGGGAGAGGCCGCGCGCCGCCCTCTCCTTTCCGATCTCGCCGCAAGTATCCCGGGCTCGTTCCGCCTCGTCCATGGCGGCAT
>NZ_AYWU01000076.1:0-5204 GCF_000502375.1 Mesorhizobium sp. L48C026A00 | reverse complement strand
GATCTGGTTCTTTGCCAACTCGGACTGCAGTTTTTTCCGGACCGATCGAGTGCGCTACGTGAGATGTTCCGGGTGCTGGTGCCTGACGGCCGACTGGCCTTAAGCGTTTTCAGCGCTATTGAGCGCACTCCTGCGGCAAAGGCGCTGGCGGACGCCTTGGATCGCCATCTCGGTCCAGGCGCTTCGGCAACGAAACGGTCCGAGCATTCACTCGCCGATGCGGACGAGCTTTACCGATTGGTGGCCGGGGCGGGATTTCGTCAGGTGACCATCNCCAGGCGCTTCGGCAACGAAACGGTCCGAGCATTCACTCGCCGATGCGGACGAGCTTTACCGATTGGTGGCCGGGGCGGGATTTCGTCAGGTGACCATCCACACGACGAAACAGAACATCCGATTCCCCTCGTCAAAGGAATATGTGCGACTACAGCTGGCAGCGACTCCGCAGGCTGGGCTGGTCAGCGGAATGGATGCCGGACAGCGGGACGCAGTCATCGCAGCAATCATGGGTGATGTAAGTTCCTCGCTGGCAATCTATTCAACTGCAGGAGAGCTGATGTTCCCCCAAGAGGCTCACGTCGTGCTCGCATGCAAATAGCGCAGCTGACTCTGCGGCATCCGGTGTTCAACAAGCGCCCACGCAAAGCGAGCCTAATTAGAGGAGGAGCGTAGCAGCCCCTCCTCCTTGGCAGCAACCTCGAAGGCGGGCGTGCGCTCGCCTTCAATGAGGCCCATGCAGACATCGACCGCCTTCCACTTAGGTCCCCGCTTGGTCCACTTCATGAGTTCTATAGCGGCACCCTCGACATTGGTGCAGACGAAGGTGAGCCCAGGTTGGTCGGTTTCGATAAAGACCGGAGGGTGAAACCAATGGATGATACCTCCTACTCAGGCGAGAGATACATCTCCGCCTCCTTAGCGGCAGCCACGAAAGCCTTTCGGATCACGTGAGGGTCAATCGGATCGCCCTCCAGTGCTGACAGGCAGAGGGTCCACGCCTTGTGCCAGTGAGGTCCTCTCCGGGTCCACGTCTTGAGCTGCTCAAGGGCTGCCCTCGCATTGCTGCAGCCATGCCTGGCGCCTTCCGTTTCAGTCTTCACGAACACCGGAGGGACGAACCAAAGACTTGCCATGGCACCTCCTACTCAGGCNGGTCCACGCCTTGTGCCAGTGAGGTCCTCTCCGGGTCCACGTCTTGAGCTGCTCAAGGGCTGCCCTCGCATTGCTGCAGCCATGCCTGGCACCTTCCGTTTCAGTCTTCACGAACACCGGAGGGACGAACCAAAGACTTGCCATGGCACCTCCTACTCAGGCGACAGATACACGCTCGCCTGGGGGCACTCTGCCCTCGAACGCGCCCACGCAGGATTGGACCGCCTTCGTCCATTTCGAGCCCTTTGTGTCCCACGCCACGAGTTCCTCAGCGGCTCCCTCGACAGGTTTCGCCTTCACGTAGACGGAGGGAGAGAACCAGAGGAGTCTCATGATGAGTAAATTAGGGGATGCTCACATGTTTGGTAGAGGCGGGATCACAGCGGCGGCTCGATCGAGTTCTCTGACCGGCTCTCATTTCCGGTCATGCCAGTCGCTTACCGCCCCAGCGCTTGTTTCGAAGCCGACAGAAGTTCTTCCTCGTCCACCACTCCGGCCATGTAATTGGCAATAATTCGGGACGCGAGCGTTTCGNAAGCCGACAGAAGTTCTTCCTCGTCCACCACTCCGGCCATGTAATTGGCAATAATTCGGGACGCGAGCGTTTCGCGTTGTTGTTCCGATTGACCGTCAATCCTCAAGCGATTGAACACGCGGCCAAGTAGCGCCAGCTCGGACGGGTTGAAGACACCCACATCCTCGGCTCTTCCACGAATCGGCATGACAAACCCCCTTCGCCCAGAGATTTTGTTCGTGCGGCATTATCATACACCAAAAAGACCGCACTTCGTTGCTGAATCGCAGGCGCGAGGAATGATTAGAACCTCTCCATCGGCTTTAGACAGATTGGGCCATTGAAGCTCGTTATTGGGAACCAACCAAACGGTAGCGGAAGTGGTTTCGGATGTGATCGTTGAAGAAGCGGCCCTTGGCGAAGGCGGCTCGGAACTCGGCGAAGCTCTCCGGCGGCACGTCCTCAAACTGAAGGCATTTACCGCTGGCCACGAACCACACCGAAAGGGTTCTGCGTTCCGGATCGTATTCCGTTTTGCGTATCGAGGTAGACGGCAAGAAGTTCCCACCTGGTCTTCAGCAGACACCAAGGGACAATATCTGTTGCTCGTGAATGAAGATTAGCGGCCGATAAAGGTTCCGTTGCGGCCGCAAAAGCGAGCCGCTGCAGTCCTCGGAATTAGAATGCCCGCGCGCCATCTCTCCCTCAGATCCGCCACGAACGGCGCTGTTGCTAATCGCGGGGCCTCAGCAAAGCATTGCATTCGGCCGCTCGCTGGACGGATTCGACAACAAGGGCCAATCACGGCATGATCCTCCGATGGTGTCGGGGGATACCTCATGCGTTTAAAACGAAATGCTAGGCGGTCGGCCTTTCGACAGCCGCAGAGGCTGTTGGCGATTGTGACGGCGCTGGGGATCGCCGGCTATTTCGTTTTTGAGGGCGGGCCTGCGGTATCCTTGACGCCGTTGCTGGGTTCGATGCTTGGTGCGGATCCGATTGCCGGCATCGCATCTGTGATCGACGGCGACACGATCGAAATTCACGGCCAGCGGATCCGCTTCAATGGCATTGATGCGCCCGAGTCTTCCCAACAATGCGACGACGCGAGGGGCTTCCGATACCAATGCGGCGCGAAGGCAGCCGCGGCTCTTGACGGCTTTCTTTCCGAATCCCGCTCGGTGCGCTGCGAGTTCGCCAGTTGGGATAGCTATGGCCGTTATGTCGGCAACTGCTCGCGTGGCGACGGGGTCAACATCGCCGGCTGGTTGGTCGAGAACGGCCATGCCCTCGATTGGCCGAAATATAGCAGCGGCGCCTATGCAGGTCAGCAGGCGCTCGCGAAGGCAGCGGCGCGCGGAATCTGGTCGGGATCGTTCCAGGTGCCGTGGGAGTGGCGGGCTGAGCACATTGCCATCGAGAAGTCGACGAGCGCCCCGCTCTTCGCCACCGGCAACATCGGGTGCAAGATAAAAGGCAACATTTCAGCCGACGGCGGGCGCATCTATCACTTGCCAGGACAGAAATTCTACGACGCGACCCGGATTTCGGAATCAAAAGGCGAACGGTGGTTTTGCTCAGAAGCAGATGCCCGTTCGGCGGGGTGGCGACGATCGAAGCGATAGGAATCTGGGGCAGGGGAGGCCGCTTTGTAAGTCCATGGTCGTGTGGGCGATATGCGAAGGGCGCGAGGCGTGGGGGAACTATGAAGCAATCAGTGATTACCTTGGTGACGGCGCTGTCAGTGTTGTCCGTGAGTAACTCGCCGTTACGCGGGGAACACACGAACAAACCGCGGAACGTTATTTCGAGCACGGGGACGCAATTCTCGCGAATGACGACCCGGCCGACGGTGCTCGCGCAGAGTTGGTCTTGCCAGCCGCGGTTAACGTGTTCGCGAATCAGCTCTTGCGGTGAGGCGCGGTGGTATCTTGAGAATTGCTCTTGGGGCGGCAAGCTCGATCGGGACAGCGATGGAATACCGTGTGAGTCGTTGTGCTGATCTTACTGCCGCTCAGTGATGTGAACCGACGAATGTTGCGGCCCGCTGGTCACCCCGATAGGCTGTCGGGCCACTCAAGCTAGGTCAGCACTCGGTCAAATTCTCGGCATGGCGCGGGACATTGACGTCGGCGACAAGGCGGCAATCACTGCCAATGTTTTGAGGCAGATCAGCGAGGACCGCGTTAGCGTCACTATTCCGACCTACAATTTTCCGCATTCTATCATCGATAGCAAGGCGAAGGCCGGTTAGAGGATCGACCTAACTGGCGAGGTTGCTCACGTCGATGATGACGCACGCACCGTGACGGGCAATTTGCGACCGCTGCGGTCAACATTGACAAGGTCGACCGGTGACGAAATTCTGGAAGCCTAGCGGCGGGTGCCATTGCGCGACAGGGCGGACTAGGTTTTTGGCGCGCCACACCGCCCTTTGAGAATTGCGATCTCGGTTTCGTGGTGAGACGGGCACGCCTATAAGAAATACGCCCAAGGCGTCGCCGGACACAGCCTTGTTTTGCTGATTTGATATGATGGCCAAACGCTCTCGGTCCGCCTGTGTGCAAGGGCCGGCATTCGGAACACCTGCGATCTTGTCAGGGGTGTGGCACACCCTGCCACGCCGTGATGCGAATCTGACACTTGATGCCTTGGTCGACTGCTGCGAGTGTAGCGAGCGATGGTCCCGAAACCAAGTCGAATGCGGCTAACGCCCGAGCTGGTCGCCAAAGTCCTCAGCGTGGACGATTCTCTCCCACAGCCCTTCACCGCGCCGTCCGACGCCGACCATGATGACACTGTCCGGGCGATACTTGCCGCCGCACCGTCGGCTGATGACGTCTGGCTCTTTGCCTATGGATCGCTGATGTGGAACCCGGCCTGTGATTTCGCGGAGCAGCGGGTGGGCTTCGTGCCCGGGTGGCACCGCTCCTTCTGCCTGGGTTGGGACCGGTGGTTTCGAGGATCAGACAGCAAACCCGGTCTCATGTTGTCGCTCGACCGTGGCGGGCAGTGCAAGGGCGCNCCGCCGGATGCTATCGAGGCCAATCTCGGCAGGCTCTTTCGTCGTGAGATGCGCGCCAAGCCGTCCGCTCATTCGCCGCGTTGGGTGAATGTTCGCAGCGAGAACCGACCGCTCCACGCGATCACCTTTGTGATTAACCGGAACAGCGGACGCTATGTCCGCGGGCTGTCGCTGGAACAGATCGCCGACGCGCTCGCGGTCGCGTGCGGTCCGTGGGGTTCCATGGCCGANTGTCCGCGGGCTGTCGCTGGAACAGATCGCCGACGCGCTCGCGGTCGCGTGCGGTCCGTGGGGTTCCATGGCCGACTATCTCCACAGCACTGTAAGTCACCTTGAAGGTATGGGGATTCACGACAGCCAATTGTGGCGTTTGCAGGAGCTGGTAGCCGAACGCATCGAAGCGTCGACGGCCGAAGATCTTCCCGCGAAATGAGCCAACGGGACTCAACTCAGACCATGACCACTAGTGATGAAAACCTGACGCTTGGTACCCGGCGCAGAAGGCGGCTCCAA
>NZ_AYWU01000075.1:0-7451 GCF_000502375.1 Mesorhizobium sp. L48C026A00 | reverse complement strand
GGCCGCGGCTTCGATGAGGCTCAGGTCTCCCTGAGACGGATGAGGATGGAACGGGTCTGGCAGAGCCGGAACGCCCGGGGGCGGGAATTTGGGCAGCGGCTCGGCGCGCCTCGCCCGAGCGCTGCTCAAAGCCCTCTTGCCCGGCCTGTGCCGCTTGCTCTTGAGATGCCGGGAGCTGCACCTGCCGCCAAGCTGTTACATTGGATAGGTCAAATTTGTGCCGGTTCACGCTAGCCTCACGTCCACAGATCAGCTGAGNGGCCTAATTTTCTGCGCGCCGATTGCGCTGGCGCGACGTAGCCCGGCCTTTTGCCAGCTCGGCAGCTACGGCTCGCAAAGAGCGTCGTAAGGCTTGCGGAGCCGCCCCTCAGCTCCCGTCGAGGAGCAATGCACAATTCACATATTTCGAGATGGCTCGCTGGTCTACCGGTCTGCGAGCCCTGCAAGCCGATGCTTCAGATGCCGCCGGTGCAGAGGTATTTCATTTCGAGGTAGTCCTCGAGGCAATGGCGGGAACCCTCCCGCCCGATGCCGGACTGCTTCACTCGGCCGAAAGGCGCGGCTTCCGACGACATGCGTCCCGTGTTCATACCCACCATGCCATTTTGGCCTAATCGATGGGGTGGACGCCCCCTAACGGCATCACAATGNGGCGCGACGTAGCCCGGCCTTTTGCCAGCTCGGCAGCTACGGCTCGCAAAGAGCGTCGTAAGGCTTGCGGAGCCGCCCCTCAGCTCCCGTCGAGGAGCAATCCACAATTCAGATATTTGGAGATGGCTCGCTGGTTTACCGGCCTGCGAGCCCTGCAAGCCCATGCTTCAGATGCCGCCCGTGCAGAGGTATTTCATTTCGAGGTAGTCCTCGAGGCAATGGCGGGAACCCTCCCGCCCGATGCCGGACTGCTTCACGCGGCCGAAAGGCGCGGCTTCCGACGACATGCGTCCCGTGTTCATACCCACCACGCCATATTCCAAGGCCTCGGCCACACGCCAAACACGCTTCCGTTTGAGGCACAAATGTGGGCGGCAAGGCCGTAGATCGTGTCGTTGGCCTCATGCACGACCTGATCCGCATCGTCGAAGCAATCACAGGCGCCCAACCGCCCGAATGTCTCTTTCTTGCGCGATGTCATCTCGCTGGAGACAGGACCGATAGTTCGAAAAACGTGCCATTCGCGCCGATGCGTTTGCCCCCGCATCGAATTCTGCGGCCTTTCGCGACGGCATCGGCGATATGGGATTCGATTTTGGCCAGAGCATGCCTGCGATCAGCGCACCGATCGCCACTCCGGAGCAAAGCCCTCGCCAACGATAAGTGGCGGACTTTCTCCACGAATTCTCGACGAACTCCTTCGTGAACGCCTGACTGGACGGGGGGTAGCCATGCCGAACAGGTCGCATAACCACGCCATCGTTCGGCGACTGCAGCCGCGAAGCGTCTCGAACACATCGGCTCGATGCGGTTGCGTCCAAAATGCATCGGCGAGCGGCGGGAGTCCTGGCTCTGTCGCAAACCTTTCGGTAAGCGGAGCATGGCAAGAAACACGCCTCAGCTGTGGAGGAGCACGTGATGTTCAAGGGCCGCCATTTCGACCAGTCGGTGATCCTGCTTTGCGTGCGCTGGTACCTGGCCTCACATGGGCTTCTTGGGGTCAAGGATTAAATTCAGCAACGCATGAGCAGAACNTCCAAGGTCTGAGCCCGATTTGCATGACCGGCCGTCTCCGAGCACGATCAACCTCACATGCGGTCGCCGTTCAGTACGGCTGCACCAATATCCCGCTTGCGGCGGGCAAGGGCTCAGGAGGATGAAACCATTCTACAAAACTGTGTTTCGGCGTGGAATAAGGACCCCGTTTCAGGGGTGATCGGCGTCCAAAAAGGACCCCTGTAACGCAGGGTTGTCACACTGCCTTCGGTTTGATCGGAGGCATTTGTTTTGGATGTTGGTTGTGGAGACGATTGCGAAGATACGTCGGCTTTCGCTGGTCCAGGGGAAGTCGATCAAGGAGATCTGCCGCGAATTGAGGATATCGCGGAAGGTTGTCCGGAAGGTGCTGCGGTCGGACGCGACGGAGTTCCGCTACGAGCGTGAGCATCAGCCGATGCCGAAGATCGGCCCCTGGCAGGATCAGCTCGACGGGCTTTTAAGTGGCAACCACGGCAAGGCGGCGCGCGAGCGGCTGACTCTGATCCGGATTTACGAGGAGCTTCGCGGGCTCGGATATGAAGGCAGCTACGATGCGGTCCGTCGATACGCCAAGGGCTGGGCGAAGGCGCAAGGATCGGCAACGGCGGAAGCCTATGTGCCGCTGTTCTTCGCGCCGGGAGAGGCCTACCAGTTCGACTGGAGCCACGAGATCGTTCTGATCAACGGCGTGACGGTGACCGTGAAGGTCGCCCATGTTCGGCTCTGCCACAGCCGCATGATGTTCGTGAGGGCCTATCCGCGCGAGACGCAGGAGATGGTGTTCGACGCCCACGATCGGGCGTTTGCCTTCTTCGGTGGCGCCTGCACGCGCGGCATCTACGACAACATGAAGACGGCGGTGGAGACGGTGTTTGTCGGCAAGGACCGGCAATACAATCGTCGCTTCCTACAGATGTGCAGCCATTATCTGGTGCAGCCGGTCGCCTGCACGCCGGCGTCGGGCTGGGAGAAGGGGCAGGTCGAGAACCAGGTCGGCCTGGTGCGCGAGCGCTTCTTCACACCGCGCCTGCGCTTCAAATCCTATGAGGAACTCAACGCCTGGCTCCTCGACAAATGCATCGCCTACACGAAAGCCCATCGTCATATCGACCAGCCGGAGCGCACGATCTGGAACGTGTTCGAGGAAGAGCGCGACAAACTGGTCGAATATCGCGGCCCCTTCGACGGCTTCCACACGGTTCCCGCCTCGGTGTCGAAGACCTGCACGGTGCGCTTCGACAACAACAAATACTCGGTCCTGTCGACCGCCGTCGGCCGGCCGGTCGAGATCCAGGCCTATGCCGATCGCATCGTCATTCGTCAGGATGGCGTGATTGTTGCCGAACATGTGCGTTCGTTCGCGCGCGGCGAGACGATCTACAACCCTTGGCACTATGTCCCCGTGCTCGCCCGCAAGCCCGGAGCGCTGCGCAACGGGGCGCCGTTCCAAGACTGGGTTCTGCCATCGGCAATGGAACGGGTCCGGCGCAGATTGAAGTCCGCGGACGATGGCGACCGGCAGATGGTGGCGATCCTGGCTACCGTTCTCAGTGACGGCCTCGACGCGGTCGAGGCGGCCTGCCAGGAGGCGCTCGACCAGAACGTCTGCTCGTCAGCCGTCATCATCAACATCCTTGCACGGCAGCGCGATCCGGCGCCGGCAATCACCATTCTTACCCCGGAAGCACTCCGCCTGGCGCATGAGCCGGTTGCCGACTGCGCCCGCTACGACAGCCTCAGGAGGGCAAGCTGATGGAACGCACGCAGGTTCTGGAACTAATGGGGACGCTGAAGCTCTATGGCATGCGCAGCGCCTATGACGAGGTCATGGCAACGGGTATCAAGCGCCAGCACGAGCCGCCGAGGATCGTCGGTGATCTCCTGTCGGCCGAGATTGCCGAGAAGCAGGCCCGCTCCATCAAATACCAGCTCACCGTCGCCAAGCTGCCGCTCGCCAAGGACATCGAGGAGTTCGACTTCGACGGCACGCCGGTCAACGAGGTGCTGGTCCGGGACCTTGCCAACGGCACCTTCGTCGCCGACCAGCGCAACGCGGTGCTCATCGGCGGCACAGGAACCGGCAAGTCGCATCTGGCGATTGCCCTTGCCCGTGCCCTGATCCGCAACGGCTCGCGCGGTCGCTTCTTCAACGTCGTCGATCTCGTCAATCGATTGGAGACCGAGCACCGCGGCGGCAAGCAAGGCCGCATCGCCGACTACCTCACCCGGCTCGACTTCGTCGTGCTCGACGAACTCGGCTATCTGCCGTTCGCCCAGGCCGGCGGGCAATTGCTCTTCCATCTGATCAGCCGGCTTTACGAGCGCACCTCGATCATCGTCACCACAAACCTGGCGTTCGGAGAATGGCCCGCCGTCTTCGGCGACCCCAAGATGACCACCGCGCTGCTCGACCGTCTCACCCATCACTGCGAGATCATCGAGACCGGAAACGAGTCCTGGCGCTTCAAGAACCGCGCCTGATCACCCCATCAAGCTGCCAAGCGCGATCCGCACTCGCCGGGCTGCGCAACCCAGACCAGCTCCGCCCGGCGAGCGCTGACCGTCGTGCCTCAAAAAGGGGGTCCCTTTTGCGCGCCGGTCCGGGGTCCCCATTCCAGGCCGATTGACAGAACGGGTTGGCCACCGCATCACCGGTAATCGCACCGGCCAGTCCAACAGTCGCGGCGTGGGCTGGGAGTTCGTTCATGTCTGCATCGACGACGCTTCGCGCGTCGCCTTCTCGCAAATACTGCCCGACGAGCGCAAGGAAAGCGCCATCGCCTTCCTCAAGGCAGCGGTGGCCTATTATGCCAGCCTAGGTATCTCAGTCGCGCGCGTCATGACCGACAACGGCTCGTGCTACAGATCGAAAGCCTTCGCCACGACCTGCCGCGAGCTTGGCCTCAAACATATCCGCACAAAGCCCTATACGCCCAAGACCAATGGCAAGGCAGAGCGCTTCATTCAGACCGCGCTCAGGGAATGGGCCTACGCCATTGCCTACCCGACCTCCGATCATCGGGCCGGAGAACTTCCCGTCTGGCTGCACCGATACAATTGGCATCGACCGCACGGCAGCCTAAAGTCCAAAACACCAATCAGCCGCCTCGGCCTAACCGAGGACAACCTGTTGAGGTTCCACATCTAGCCACGATCGAGGGGCCACCCCTGCTCTCGTACTCCGAGGGGCCACCCCTGCTCTCGTACTCCTTGCGATCCTGATCCAGCGACGAATCGTCAANCCCTGCTCTCGTACTCCGAGGGGCCACCCCTGCTCTCGTACTCCTTGCGATCCTGATCCAGCGACGAATCGTCAAGCCGAGCAGCAAATCCCGGCCTGTTATTGTCAAAGAGCCAACGACCAAAGCCGAGAAGAGAATTTACATGGCGCTTGACCGTGCCCTCCTTGACCTTACCCGCGTAAGCTGACCTCAGCCCTTCGACAACGGTCGCATCGTTGGAATAGAGGGGACCCTTGTCGCGACCGGAGACCCCTATTGGAGGATCTGGCTGCACCGCCGCCGGCACAGAACGAGCATGGTCACGCAACTCGGACGGTGCGGGGGGATTCAGATCAACCACTGACGAATCCGGCGCATNGCAGCACCGAGGCACCCAGCATCGACCCACTGCCTCCGGCGTAGGGCGCCGCGGCGTGTTCTTGTCCGCTCCCTTGCGTCATGAGTTGCGCCTCCCATGGCGATCGTAGAAGGTCCGCGTGCGGAATCGAGTCGAAATATCCCGACAAATCAGCGTCGACCNGCAGCACCGAGGCACCCAGCATCGACCCACTGCCTCCGGCGTAGGGCGCCGCGGCGTGTTCTTGTCCGCTCCCTTGCACCATGAGTTGCGCCTCCCATGGCGATGTATCCACTTGAGGGCCGGGATCATGCACTGGTTCGTCCATTTGCTTTTGCAACCGAGCCCACCTTTCGGCCACCGCGGCCTCGCCAACCGCGGAGGGCGTCTCCTCAGCCCTGGCGAACGCTGGCCCGGCAGGCGCCGCCGGCACAGAACGAGCATGGNCAGCCCTGGCGAACGCTGGCCCGGCAGGCGCCGCCGGCACAGAACGAGCATGGTCACGCAACTCGAACGGTGCGAGGGGATTCAGATCAACCACTGACGAATCCGGCGCATCATGATGGCGCGCCCTTGAGTGACTCGGCTGCAGCACCGAGGCACCCAGCATCGACCCACTGCCTCCGGCGTAGGGCGCCGCGGCGTGTTCTTGTCCGCTCCCTTGCNGCTGCAGCACCGAGGCACCCAGCATCGACCCACTGCCTCCGGCGTAGGGCGCCGCGGCGTGTTCTTGTCCGCTCCTGAGTTGCGCCTCCCATGGCGATGTATCCACATGATGGGTGGGGGCCTGCATCAGCACGCGAGCGCCTGAATTGCCGATCTCGCTCAGCTGCTTAGCTTTCCCAGGGAGATACTCTGGCCGACCCAATGCCTTCTGCGGCCCGCTGTGCTGCGCAGCGGCGTCCCCAATGGCACGAGCCTCCATACCGACTGCGTCTTCCGGACGAGCAGCAAGGGCAATTTCGCGCCCGAGTGCGGCGTACGGCGGGAACTTCCGGAGNCATGAGTTGCGCCTCCCATGGCGATCGTAGAAGGTCCGCGTGCGGAATCGAGTCGAAATATCCCGACAAATCAGCGTCGACCGTCTGCTTTTGCAACCGAGCCAGCCTTTCGGCCACCGCGGCCTCGCCAACCGCGGAGGGCGTCTCCTCAGCCCTGGCGAACGCTGGCCCGGCAGGCGCCGCCGGCACAGAACGAGCATGGTCACGCAACTCGAACGGTGCGGGGGGATTCAGATCAACCACTGACGAATCNTCCCATGGCAATGCACCCACTTGATGGGTGGGGGCCTGCATCAGCACGCGAGCGCCTGAATTGCCGATCTCGCTCAGCTGCGGCTCAGTGGCAACGTCCTGCAGACGACTGTTCGGGGTCCTTTGCCTCTTCGCTGGTCTCAACTCCGCTGTATCATGCTCACGGTTGATGAGGACCTCCTCGCTTGGCAGCTGGTTGCTCCTGTCCTGTGCAGCGATCCGCTCGTCCGGCGCGCCCTGGTCGCCGTAGATCAGGGGACGAAAGGACTCTGCGGGATCCGAGGCTTGGTGATGGTGCCCAGTTGGCACGAAAGACGATGCCACAACAGCGTCGCCTTCATTAGCTTCCCCAGGGGAGAGATTCTCTGGCCAACTGAATGTCTCCTGCGGCCCGCTGCGCTGCACAGCGGCGTCCCCCGTCCCAACGGGGCTTTCCTTAACCGCGTCTCGGGCCTGTCGGTCCATCAGTTCAAAGTTCGTGAGATTATTTGCCGTTCCGAATGTATCGTCACCCCTGAGGCGGGTTTGTAGTGCCTGCCGATTGACGACGAGGTTGTTGAGGTTCACGTCTGGCAGGTCTGGCTGCCATCTTTGCAATCGCCCAACCAGCGCCCGCGTGCCGTCCACCACGTAGACTCCGCAATCCCACTCGTTGCTCTGCTGGGCGATGCGGGGTGAGTCCACGCGGGTCTCTAGGCTGGCGCCCAGCCTTTCTGCGAGGTCTCCTGCAAGCGTGTCATTGCATCCCTTGAAGGAGTCATAATGATAGGCAACCGGCCGTTCCCGGTCGCGGCGATCAACGAACAGCAGCGACCAATGGGTGCCGCGCTCCTCAAGAGTCGTACCGGCATCGCTCACTGGCACGAACAGGAAGTCGGCTGTGTCGTTACCGTTCTGATTATGGACGATGCGCTGGAATGCGCTTAGCAC
>NZ_AYWU01000074.1:0-5623 GCF_000502375.1 Mesorhizobium sp. L48C026A00 | reverse complement strand
TTGGCGCTCTCCGTCTTTCTCCATTGCGTCGTGGCCTTGCTATTGACTCTACTGTAGACATTTTTCCTTTTTATGTCCCTCATCGTCACGTTTATGGTGAACAGTGGATTAAGTTCATGAAGGATGGTGTTAATGCCACTCCTCTCCCGACTGTTAACACTGCTGGTTATATTGACCATGCCGCTTTTCTTGGCACGATTAACCCTGATACCAATAAAATCCCTAAGCATTTGTTTCAGGGTTATTTGAATATCTATAACAACTATTTTAAAGCGCCGTGGATGCCTGACCGTACCGAGGCTAACCCTAATGAGCTTAATCAAGATGATGCTCGTTATGGTTTCCGTTGCTGCCATCTCAAAAACATTTGGACTGCTCCGCTTCCTCCTGAGACTGAGCTTTCTCGCCAAATGACGACTTCTACCACATCTATTGACATTATGGGTCTGCAAGCTGCTTATGCTAATTTGCATACTGACCAAGAACGTGATTACTTCATGCAGCGTTACCATGATGTTATTTCTTCATTTGGAGGTAAAACCTCTTATGACGCTGACAACCGTCCTTTACTTGTCATGCGCTCTAATCTCTGGGCATCTGGCTATGATGTTGATGGAACTGACCAAACGTCGTTAGGCCAGTTTTCTGGTCGTGTTCAACAGACCTATAAACATTCTGTGCCGCGTTTCTTTGTTCCTGAGCATGGCACTATGTTTACTCTTGCGCTTGTTCGTTTTCCGCCTACTGCGACTAAAGAGATTCAGTACCTTAACGCTAAAGGTGCTTTGACTTATACCGATATTGCTGGCGACCCTGTTTTGTATGGCAACTTGCCGCCGCGTGAAATTTCTATGAAGGATGTTTTCCGTTCTGGTGATTCGTCTAAGAAGTTTAAGATTGCTGAGGGTCAGTGGTATCGTTATGCGCCTTCGTATGTTTCTCCTGCTTATCACCTTCTTGAAGGCTTCCCATTCATTCAGGAACCGCCTTCTGGTGATTTGCAAGAACGCGTACTTATTCGCCACCATGATTATGACCAGTGTTTCCAGTCCGTTCAGTTGTTGCAGTGGAATAGTCAGGTTAAATTTAATGTGACCGTTTATCGCAATCTGCCGACCACTCGCGATTCAATCATGACTTCGTGATAAAAGATTGAGTGTGAGGTTATAACGCCGAAGCGGTAAAAATTTTAATTTTTGCCGCTGAGGGGTTGACCAAGCGAAGCGCGGTAGGTTTTCTGCTTAGGAGTTTAATCATGTTTCAGACTTTTATTTCTCGCCATAATTCAAACTTTTTTTCTGATAAGCTGGTTCTCACTTCTGTTACTCCAGCTTCTTCGGCACCTGTTTTACAGACACCTAAAGCTACATCGTCAACGTTATATTTTGATAGTTTGACGGTTAATGCTGGTAATGGTGGTTTTCTTCATTGCATTCAGATGGATACATCTGTCAACGCCGCTAATCAGGTTGTTTCTGTTGGTGCTGATATTGCTTTTGATGCCGACCCTAAATTTTTTGCCTGTTTGGTTCGCTTTGAGTCTTCTTCGGTTCCGACTACCCTCCCGACTGCCTATGATGTTTATCCTTTGGATGGTCGCCATGATGGTGGTTATTATACCGTCAAGGACTGTGTGACTATTGACGTCCTTCCCCGTACGCCGGGCAATAATGTTTATGTTGGTTTCATGGTTTGGTCTAACTTTACCGCTACTAAATGCCGCGGATTGGTTTCGCTGAATCAGGTTATTAAAGAGATTATTTGTCTCCAGCCACTTAAGTGAGGTGATTTATGTTTGGTGCTATTGCTGGCGGTATTGCTTCTGCTCTTGCTGGTGGCGCCATGTCTAAATTGTTTGGAGGCGGTCAAAAAGCCGCCTCCGGTGGCATTCAAGGTGATGTGCTTGCTACCGATAACAATACTGTAGGCATGGGTGATGCTGGTATTAAATCTGCCATTCAAGGCTCTAATGTTCCTAACCCTGATGAGGCCGTCCCTAGTTTTGTTTCTGGTGCTATGGCTAAAGCTGGTAAAGGACTTCTTGAAGGTACGTTGCAGGCTGGCACTTCTGCCGTTTCTGATAAGTTGCTTGATTTGGTTGGACTTGGTGGCAAGTCTGCCGCTGATAAAGGAAAGGATACTCGTGATTATCTTGCTGCTGCATTTCCTGAGCTTAATGCTTGGGAGCGTGCTGGTGCTGATGCTTCCTCTGCTGGTATGGTTGACGCCGGATTTGAGAATCAAAAAGAGCTTACTAAAATGCAACTGGACAATCAGAAAGAGATTGCCGAGATGCAAAATGAGACTCAAAAAGAGATTGCTGGCATTCAGTCGGCGACTTCACGCCAGAATACGAAAGACCAGGTATATGCACAAAATGAGATGCTTGCTTATCAACAGAAGGAGTCTACTGCTCGCGTTGCGTCTATTATGGAAAACACCAATCTTTCCAAGCAACAGCAGGTTTCCGAGATTATGCGCCAAATGCTTACTCAAGCTCAAACGGCTGGTCAGTATTTTACCAATGACCAAATCAAAGAAATGACTCGCAAGGTTAGTGCTGAGGTTGACTTAGTTCATCAGCAAACGCAGAATCAGCGGTATGGCTCTTCTCATATTGGCGCTACTGCAAAGGATATTTCTAATGTCGTCACTGATGCTGCTTCTGGTGTGGTTGATATTTTTCATGGTATTGATAAAGCTGTTGCCGATACTTGGAACAATTTCTGGAAAGACGGTAAAGCTGATGGTATTGGCTCTAATTTGTCTAGGAAATAACCGTCAGGATTGACACCCTCCCAATTGTATGTTTTCATGCCTCCAAATCTTGGAGGCTTTTTTATGGTTCGTTCTTATTACCCTTCTGAATGTCACGCTGATTATTTTGACTTTGAGCGTATCGAGGCTCTTAAACCTGCTATTGAGGCTTGTGGCATTTCTACTCTTTCTCAATCCCCAATGCTTGGCTTCCATAAGCAGATGGATAACCGCATCAAGCTCTTGGAAGAGATTCTGTCTTTTCGTATGCAGGGCGTTGAGTTCGATAATGGTGATATGTATGTTGACGGCCATAAGGCTGCTTCTGACGTTCGTGATGAGTTTGTATCTGTTACTGAGAAGTTAATGGATGAATTGGCACAATGCTACAATGTGCTCCCCCAACTTGATATTAATAACACTATAGACCACCGCCCCGAAGGGGACGAAAAATGGTTTTTAGAGAACGAGAAGACGGTTACGCAGTTTTGCCGCAAGCTGGCTGCTGAACGCCCTCTTAAGGATATTCGCGATGAGTATAATTACCCCAAAAAGAAAGGTATTAAGGATGAGTGTTCAAGATTGCTGGAGGCCTCCACTATGAAATCGCGTAGAGGCTTTGCTATTCAGCGTTTGATGAATGCAATGCGACAGGCTCATGCTGATGGTTGGTTTATCGTTTTTGACACTCTCACGTTGGCTGACGACCGATTAGAGGCGTTTTATGATAATCCCAATGCTTTGCGTGACTATTTTCGTGATATTGGTCGTATGGTTCTTGCTGCCGAGGGTCGCAAGGCTAATGATTCACACGCCGACTGCTATCAGTATTTTTGTGTGCCTGAGTATGGTACAGCTAATGGCCGTCTTCATTTCCATGCGGTGCACTTTATGCGGACACTTCCTACAGGTAGCGTTGACCCTAATTTTGGTCGTCGGGTACGCAATCGCCGCCAGTTAAATAGCTTGCAAAATACGTGGCCTTATGGTTACAGTATGCCCATCGCAGTTCGCTACACGCAGGACGCTTTTTCACGTTCTGGTTGGTTGTGGCCTGTTGATGCTAAAGGTGAGCCGCTTAAAGCTACCAGTTATATGGCTGTTGGTTTCTATGTGGCTAAATACGTTAACAAAAAGTCAGATATGGACCTTGCTGCTAAAGGTCTAGGAGCTAAAGAATGGAACAACTCACTAAAAACCAAGCTGTCGCTACTTCCCAAGAAGCTGTTCAGAATCAGAATGAGCCGCAACTTCGGGATGAAAATGCTCACAATGACAAATCTGTCCACGGAGTGCTTAATCCAACTTACCAAGCTGGGTTACGACGCGACGCCGTTCAACCAGATATTGAAGCAGAACGCAAAAAGAGAGATGAGATTGAGGCTGGGAAAAGTTACTGTAGCCGACGTTTTGGCGGCGCAACCTGTGACGACAAATCTGCTCAAATTTATGCGCGCTTCGATAAAAATGATTGGCGTATCCAACCTGCAGAGTTTTATCGCTTCCATGACGCAGAAGTTAACACTTTCGGATATTTCTGATGAGTCGAAAAATTATCTTGATAAAGCAGGAATTACTACTGCTTGTTTACGAATTAAATCGAAGTGGACTGCTGGCGGAAAATGAGAAAATTCGACCTATCCTTGCGCAGCTCGAGAAGCTCTTACTTTGCGACCTTTCGCCATCAACTAACGATTCTGTCAAAAACTGACGCGTTGGATGAGGAGAAGTGGCTTAATATGCTTGGCACGTTCGTCAAGGACTGGTTTAGATATGAGTCACATTTTGTTCATGGTAGAGATTCTCTTGTTGACATTTTAAAAGAGCGTGGATTACTATCTGAGTCCGATGCTGTTCAACCACTAATAGGTAAGAAATCATGAGTCAAGTTACTGAACAATCCGTACGTTTCCAGACCGCTTTGGCCTCTATTAAGCTCATTCAGGCTTCTGCCGTTTTGGATTTAACCGAAGATGATTTCGATTTTCTGACGAGTAACAAAGTTTGGATTGCTACTGACCGCTCTCGTGCTCGTCGCTGCGTTGAGGCTTGCGTTTATGGTACGCTGGACTTTGTAGGATACCCTCGCTTTCCTGCTCCTGTTGAGTTTATTGCTGCCGTCATTGCTTATTATGTTCATCCCGTCAACATTCAAACGGCCTGTCTCATCATGGAAGGCGCTGAATTTACGGAAAACATTATTAATGGCGTCGAGCGTCCGGTTAAAGCCGCTGAATTGTTCGCGTTTACCTTGCGTGTACGCGCAGGAAACACTGACGTTCTTACTGACGCAGAAGAAAACGTGCGTCAAAAATTACGTGCAGAAGGAGTGATGTAATGTCTAAAGGTAAAAAACGTTCTGGCGCTCGCCCTGGTCGTCCGCAGCCGTTGCGAGGTACTAAAGGCAAGCGTAAAGGCGCTCGTCTTTGGTATGTAGGTGGTCAACAATTTTAATTGCAGGGGCTTCGGCCCCTTACTTGAGGATAAATTATGTCTAATATTCAAACTGGCGCCGAGCGTATGCCGCATGACCTTTCCCATCTTGGCTTCCTTGCTGGTCAGATTGGTCGTCTTATTACCATTTCAACTACTCCGGTTATCGCTGGCGACTCCTTCGAGATGGACGCCGTTGGCGCTCTCCGTCTTTCTCCATTGCGTCGTGGCCTTGCTATTGACTCTACTGTAGACATTTTTACTTTTTATGTCCCTCATCGTCACGTTTATGGTGAACAGTGGATTAAGTTCATGAAGGATGGTGTTAATGCCACTCCTCTCCCGACTGTTAACACTACTGGTTATATTGACCATGCCGCTTTTCTTGGCACGATTAACCCTGATACCAATAAAATCCCTAAGCATTTGTTTC
>NZ_AYWU01000073.1:0-5703 GCF_000502375.1 Mesorhizobium sp. L48C026A00 | reverse complement strand
TTGGCATGCTCAGTCCACCTCCATGGACTATCTAGATGCATGGAGGCTCATGGATAGTGTCGGAAACGTACCAACCGGGATATGTATGAATCGGACATTCGACGTGTTTGACTACCTTTCAGCGCTGGCGCAGGCCAGCGTCAGCTGACGCTGTCGGTGACTTCTGACCTGTCGAACAGCACGCCGAGACCATGCTCGACGGCACAGGCAGCGATCATGTCGTCAAGGGCTTTCCCGGACACAGGGCAATTGGGGAGGACTTCCCGTATGGCGGTTTCAGCCCTTGATGTTGAAACCACGTCGTGCCGCCTTTTCCTGGTCTCCATATAGTGCTCGACCAGGGTTTTAAGACGCCTTGCCGCAATCTCATCTGCAAACATTGTTGTTCACTCCTGTTAGTCAGGTCGCCGGGAAACAATGGCCCGCCCCTGTACGAGGGCGGGCCAATCCGATCGAGTGACCGGTGATCCGAGTGAGGGACTTGGATCGCTAAAGTAAGTTTGAGTCGGATTATTCGTTCCAAGGCGGCTACGGCTTGGTAATTCCCGTACGTTGATTTCCATGCTGAGGTCTGCGGCCGGCAAATGGGAAGCCTAGGTTGCCTGGCCGCATCAAGCCCTCTTATGCACCCCTCGGACCTTGTCGCCGGTCAGGCGGCGCGGGACTTCAGCAAGAGAGCAGGTCGGATCACATGGCTTTCTCGCAAAGCATTTGGCGCCATCCGCACTTTTCGACCAGGCCTTTTTGGTCTGCAGAACAAACACCCCGCCGATGCGTCACCACGGCTCGTAATATTGGCGCGCTTTATCGTCTTGTAAGTAGGCCAGTTGGTGCCTGGATCGGCGCGCCGGTCCAACTGACAAGGGCAACAAGCAACGATGCACAGGTAGCAGCGGCGGCAAACACCACGACCAGCCGCGGCGGAGGATTTCGAGCATTGTCCAGTGTGCGGACTGGACTTCGACAAGCGCGGCCTAGGCCAGGTGCTTCATCATGCGAAGACCCAGCACCAACTGCGCCTTGCGGAGAGGGGGAGAGCACCAGGTGCAGCCTGCCTACTACGACTTCTTCATCTTCCGTCGTTGTGGAGCCGAGCCGTCTTTGCATCTCGTCCCGCGCGCTCGAATTCCCGCGCAGCATCCGCGTGCGCTCCTTTCCTGTCTTGTTTTGTTTATCGGTGAATGCTTGCCTTTCCCGCATTGTTCTCCCCGGAACTGACAGAACAGCGCTTTGTTGCCGCACCGAACGATTGTCGCAGATCGAGTTCCACCCGCACAGAAAAAACGCTGCCTCCTCGCCATGGCGGGCTAGATCCACTCCCAAAGCGCACGCCGCTTCCTCTGGAACGCTTCAACCACTTTGCCGTTGTTAAGGCACCTGCAGGAGGCTGGCATGAGAATACTCCTCCACCGAATTGTGCGGCCGGCTGTGATTGCATGGCTGCTCTTTACCGTGCAGACATTTGCTCAGACTGGGCAGCAAGACGATCTATCGGGGCAAGGCGCATCGCCGACGACGGAAGATTCGCAGGACCCGCAAGATGTTGGCGTTGACGTTTCGCTTGGCAGGCAAGAGGTGAAACAGAAAATCGCAGCCAAGCTTGGGATCTCTGAGGCTGAGGTGCCTCTGGCCGTGCATGTTCCCATCGCGCTCGCTGAGCGGGTCTGTGAAAAAGAGGCGTTCGACGCGCGCGCCAACGTGAACCGAAGCTGCACCGCGACGAAATACATCCCGGAAATTGCCGAAGCCGCCCGAAATCATCCTCAGACCTCCGCGGTTCCGGAGCAATAGTCGCTAAATAATGGCCCCCCCGGAGGGGATGGGAAGAGGCGGGCCGATCGACGAGTCCCGATCTCGCAGCATGTGAATTGGCTACTATTCCCCTACGGCTGGGTAGCGACAGCTCGCACAGAGCGCGGAGGGCAGCGGCGCCTCTGATTTGTGTTTGGGCAAGCTCACGAAGCAAGCACATCATTCGCGCCCGATGATCCGCAAGGCTGGAACCGCAGCGCCCGCCCCAGCTCGATCTCATTGAATCGCGTGGTCAGGCGTACGTTGGGGGAATGTCATCGCCCATGTAGCACGGCCTTTTGGCTACCTCCCAATCGGGTTGGTCAAAATACATGGTCACAAAAAGCCCGCCGCACCTTTCGATACGGCGGGAGATCGGTCGTGCACCAGGCACAAGCGCAGTCGATACTCGTGACCCGTGCTCTCTCCCAAGAGGCGCGGGCTGTGCATTGTCAATCCGATACTCCGGAGTCGCCGCGGATATGTCTCCTAAACCGCAATGCTACCGCAGCAGATCGGCGACAATCCCCAGATCGAGCGCCTCTTCAGCGTGGATGTAGCAATTGGTTGTCGCTCGGCGGTAGAGTTCGTCAACGTTAAGCGAACTGCCCTCAACGAGTTCCTTAAAGCCCTCCATTTCCAGTCGCTCCGCTGTCTCAAGTAGCGCAAGCTGCTCGCGCACGATCTGGATGGATGATTTCATCGGGCCATTCAGTTCGACACTCTTCTGCATACGCCGCTCATGCACCAGGAGAACCGCGTCCGTGGTGAGGAAACGGAACGGCTTCGGGAAAGCCGCGAAGATAGTTACCCCGCCGAATACACTTTCGTCTTGCCGACGCAGTACGCATTTCGGCCTGAATGCTGCCGAAACAGCCGGATTTCGAGGGCAATCCGCCGGGCCGCATCGGCATCCCCGCCGTTGGTGTTGATCTCCATGATGAGGTCGTCTCCGCTCTGGCGCACGTCTTCCAGGCGACCAAGAAAGAAGACGACAGTGCCATCGTCGATCAGACCGCGACCGAGATGTTAGGCTCGAACAGGAGTTGCCGGAGGCACCGGCGACAAAGGCGCGCCTCCGTCGTCCGGAGGCGCGTTCTCTCTCTTGTTCATGACGTGCTCATTGATTCTGCTTTCGAAGCGCCGTCTAACTAGGCAGCTTCCTGCATCGCTCTCTCGTTGACGCTGGTCTCTCCAAGCTGCGTCAGCGCTTCGTCAGTCGCCTTTTCCTCTTCGAGCGTCTCCTCGAGCAGCGGCACGGCATCCTTTAGGCCGAGAAGTCCGGCCCAGGTGATCAGGGTGCCATAGCGGGCGATCTCATAGTGTTCGACAGCTTGCGCCGCCGCCACAAGACCAGCGTCCAGAGCTGGAGCTTCCTTGAATTCCTCAAGTATCTCCTGTCCTTCCTCAATGATGCCGTCGATCGCGGGACACGTCTTTCCTTGTGCCCGTTTGCCGAAAATCTCGAAGACCTGCTGCAGCCGATCGATCTGAGCCTCCGTCTCGTCGCGGTGCTTTTCGAATGCGGCGGTCAGTTGGTCGGATTCGGCACCCTTCGCCATCTTCTTCAGCGCAGTCAGGATTTTGCGCTCAGCGTAGTAGACGTCCTTCAGTCCGTCGTGGAAAAGATCTTCGAGGCCCTTGGCCTTGGTTTGCGATTCCTGTTTCGTAACCATCGTCGTCTCCGAGTGTGAGAAACGCGTGTCTGGTGGCACGCGCAGCTTTAACCAAAGTGGGTGCTGTTTGTTCCTTTTGGCCGATCGGTAACCCTCTGCGCCTGGAAGTCATCGACGTAAACGAACAAACCGCAACGCCCTCAGTAGTGCTTCACCGCCTGAGCCGACGCATTCCTTAGCGATATTGTCGAGCGCGTCGTCGTTTCT
Source organism: Mesorhizobium sp. L48C026A00 (assembly GCF_000502375.1). Taxonomy (NCBI): domain Bacteria; kingdom Pseudomonadati; phylum Pseudomonadota; class Alphaproteobacteria; order Hyphomicrobiales; family Phyllobacteriaceae; genus Mesorhizobium; species Mesorhizobium sp. L48C026A00. The sequence goes on along the minus strand of NZ_AYWU01000073.1, from coordinate 2,029 downwards.
CGAAACCAGTACCAGCCGCGCCCCTTTCGTGAAACGCTTGACGCGCCGGTGACCACGACAACGTGCCCCGCAGGTGACAGATGGCGCTGGGATGCCAAGATATTTCGTAGCGGCGTTCACCAGCATCTCGTGGCAGACAACACGGGCCGGGAATGCGAGGGGATTGAGGCGGCGCGCAAGCGGCCATTTCGCTGGATGCCGGCGAAACGTGCACCTGCCCCGGTGTTCCGTGCACGAAAGAAAGCCCGCGCCCTTCGGGAAAAAAGGACGCGGGCCCATCGGGAGTCATCCATGTCGCAGCTGCACGAANCCCGCCCCGGTGTTCCGTGCACGAAAGAAAGCCCGCGCCCTTCGGGAAAAAAGGACGCGGGCCCATCGGGAGTCATCCATGTCGCAGCTGCACGAATGAAACTTTCAGACCGCGTCGAAGTTCCACACCGAAACAATAAAGGCCCGCCGCGCCTTCAGCAGCGCCAGGGCCACCAGACAAAAAGCCCGCGCGCCGAGGGGATGGAAGGACGCGGGCTGATCGGAAGGGGTGCAGTCCGATTTTTCAGCACTAGGGCAAGTGTTGCACGACCAGAAAGCATTTGGCTCGGCCAGGTTCCCGGACGGAAGACAAGCCGCCTGCTGACAAGCCAACGTCCTAACGGTCGTCTCAAAGTCCAAAGAAGTTCTACTCGTCCGGCGTCCCTTCGTATAACTTACAATCCGGAGACGCGAGCATTTCATCTCGTTTTTCAGATTGAGCCTCGACCCTCAGGTCGAACATGCGGCCCAGTAGCGCCAACTCGGACGGGCGGGACGCACCCGCTCCTTCAGCTTGTCGGTGATCGCCACCACCCCCCCGCCCTGCCCACCGCCAGAACCTGCCCTCGGTCGATTTCAGCCAAGCCGCCTCCCATCTCCCCGAATTCCAGGTCGGAAGAATGGATGAGCGTCTGCAACCGGGAGCGATCACGGCCAGAATTTCTATCCCGTCCGGCCTCCAGCCGTGCCTGCTTGCCACAATGAGTTCGCCTTGGGACAGCGGCGCTTGGCCCGCCATTCAGGAACAACAATGCCCAAGCCAAGTTTGGTGGTCCAGGAGGTAACGACAATGCACATACTAAGAACATTCTTTGGGTACTTGTGGCGCTCGAACAGCAAGTCGCCACCAGACCTTGCGCCGCCCGTCGACGCGATCGTTCGGCGGGCCTGATACGCCAGCCCAAACCGAGCGAAAAGCCCGCGCTTCATCCTGCTCCAAGCGGACGTACCTGCCGGCGATTTGCGCACTTGCTCAAGGCAGCGAAATGAAGCCAGGTGCCGGCNTCCTGCTCCAAGCGGACGTACCTGCCGGCGATTTGCGCACTTGCTCAAGGCAGCGAAATGAAGCCAGGTGCCGGCCCGGTATGTTCGTTGCGATTTTCAGCTTGCTGCCGCTGATCGTTTAAAGACGATCGTCACCTTCGTCCCCTTGCTGGCGCTCGAGTCGACCGCGAGCCGCGCCTTGGCGTTCTCGGTCAGCGAGTGCGCGATCAGGGCTCCGAGCTTGCCTGGCTTGGGCCACGTCTCGCCTTCCGGCAGTCCAATTCCGTCGTCAGCCACTATGACCCGGCAGCCGTCGCCATCGACGATGCTGTGCAGCGTTATCGTGCCGCCTTCGCGCCCCTGGAAAGCATGTTTTAGCGAATTGGTCAGCAATTCGTTGACCACCAGTCCAGCCGGCATGGCGACGTTGATTGACACCGGATATGTGTCCACCCTCATATCGAGGCGGATCCCCTCGACTGCATGCGANCGGCATGGCGACGTTGATTGACACCGGATATGTGTCCACCCTCATATCGAGGCGGATCCCCTCGACTGCATGCGAACTCATCACCGCGGACGCGATCTGGCTGAGATAGACGCCAAGATCGACCTCCTCCTTCTGATCGTCGGCGGTAAGCGTCTGGTAGAGGATCGCCAGAGCGTCGACGCGACCGGCGAGCCGCTCAAATCGTCTCCGGTCGGCCTCAGTCGCATTGCGGCTTTCCAGCCGGAT
>NZ_AYWU01000072.1:0-6132 GCF_000502375.1 Mesorhizobium sp. L48C026A00 | reverse complement strand
GCCTGGCGGTCGAGCTTGCCGTTCGGCGTCAGCGGCAGCGCCGCCAGCCGCACGAATGCCGTTGGCACCATGTAGTCCGGCAGCCGCCCGCTCACATGTGCGCGCAAGGCGCCGGCAAGCGCGCCGCCATCGTCCTGCTCCGCTCCCGCCTCGGGCCCACACACGACATAAGCGACAAGGTGCTTGTCGCCGGCGCGGTCCTGGCGCGCCACCACCACCGCCTCACGCACCCAGGCATGCTCGCAAAGCCGCGCCGCGATCTCGCCCGGCTCGATGCGGAAGCCGCGGNGCGGTCGAGCTTGCCGTTCGGCGTCAGCGGCAGCGCCGCCAGCCGCACGAACGCAGCCGGCACCATGTAGTCGGGCAGCAGGCTAGCCAGATGGGCGCGCAAGGCGCCGGCAAGCGCGCCGCCATCGGCGTCGTCCGATCCGTCCGCCGGCTTCGCCACCAGGTAGGCGACGAGCCGCTGGTCGCCGGTCCGATCGGCGCGCGCCACCACCACCGCCTCGCCGACAAGCTCGTGCTCGCAAAGCCGCGCCGCGATCTCGCCCGGCTCGATGCGGAAGCCGCGGATCTTCACCTGCTCGTCGTTGCGGCCCAAAAACTCCAGATTGCCGTCCGGCAGATAACGCGCCAGGTCGCCGCTCCGGTACAGCCGGTCGCCCTCCACAAACGGGCTGGCGATGAACCGCTCGGCCGTCAGCTCCGGCCGGTTCAGGTAGCCACGCGCAACCCCCGCCCCGCCGATATAGAGCTCGCCCACCGCCCCGAACGGCACCGGCGCACCATGAGCGTCCAGCAGGTAGATCCGCGTGTTCGCAATCGGACGGCCGATGGGAATCGAGGCCAGCCCCCCGACAGCGTCTGATATTGCGAATGTGGCACATCCAACCGTCGCTTCTGTCGGACCATAATGATTGATCAGACGCACGTTCGGAAAACGCTCTTGCCAAAACTGCATGTCTCCCGGGATCAAGGCCTCCCCACCGACCATGAGCGCTCTGGTCGGGGCTGGTCCCTTGTCGGCTTCAAGCCGCTTGTTCAGCAGGCTTAAATGCGAAGGCGTCAGCTTGATTAGATCATAGGTCTGACCATCCTCTAAACCAGCAAGCGCATGTATTTGGGCAATGGGGTTGACAAGACGAAGCTTGGCGCCCGCCAACAAAGGCCCGAACAAGGTCGTAACGCCAGCATCAAAGCTGAACGACAGCAGCATGGGCGAACCGTTGCCGGTTTCTTCGTAATGGCTGCGATCCGACCAATGCAAATAGTTGACCAGACTTCCATGCTCGACCATGACGCCCTTTGGGGTTCCGGTTGAGCCAGAGGTGTAGATCACATAGGCGAGATGGCGCGCGGTGAGGCCAAGGGCGCGCGGCTCGGGATCGCAGGCCGGCAGCTCGGCCCAGGTGGGAGTGGCCGTCTCCAGATCGACCACCGTCACATCGACAAGCGCCTCAGGGCCGAGCGCCGCGCGTCCGGCCGCATCGCAAACTAGCAGCCGCGGCGCGGCATCCGCGAGGACCTGCCGCAGCCGCGCGCAGGGATAGGCCGGGTCCAGCGGCAGATAGGCGCCGCCGGCCTTCAGGATCGCCAAGACACCCACCACCATCGCCAGGCTGCGCTCGACGCAGATCGCCACTGGCTGATCCGGCTTCACCCCGAGCGCGATCAGATGATGGGCCAGCCGGTTGGCCCGGGCGTTGAGTTCGCCATAGGAGAGCGCCTCGTCCTCATGGACCACCGCCACCGCCTCCGGCGCCTGGCGCACCTGTTGCTCGAACAGCTCGTGGATGAAAAGATCCGACGGATAGGCCGCCGCCGTCCGGTTCAGATCCTCCAAAAGGTAGGTCCGCTCCTCGGGCGACAGCAGTTCAATCCGGCCGACCGGCAGCCCGGCATCGGCAACCACAGCGCACAACAGATTCTGCAAATGCTGCGTCATGCGGTCGATCTGCTCCGGTGCCAATCGACTTGCATCAAAGTGCCATCGAAAGCTCCCATCCAGAGCGCAAAGCTCGAATGTCAGCAAATCACCGGATAGGGTTGTCTCAGAACTCGCGTTCGAAGCTAGATCGCCAGCGGCAGAACAACTATCTGCTGTAATCGTGATGCCAAGCGGCCAGGGCCGGTGCGACCGTAGCGCCTCCACACCTCGCAATGTCGGGCAGCGCGCGATAAGATCCCGGGCAAAGCTAGCGTGCGCCCTCAGCTGAGCGAATTCGGCCGCCACCGCTTTGCGCATTTCCTCAAAATCATGTGCAAGATCAATGGTAACTTCCATCGGCACGACAGAGGCGATAAGCACCTCCACCGCTTTCAAACCGGCTTGCGATCTATCCGATGCAGGCGTCCATCCCAGTTGAAGCTCTGTTTCTCCCGCGATACGGGCGAGATAGATCAGCCAAGCCGTTACCAGGTATTCCGTGCGATCATGTGGCGCCAGTTTAGCCAAAGCACTTGGAATGAACCACGAGATCGACTGCCATCTGTGCGGCGCTTCAGCCACGGACGCCGATAGAAAAGGAAGCTGCAATATTTTAAACTGCTCAAGCCGCTGTCGCCAAAAATCCTCTGAAGGCGCCAGCTTTTCATGGGCGGCAGTTATGCTCCGCGCCTGATCACCGCTCAAAATTGGAAGGCGATAACCTTCATCCAGATTGAAGTTCCTGGCGAGTGCTCGCGCGTCCAGCAGCTGACCATCGGGGCCGCCAAAGCAAACATCAACATCCTGCGCACCCGTCGCCACCCGCCAGTGGCCGGAGTGGATTTCAAGCAGGGAACCCGCCGGAAGGCCCGAGCGTCGAGGCAACACCTCCAAGCGCCTGACTATGACAACGTCATCACCCACGAAAGCCTTGGGCAGACACAATCGATTGGGATTATACGGCCCAAAGTCTAGTGCACGCGTCATCGCTGACAAATCTCGCGCGGATCGATCCCATCGCAGACAGCCTGCCGCATCTGGGCGTCGACGTCTCGGAAAATAGCTTCTGTCGACTAGCGCCTGCGGACGAGCAGTAAGCTTTCCCTTCGCCAAGCCAGTTAAAAGCTCGCGGAAGCCCTCGACCGCGGCTTCATGACATCTGAGGTTCAAGCTCAACGCCGTGTCGGTGGGCGCAATTAACACTTGGCGCTTAACCACCAGCTCACCCGCATTAACACCATCATCGATACGATGCCACGTGATGGCATACTCGCTCTCCTGGGCCANCCCTCGACCGCGGCTTCATGACATCTGAGGTTCAAGCTCAACGCCGTGTCGGTGGGCGCAATTAACACTTGGCGCCTAACCACCAGCTCACCCGCATTAACACCATCATCGATACGATGCCACGTGATGGCATACTCGCTCTCCTGGGCCAGCAGCGCCCAGGACGTCGCGTGAGTTCCTGCATATCGTGGCAGTGGACCGTCGTGGTAATTGAAAGCACCTTGTCGCGCTCGCCCAAACATGTCCGGTGGCAATATAAGCGGATTGGCAACGGAGAAAATGCAATCCACCGGCTCGGCCTTCAAACGAGAGCAGAGCTCGTCAACACTCGCNATACAGGGGATATTGGCGCGAGCCGCCCACTCTGCGAATATAGCGTCGCCACACAGCGCCGCGCCAATGAGGTGGCCCATCTCCATTGCCAGCTGCGCGCACCTAACTGCGAGCGTACCACGGCCAACAAACACGCTAGAGGAGATTGATTGGGCTGCAGGGCCTTGCCCAGTCCAATCGCCTGTTTCGTAAGCGCTTGCGCGCTTCGGTGAAGACTGACGTGCCATCTTCACCCCTCGGCCAGTCCATCCACTAAGCTGGGCAGTTCCCGCCCTAACCGCCGCGCCACATAGCGGCCTAAACCTGTCACACTGGTTCGGATTTGCTCGGGAGTAACCGCGCTGAATGCTAATCGAATCCGGCAGTCTTGAGAGTTATCCAATGCAAAGAAGCTCATCGGCATAACAATGACATTGTCACACCTTGCACACTCGTCCACGCTGTCCGCGCCAAACCGGAAAGGAAGGTCAAGAGACAGGAAGAAGCCGCCAGAGGGTCGATTCCATCGAATCTGCTCCGGGAAAGGCGAAAACACACTGTCCAGCTGACGCAACATGACGTCGCGATTTGCACGATACCAATCCAGCGCGGGGCGAATCCAGCCACGCAAGCTTGCTGCCTGCTCGATCAAGAGTCCCGCCACAATCGCTTGGGTAATGTGGCTTGTATTGAGCGAGACGAAACTCTTGCGCTGGACCAGGTTTTCCCAAAGTGCCCGGCAAGCGCGCGCGTCTCCAAATATTGTATCGGGCAGTGTCGCAGCTCCCACGCGGAGAGCTGGGCTCAAGGTCTTGGAGAATGTGGACAGGTAAATAACACTTCCTACCTCATCCAAAGCGGCCATCGGAGGGATCTCATCACCTTCATACCGAAATAGCCGATATGGATTGTCCTCCAGAACGATGATCCGATTTCTTGCGCACACTTGAAGGATATCGCATCGTGAGGCCTTATCGAGGACGCGCCCGGTCGGATTGTCAAAATCGGGAATGAGGTATAGAGCGCGGGCCCTCCGACCACTCTGGCGCAATTGTAGGACGGCGAGTTCGACTGCCTCTGCAACGCAAGGCACTGAGTTGCACAATGCTGTAACGGCGACCCTTGCGGCCTTAGCTGCACCGGTCGCACCAATATACGTGGGATTGCAGACTAGGAGCACATCGGCAGCTTCAGGGCACAGCGCTGGGAGGCAGAGTGCGAGCGCTTCCTGGCATCCTGAGGTGATCAGTATGCGATCCGCCCTCGCGGGAACCCCCTCATCAGACCGGACCTGTTGCGCAACGAGCTCGCCGATAATGCCGGCGGTTCGTCCATACTGCAGCAAGTGCGACAATAATTGCCCGCCCCCGTGACCGCCAGCTGAATAGCGTTCATATACTACTAGTGCATTCAACAGCACCTGGGGGTCGAGCTTGTCGAAGAACCGCTCACTCGGTCTGCCAGACGCCAGCGAGACTGCCGAGGGAAACGTGCTCGAGACTTCGTTCAAAAATTTCATAACTGAACATTGCGATCTGTGATCCAACATCGAACCCTGCGTAGGACTATCGGCGNACTTCGTTCAAAAATTTCATAACTGAACATTGCGATCTGTGATCCAACATCGAACCCTGCGTAGGACTATCGGCGGGCTGAGGACCACACCAGTCTCAGAGCGACGACATCATTGAGGCCCAAGGGCTCACGCATTTTCACGGCTTATTCGCCAGAATGATCAAACTGATCAAAAAGGCACCCATCGTTTGATTGATGAATCCATCCTGCGCGCCTGAGTGCATGTCTTCGAAGCTGAGCCGCCTCTCAAAGCGAGAGGACTCGGATCCTATGAAGTTGGCAAACTGCGTCCACGCACACCTAGAGCTGACCGGATTTTGNTCTCAAAGCGAGAGGACTCGGATCCTATGAAGTTGGCAAACTGCGTCCACGCACACCTAGAGCTGACCGGATTTTTGGTAGTCATGAGACGATTTCTCCTCAACCGCGACCCAGATACACCATGACCGTGCAAGTGCCGTGCCAAAGGAAAATCATGCCAAAACAATTAAGTGGCGCTACTAAGATGACTAGTGTCCGACATTGTCGGACATTGGACGCCAGCATCTGAGGAAGGCTCGAGTTTGTCGCGCGCGTGCGGGTTGTCGGACAGGACGCTGCCAGGTTCAGGCCAGAAGCTCTAAAGGGGTCAGAACAAGATTAGTGCGAAATCGTACGTTTAGCTGAGAAACTCTTCTCCAGATCGGTGCTCGTTCCCAAAATTGCGCTCTAGGTAGCATTTCCTGCCTAANCGTTTAGCTGAGAAACTCTTCTCCAGATCGGTGCTCGTTCCCAAAATTGCGCTCTAGGTAGCATTTCCTGCCTAATATTCGGTACAGGCGGTAAACTACGGAAAACATGCACAATTTCGGTTAGCGTACGATTTCTCACTAATCTTGTTCTGACCCCATAGAGGTGGGAGCATGAGGAACTGTGGGGCAGTCACGTTGCGGCCGATCAAACGGGCACTTTCCGTGGCGCGGTTCCGGCCCGTTCAGAGAGCCTCCGCCACCAACCGCCCCACAGTTCCTCATGCTCTCCGGATCTGGTGG
>NZ_AYWU01000071.1:0-8822 GCF_000502375.1 Mesorhizobium sp. L48C026A00 | reverse complement strand
GGCGTCAGCATGTTCGCCCTCGACTACTATTCGCCCTGGCTGGGCGGCCTCGTCCCGCAACGAGACCGCCTGGGATGTCAATGACCACGGAATCGGGACCCTGGTTTTTCGCGCAAAAGGGGGTCAGACTCAATCTCGCTGCATGTGGAGGGTGATGTCGCGCAAGTTTTCGAGAGGGAATCAGCGCGATGGAACAGAGATTTGGGTCGACGAGACTGGCGCCGGCGGGGTTGCTCGTCGAGCATGCCGAAATCAACACGGATTGTGTATTTCTTGACGTGCGCGCTACGGCGCTTTCGGCAACGTGCCCGTGCTGCGGGACGAGTTCACGCCAGACCCAGAGCCGATATATGCGGCAAAGCCGCCGATCTGCCCATCGCTGGCCGGCGAGTGGTCTTGCGGGTGACGGTTCGCCGTTTCTGGTGCGACGCCGTTCTTTGCCGCCGCCGCATTTTTGCCGAGCGGTTTGGCGCCGATGTTTTAGCCCCGTTATCGCGGAGAACCGGACGCCTTGAGACCATCGTTCATCACTTAGGACTGGCGCTGGGCGGAAGGCCTGCCGCAGCCTTTGCCGATCGCCTGATGGTGCCGGTGAGCAACGATACCCTGTTGCGTATCGTGCGCCGGCGGACTGAACCGCCGCGCGATAAGCTAGCCATCATCGGCATCGACGACTTCGCGTTCCGGCGCGGCCAACGATACGGGACGATTGTCTGCGATCTTGAGCGCCGCAGGCCAGTGACATTGCTGCCTGATCGCGAACAGACGACATCGCAGGCTTGGCTGACGAATCATCCTTCCATTGTGACAGTCGCTCGCGATCGGGGTGGCGGATATGGCGAGGCGATCGCCAAGGCCTTGCCACATGCCGATCAGGTGGCCGACCGCTGGCATCTGATGGAAACGCCAGCCGCGCTTTCCTTGATGCAGTCAGCAAGTCCATGCGGCATATCCGAAAGACGGTAGGCAGCACCATCATCGATCCAAAGCTTCTCACCTATGCCGAGCGGCTGCAATATGAAGATATCTGCGTCGCCAGGAGACAAACGAGGCCATTCTGGAATTGTCGAAGCAGGGTGTGCCGATCAAGCAGATCGTCAANTCTGCGTCGCCAGGAGACAAACGAGGCCATTCTGGAATTGTCGAAGCAGGGTGTGCCGATCAAGCAGATCGTCAAGCGTACCGGACATAGCCGCAAGCTCGTCCGCTGCGTCCTGCGCGGTCAGCGCTCCGACATGTTCCGCGTCCGGCAGAGTTCGCTCGAGGAATGGCTTCCCTGGCTTGACGGCCGCTGGGACCAAGGCGCGCGCAATGCTTCGGCGCTCTGGCGCGAAATGCGNCCGATCAAAGCGCACTTGCCCGCACGCCTTCGGCACGAAGCATCGCCAGGCTCATGACGCTGGCGCGTGACGACCTGTCCAAATCCGACGCTGTACTGATCGCTGCAATCGAGAGCAATGTTCCTGGCCTCGTCACCGCGCGAACGCTTGTCGACGACTTTCAGCAGATGATCCGGTCAAAAGCGGTCGCAAAACTGGACGCTTGGCTCGAAGGCGCGAAGGCAAGCCTCATCGGCTCCTTCGCGAACGGGGNAAGATTGATCTGCTCCAGGCGCGCCTCGTCGGTGCAACTTAGGCTGTGGCCGCAGCGAGAGTGCGTCAGAGCCCCGTTTGGACGAAAATCACCCCTCAAACAGGGTCCTCATTCCATGAAAAATCACACGAACGGGATTGCTCGGCGCTGGACCAGTGCATCGCTTTCGGATTCACCCAATCCCAGAAGCGCTGCGTCCTCTTCGGCCAACCGGGCGAATATTCAAGCAGCCGGGGAACTGACAGCGGCGCAAAGATTGATCGGGAAGCGAGCCGGGAGTATCTCTCTTGCGGTCCGCAAGGGAATCGATGCCTTCGGCTTCTGTTACTCGCTCCACAACAACCGCTTCCCGGATCGGCCGGACATGGTGCTTGTCGGACTGTGCTTAAATGTGAGAATGCGCTGATTTGTTGGCGCTACTGTATTTAAGTAGGGCCGACCCGCGGCGGGTTGCTTACCTGCAAGCATGATGCGCCGCCCTACTCGCGGAAAAGGTCAGAGTGCGTGCCGGTACGCTCGAAATGAACGCTCGTCGCGTCCACTTTGTAGATCAGCAGCCAATCCGGCTCTATGTGCAGGTCGCGATAACCGATCCAGTTTGATTTCAAGGGATGATCGCGCAGCCGAACCGGCAATTCCTCGATCAACAATTGCAGGACGTGGCGCAGCTTCACCATGTTCTTGCCGCGTTTCTCCGCCCGCTTCACATCTCGGCGAAACTGGCCGGAATAGGATGGTGCCCGCACTCAAATGCCCAACTGCTTGAACAGGTCCCCCGCATCCTTGGCCTTGTGAACGTCCTCGCCGCGCGCCGTCTTCTCCATAGCCTCAACGGTCGTTGGATTCGGCACCTTCACCGGGAAGGGAATGGCCTTATCACGGGCCACCCTGACCAATGCCATGCGGATATAGTCGGACACGGAAAGGCCCATCGCTGCCAGCGCCTTGGTAGCATCGTCCTTGGTCGCGGCATCGACGCGCGCGCGCACAACGGAATCAACTTTCATGATACGGTCTCCTTTCGAGGATGTAGCCGATTGTAGCTACAACTGGCCACCTTTTCAATCCCCTCCCTCGCGGACAACCAATTAATACGGACAAGAAGCGCAAGGGGTTCCGAAGGAGTGCCTTGTGGCGCTGAATCTGCCTTTCGCCAAATACAGGCGTAAAGGTAGCTTCGGTGAAAGCATCGGCAAAGCCGAAAGCCAAAGCCTAAAGTACCATAATTGCGGAACTTCTGGACTCCGTGCCCTAACGGACACATTCTCCCTCTGGGGAATGCGATGGGCAATGCGGTTCACTCCAAATTGTCCAGGCCGCGCAAGCCATGGGGCTCCTTCGCGCCACTCGACTCCATGACTGTTTTGGCGCCGCTGGGGGTTGCGGGCGATAGCCGGGAAGCACGGCCGCGATCGGGGCCGTGCAGCGGTGATGCGACGACGCCTCTCACGTGACAACGGCTACACTTTCGACCGATGCGGGACGACACGCACCGCAGGCCTGGCCAGGACCAAACGACTCGGCAATAGCACGGGTCATGCCGGTCGCACTACCGGCGTGGCAGACGATCTTATCGCGCGCACTGGAGCTATCAGAGGATCGCCCACGCCCGGTAGCGTCCCCTGCCCGTGATCTCGCGCAGGCCGAGTTCGGCGACGAGATTAAGCGCCCCCCGCGCCGTCAGCTTCAGGTCCTTTTCGATCATTGCGCTGGAGACGAGCGGCCGCGCAAGAACGAGGTCGACGAGTTGCGGCAGCTTCGAATGTCCCCGCCGGCCGCGCAGGCGGCGCCCCATCTGCTCCCGGGCCAGCATCAGCCGATCGTGTTCCTTCAGCCCGGCGCCGGCCGCTTCAGTGACGCCCTCCAGAAATCCGATCAGGCGCGCCGTCCTGTCGCGGGCGCGCCGCCTTTCGCGCGGAATGGCGCGCAGCCCGGTGTTGAGACAGACGAGGTGAGCGCTCGTTTTTCGGACCTGCCTGAGCATGGCGCCGACGAGCAGGTGTCCGAGCCAGGGCAGATGCTGCAGCGGTTCTTTTGTTTCCCACGCATCCCATAGCAGGGCGGCGCTCAGCACGGGCGGCTGGCCGGTGGTCCGGTTCAACACGGCCCGCCAGTCCGACAGCCGTTCCTCCTCGTCCCAGTCCAGATCGTAGACGAGCGAACTTTTTTCACCCATCGGCACCTGTTGCGGTCGCGGCACCGGCGCGGCGGCGAGCCCGTTGAGCACGTTGCGCGTGCGATCGAGCAACGCATCGATGGCGGCAAATTCGCCGCCGAGGCCATCGTTCAGATCGTCATTGGCCGACCCGTCCGACGCTTCATCGCCGGCGCCCATCGCTGCCGTCGCATGACTCTCCGATGGGAGAGTGTCCGGGATGCTGGCGCCCCGCCCGCGCAATTGTCCCAGGCCATTCGGGCTCAGCGCCCAGTCCGGTCTGTTGGCAACAATCAGCCGCCGTGCCCGCAGCACCGCATGGGCACGGGTGAGTTCGTGGGTCGGCGTGCGGATGTCCATGTGGGTGTCGTGCAGGACCAGATCCTCGACATGGACAAGCTCGCCCTCGAGCCACAGCGCGGCGGCGGCGTCGTAGAAATGCGTGCGCGCGACAAAACCCTCGCGCACTGGACTTTTGTCCAACCGCTCATCGAGGCGCGCCAAACAATCCTCCGCGGCGACGAGCGGTCCCGCAAGCTCGCGCCACGGAATCGCATCAGCACCGTCAAGGTCAAAAGGGGGTATCCGCATTCGTTCCGGCCTTCACTTTGGTGCTGCCAATTGAAATGCTTAGGTAAAAATCGGCGGGCCCGCTCGTGGGACGCCGCCAGCCTCTCCTGATGCAAAACGGGTGACGTCGTAAGCCATTGATATCGCGTTAGCCGATTCGCCTTGATGAAGCTATCGAGCTCGTTGCTTCACTCACGGCGGGTCTCCTGGCCGCGCACCATCACTGTCGATAATGACCTCTTATCGATACTGTCATTATTTGAAGCATGCGAAGTTGATTACATTCTTATTATTAATCGGGATATACGACCGGTTTAGAGCGCCGGCTCGCCTCTCACAGGCGACGTTCCAGCGGCGACCGCAGATCGAGATATTGGCGGTTTGATGCCGGGGTTTGTCCGAAATCTGTCGTCCGATTTCGGACGAAGTGGCGGGCAAGATGTCCGAAATATGCTACGAATTTCGGACAAGCTTCACACACAAAGCGCCGCGGCTATTCGTCGAGTTCGACTCCGACCGGCTCTGGGCCGACGGCAAAGCTAGGGATGATGTGCCCCGCTAGCAGCTTTTCCTTCGACAGCAGTCCGGCGTCCTCAAGCGCCTCGAAATCCGGCAGGTCGCGCAGCGTGTCGAGACCGAACTCCAGCAGGAATTCTTTGGTCGTGACGTAGGTGTAGGGCGCGCCGGGCGTCGGGCTGCGCGGACCGGACGCAATCAGCTTCGCGCCGCGCAGATGACCGATGAGATCGCGGCTGATCTCCTTGCCGAAGAAGGAAGAAAGCTCGGCGCGGGTGATCGGCTGGAAGTACGCCACACACATCAGCACCAGCACTTCAGATTGTGTCAGATCCACGGCTCGCTCGTTTCCGCCGACCGCGGCACGGATGGCATCGGCATAGGCCGGCCGCGTCAGATGCTTCCAGCCGCCGGCGACGGCGACGAGGTCATAGGGCCGACCGCGCAGTTCTTCGCGGATGTCGTCGATGAGGAGATCAATGCTGCAGCTTTTGCCGACGATGCGGGCGAGCGTTTCGCGGTTGACCGGCTCGCTGGCAGCAAAAATCGTTGCCTCGACGCGATGCATCCATTCTCGCCAGCGCGCCTCCGGCGGCAGGTGATCCAGCTCCCGGTCAAACGGCTGGTCAGCCGATCGACGGTTATCTGACGGGCTCCCCCCTCGCCTGCGCACTGCCTCCACCATGGTCGTTAGAGCCCGTAGATGCGGAACGCGGTGCGGCCGGACATCTCGCGGACGGCGCCGAACTCGACCAGCCGGTCGAACAGGCGGCGCAGCCCACGGGCGCTCATGCCTGCGATCTTTTCGGATCCCACGATCGCATCGTCGGACAGCAGCTTGTCGACAACAGCGTCCGCTGCTTTGGCTCTAAGCTTCGGCGTGACGGCAAGCAGCCGGTCCGCGCGTCGCCCGAGTTCGGCGTGAAGATCAATTGCGCGCAACGCAGCGCGTGCCTGCGCGGCAAGCAGGCTTTTCGCACGCTCGGGATGTGTCTCAATGCTTGTCGCGACAGAGCCAGCTGCCGATCGACGCGGGCGGGCGCTTGTGCCCAAGGCCGCATCGGCGCCCAGCAGCGGCACCGCATGCGCCCAACCCAGCCGTTGCGCCAGCAGGGCATCGTGAAGGCACCGTTCAGGATCCCGACCACATCGGTGCCGGCGCCGAGTTGCCGTCGCGCGGTCGACAGATCGCTAACGGCCTCGTCGTCACGGGCGTGACCGAGATCTTCCAGCACCGCAGCGAGGTTTTTCGCCGTCAGCAATTCCTCAGCCGGCCGGGTCGCCAGCCGACGCCAGGCGAGGAGCAAAAGACCGGCGGGCCCGACATTGTCGCCCGGCCGCGTGAGCAGCACGGCACCGCGCAGCGAGCTTTCATCCTCGACGCGGCCGGCCTGCTTCGCAGTTGCCGCAGCCGCCGAAAGCGCCAGCCGCTGCCGCCAGGCGCCGGCCCATCGCTCCTGCCGGCGGACCACCCCATCGAGCGCGCCGATGGTGGCGCCGGCGGCGAGCGCGACGTCCTCAACGCCTTTTCCCGCAAGGCTTTGCGCATCGGGAACCGCCCGACGTAGCCAGGCCGGCACCGTTGCCATCGGCGCGATCGAAGGGGCACCGGCAGGCGTGGCGTAGTGGCGCGGAGAGGGTTTAGGACGCAGAATCATCGAAAGTACGATGAACATCGAATTGCGCAGAAAGCGCTGCGCTTGTCGTCCACTCAAAACGAATGACAATGTTGCATTATCGTTCCTAATTGACAGAAACCAAAAGATTAGGGAGAAATTGCCAAAAAGGTAGAAATTCGGAGCCTCTCGTGTCCCTGAATATCAAAAACCCGGCCACCGTCGCTCTCGCCGACGAACTCGCGCACCGCCAGGGTATCAGCAAGACTGCAGCCATTCACCAGGCGCTGAGCGAGCGGCTGCATCGAATGGGTTACGGTGACGTGGCCCAGGAGCGCCTGCTCGGCGAGTTGCGGGCGATCCGGGAAAGAGTGGCGCGATTGCCGGAACTCGATCATCGCAGTGACGAAGAGATCGTCGGCTATGACGAGCACGGCATTCCGAACTGATGGTGATCGACACCTCCGCCATCGTCGCGATCCTGCGCAACGAACCAGAAGCCTTGAGGCTTGAGAAGGCGCTCGTCACCAACCAAATCCGCCTGGTCCCTGCAACCTGTGTGCTCGAGGCGCGCATGGTGCTGGTCAGCCGGCGCGGTGAGCATGCGTTGGCCGAGATCGATCTGTGGCTCCGCAAGATCGAGGCCGACATCATCGCCGTGGATGCCGATCTCGTCGATGTGGCAACGCAGGCTTGGCTCACCTACGGCAAAGGCCGCCACCCGGCCGCCCTGAATTTTGCCGATTGCCTTTCCTACGCGTTGGCCAAACGGGCGGATGAGCCCTTGCTCTTTATCGGCAATGACTTTTCCCAGACGGATATCGAGGCAGCATAACGATGGCTGGCGACGGTGCGGGATCAACTGCAGCGCCCCGAGGGGACGATCTTCCCGACATCATCGATGTCGTGATGGAAATGGGACAGCATCCACAGGAGGGCGAAAAATCCCCCTCCCCTCCCCTGCCGCCTATGCACTCACGGGGACATGGTAGCCTTCCCGGCCATCTGGAAGAGCTTGCCGGCCACGCCCGCGACTATGTCAAGGCGGCCAGCTCGGCCAATACACGGCGCGCCTACGCCGCCGACTGGAAGCATTTTTGCGCCTGGGCGCGCCGGCAGGGTCTGGAAGTGCTCCCACCTGATCCGCAGACCGTCGGGCTCTACATCACCGCCTGCGCGTCCGGAAAGGTAACAGGGGAGAAAAAACCAAACTCTGTGGCGACGATCGAGCGTCGCCTTTCGTCACTGTCCTGGAACTTTTCGCAGCGCGGCGAACCGCTGGACCGCAAGGACCGCCACATCGCAACGGTCATGGCCGGCATCCGCAACACCCACGCCTCCCCTCCCCGGCAGAAGGAAGCGATCCTGCCCGAGGATCTGATCGCCATGCTCGAGACCCTCGACCGCGGCACGCTGCGTGGTCTGCGCGACCGCGCCATGCTGCTTCTGGGTTTTGCCGGTGGGCTGCGGCGCTCGGAAATCGTCGGGCTCGACATTGGTCGCGACCAGACCGAGGATTCTTCGGACTGGATTGAGTTTTTTCCTGACAAGGGCGTGCTGGTGACCCTGCGCGGCAAAACCGGTTGGCGCGAGGTCGAGGTCGGCCGCGGCTCCTCCGACGCCACCTGCCCGGTGGNGACCCTGCGCGGCAAAACCGGTTGGCGCGAGGTCGAGGTCGGCCGCGGCTCCTCCGACGCCACCTGCCCGGTGGCCGCTCTGCAGACCTGGCTAAGACTGGCGCGCATTGCGCACGGACCTCTGTTCCGGCGCGTTGCTGGTCTAGGCAGAGCGGTCGGTGTCGATCGCTTGAACGACCAGGAGGTCGCACGCCTGGTCAAGCGCACGGCGCTCGCAGCCGGCGTGCGTGGCGATCTGTCGGAGGGCGAACGCGGTCAAAAGTTTGCTGGCCATTCGCTGCACGCCGGCCTCGCGTCCTCGGCCGAGGTCGATGAGCGCTATGTGCAACAGCAGCTCGGTCACGCCTCGGCCGAGATGACTCGAAAGTATCAGCGCCGGCGCGATCGTTTCCGCGTCAATCTCACCAAGGCGTCCGGGCTCTGAAAAGCCCCCCTCCCCTGCCCCGTTTTGTCCGCTGGGATGAGGCGGTCATCAGGCGATAACAATACCTCATCGAGCACAGCGAGCGCTGTATCCAGACTATCGGCGGCCGACGCTTCCGTCAGGCATGATCATCAACTGCGTTATGGCACGGCCCACAAATTCCGGGTTTAGCTTTTCCAACCGATCCTTGGTCCGGGAGACCTGTTCCGGGAATGCGCGCAGATTGAAGCGAACAAATGACGAGGTCTCTTATCCCCGACACGAATAGCTCGCGATCTCATCGGGATTTCCCTTACCGTCATAGGCAGCTT
>NZ_AYWU01000070.1:0-7628 GCF_000502375.1 Mesorhizobium sp. L48C026A00 | reverse complement strand
TCTCGCCATCCGCTACGGATACCAGCGCTTCGAGACCGCTGTCATGGTCGCGGTGGTGATCGTGCTGATCATTCTCGTCTGCGGCATCCAGTGGATAGGCGACAGGCTCGTCGCCCGGCTCGACCACCGAGTATGATCCGAACACGCTTCTCTAATTTAACCTGACAGCTGCTCGAAAAACTGATTCTCGGGGCGTGACAGACCGAGATTTTCGCGGAGCGTCGACCCCTCATATTCGCGTCGGAATAGTCCACGCCGTTGAAGTTCCGGCACTACCTTTTCGGCGAAGTCGTCAAGGCCAGCGGGAAGATAGGGAAACATGACGTTGAAGCCGTCGGAGCCGTCGCTGAAGAGCCATTCTTCCATCTGGTCAGCAATGATCTGTGGCGTGCCCACGTAGGCAAGGCCAGAATAGCCGCCCAGCCGTTGCGCCAACTGCCTGACCGTTAGATTCTCGGCTCGTGCCAGCTCAATGACACGTTCGCGCCCGCTTTTGCTCGCGTTGGTCTCGGGGACATCAGGGAGTGGCTGGTCCGGATCGAAGCCTGAAGCGTCATGACCGAGCGCGATGGACAGCGAAGCGATGCCGCTTTCGTAGTGAACGAGGCTATCCAGCTTCGCCCGCTTGGTGCGCGCCTCCTCGATGCTCTCGCCGACGATAACGAAGGCGCCGGGCAGGATCTTGATGTCGTCGCGTGATCTCCCGAGTTTTTCAGCGCGTCCCTTCACATCCGCGAAGAAGCGCTGCCCGGCTGCGAGATCGGCATGGGCCGCGAATATAACCTCTGCGGTCTCGGCGGCAAGCTCCTCCCCGCCTCCGACGCACCCGCCTGGACGATCACCGGCCAGCCTTGAGGCGGCCGGGCGATGTTGAGCGGCCCGCGCACGGCGAGCTGCGGTCCCTTGTGATCAAGGAGATGCAATCTGGCCGGATCAAAGTAGAGGCCGCTTTGCTGATCGCGAACAAATGCGTCGTCTGCGAAACTGTCCCAGAGACCGGTCACCACGTCGTAGAACTCACGGGCGCGGCGATAGCGTTCGCCATGTTCGACGTGATCCTCCAGCCCGAANCCGGTCACCACGTCGTAGAACTCACGGGCGCGGCGATAGCGTTCGCCATGTTCGACGTGATCCTCCAGCCCGAAATTCAGTGCAGCATCCGGGTTGGACGTCGTCACGATATTCCAGCCGGCCCGTCCGCCGCTGATGTGGTCCAGCGACGCAAAGCGCCGGGCGACGTGGTAGGGCGCATCAAAGGTCGTGGAGGCGGTAGCTACCAGCCCGATGTGGTCGGTGACCGCCGCTAACGCCGACAGCAACGTGAATGGCTCGAACGAGGTGACGGTATGGCTCCGCTTCAGAGCCTCGATGGGCATATTGAGCACGGCCAGATGGTCCGCCATGAAGAACGCATCGAACTTGGCGGCTTCGAGCGTCTGCGCGAAACGCTTCAGGTGAGCGAAGTTGAAGTTCGCATCGGGGAAGGCGCCGGGGTAGCGCCAGGCACCCGTATGGAGACTGACGGGACGCATGAACGCGCCGAGCCGCAATTGCCGTTTCTGTGTCATGGAAATGAGATCCTGGACAAATGCTCAGGCGATAGGGGATGTCGCACGCATGGATCGACCTTCACCTGCCTGAGGCATAATTTCCACTCACCCGTTTCGCCGCCTCGGCGGTCGCCATCTCCCGTGCGCGCAGGAAGACGCTCTCCATCCGCCAATGTTCGTTGGTGTAGCGGGGGTCGTGTGCCCATTCGTCCCAGCCATGATTGCGGCGGAATTCGCCGAGCAGGCCGGAAGCCAGGATCTCGTCCTTGTCGACTGGAGTGGCGTTTTCACAATCGGGCGCGACGTAGATCGCGTCTCCCCGGCAGTAGAGCTCGCACATGAAGCAGGTCTGGCAGTCCTCCTGCCGGGCGATGTGCGGCACATTGCCGGAGACGATTTCGAGCACGTTGGTCGGGCAGACTTCGACGCAGGCGTTGCAACCCGTGCAACGCTCGGCGATGACGAGTTCGATCATGATGCGAGTTCCAATGCGTGGCCGTAATCTGATCTCGTCCAGACCTTGTCCAGGCCGCCAACGAGGATGCGCCGGTTGAAGCGGGGATCCGTCTCCGGCCGATCGTCGCGCTGGTGCATACCGCGGCTTTCGTCACGCGCCAGCGCCGACGCGGCACACCAGTGTGCCGTGGCCAGCATGGCCGCAGTTTCTCGAGTTCTCAACAGACCGACGCCAACACCCTCTGCGCGCGCATCGAACTCCGCCCAGGCACCCTCAAGTACCTCGGCGGAGTGCCGGAGCATTTCCCCGCTGCGGAAGATGTTGCTGTCATAGGCAAGCATCTCACCCTGGATGATGGACAGCATCGCATCGAGATCGACGTCACGCCGCGCGGCGGCCGGGCGGAGGCCTGCTTGCCCGATGGCGCGACCGCCTGACGCGGAACCGTTGGCCGCGGCATGGCGCGCAGCACCCTGCCCGGCCCACCGGCCTGACGACACCGCCCAGGCAGAATTGATGTTACCGCCGCCTGAAATCGCGCCGGCGACAAGTTCACGCGTCGCCGCGTCGCCTGCCGCATAAAGGCCGGGAACCGAAGTCGCACAATCCTCGCCGACAATGCGCAGCCCGCCGATGCCGCGGATCGTCCCCTCCCCATGCAAGGTCACTTCGAACCGGTCCATATACGGATCGATGCCCCAGCGTCGGAACGGCAACATGAAATTGGGCGAGATCGTCGGTACCTGCACTCGGATGTCTTCTGGCGTCCGGGCAAGGTCGCAGAAAACGCGGCCCTTGAGCATGGCACGCGCTAGCGGCCGTGTCGTTTCGGACCCCGGCGGCATCGAAATGACCGCGCCATCGCGCGTTGCGGTACGGCGTCGGCGTCGGGAAGGTCGAAGCTTTCAACTTTCAAGGCGAGGCTACAATAGCGGCCAAGAAGGAGTGGCCGGGCTGGCGCCCTACCGACAACATGATCGCACGTGAACCGGATCGCTACGGACCGTTGAGGGACGGTATACCCGGCGGCCCGAACAATCCGCTGGGGCCACGAGCGCTTTATTTGTTCCGTGACGGCTACGATACGTTTTATCGACTTCACGGCACGGTGGAGCCGCACACAATCGGCACGATGGTTTCGTCGGGATGTGTTCGACTGTTCAATCAGGACATCATCGATCTCTACAACCGCGTGCCGGTCGGAACGAAAGCGGTGGTTCTACCGGCGCGCGCGCGGGGGGAGGTAGCATGAGGGAACACGGCGGGACGGCACTCGGCGGTGCAGCGACAGGCAGCGTCGCGATCTCGCTTCCTGCCCGTGCGCCATTCAGTATCCAGCCCCGTTCGCGTCGAGGCTGGAGCGACGAATTCGCAGACCCCTCGGCGATATCTTCGGCATCCGAAAGTTCGGCGTCAACCTGACTACTCTCGAGCCCGGTGCGCCGGGGATATACGCGGGCAGACGCTCAACCGCACAAAAAATGTCCTCCTCTAGCGACCGCGCGGCAATTTCCTCCACTTGACAGAAATCCGAAAAAAAGCTCCCTAATATTCGATATCGACGATCTCTGACAGGCGGGATAACGACATGGGAGCGACGCTCACTGATGACGGTGTTTTGAAAGCATTCGGCTCGGCCGAGGTGCTCAAACAAATTGCTATCGACGGTCAAGCAGGAGCATTCGTGTCTCGGCCAGTCAGGGTGCGGGAAATCAACGCTATTGCGGATGTTCGCCGGCTTCGAGGCGCAGGCCCGCGACACTGTTTCGATTGGCGGACGAGTTGTGAACCACTTGGCTCCGCGAGCGCGCAACCGGCAATGGTTTTTCAGAGCTATGACCTGTATCCGCATATGACGGTCGAGGAAAACATCACGTTGCCGCTTGTGATGGAGAGCCTTAGCGCGGTGCAGAGATTGCCGATGGTAGGGCCTTTCGTGTCGGGCGGCGAGCCAAGATGACCGAAATCGCATCGAAAGTTCGCGAAGCTACGGCGATCGTGGAGATTGATCATCTACTGAAAAGACGCCTTTCGCAACGTTCGGGAGGGCAACGGCAGCGTGTCACCCTGGCGCGGGCCATGGCTCGCGCCGGGCTTGTTCCTGATGGACGAACCAATGTCGAACCTCGATGCAAAGTTGAGGGTAGCGATGCGAAGCTGGTGGCGCTTAACAAGCGGCTCAATGCGACGATGCTCTATGTCACTCATGATCAAAGCGATGACGATGTCAGCTCGCGTCGCATTGATGAAGCATGGCCGGGTGCTGCAATATGCCAGCCCCGAGGCCCTTTATCCGACCCCAACGCATTTAGAAGTCGCGACATTCATTGGCCAGCCGTCGGTCAACTGGCTCGATCCAGCTGGATGTGGCCGAGAAGATCGAGTTCCGCACTGCTCACGGGGTCGCTCTCTCGGCCGAGGAAGGCCTGATATAAATGGTCACCACAACGAACGGCCCCATCAGGTGACCCAACGCAACACCTGTTTCTCGCCCCACTTCCTCCCGGAGTCGGGCCTATGTAAGTGTGGAGCAATGCAAAAAATCATTCATATAACAGACCCCCATTTTGTCGCCCCTGGCAAGACGCTTTACGGCATCGATCCGGCGCAGAGATTCCGCGACACCTTGGACCACGTCTCGCGCGTACACGCAGATGCGAAACTCATCCTTATTACCGGCGATCTTGCTGATACAGGCGATCCTGCCGCTTACGTGCTCTTGCGCGAGATCTTGTCGGAGGTCCGGCTGCCCGTCTATTTGACGATCGGCAACCACGATGACCGCAGCGCATTTCGAGGGGTCTTCGGCGGGGAAGGCTTCGTTCAGGCGGTTGTCGACCTGCACGACTGGCTCGTCGTCTTGCTCGACACGAAGGACGACATCAGTCATTTCGGTTGTCTCAACGGTGGCCGGTTTGAATGGCTCCAAGACCAGCTTGTCCGTGCCGCCGGCCGGCCAGTCTTGGTTGCTATGCACCATACGCCAGCGGACTTGTATGTGCCTTGCTTTAAGACGAGCGACATGAAGGAGACCGATCGGTTCTTTTCCATCGTTCGGAAAAACGCATCGGTCCGCCACATGCTCTTTGGTCATCGGCATGTTGCTGCGGCAGGCAGTTTGTCGGGCATATCGTTCACTGCCAGCCGTGGCACGGCGCAGCATATCGTTCTGGACTGGGAACAATATGGCAAGCCCATATTCGTGGCCGCTGCGCCCTCATACGATGTCGTCATGTTGGACGGATCGGATGTCGTCGTCCATCGTCACGAGGGACTTGATCAACTGCCTGTCATTCGTCCCGGTGACCCGAAATGACGGCTGCAACCTCAATCACGACTTCCGATCGGCCTCGGCCTCGACTGATCATCTTCGATTTTGACGGCACCCTTGCGGAGACGGAAATCCTAGCATCGGAGGTGATTTCGACAAAACTCGCCGCGGAAGGTGTCCAAGTGCATCCGGATGAAATCACGGCAACGCTCTCCGGTGTTGCGCGGAACGATCAACAACTGCGTCTGGAAAGCTTTATCGGTGTAAGCCTGCCTAAGAACTTCATGGAAACGGTCGGGGTTGAGATCCAGCTGGCCGCCTCTGCGAGCCTATCGGCGACACCTGGCGCGATTGAACTGCTCCAGTGGCTTACCATTCCCTTCTGTGTCGCATCAAACACATCTCGTTTCGAACTCATCCACCGCATGAGAGCCGCTAATCTTTTGGGGCTTGTAGGCTCACGGTTCTTCTCGTCCGACGACATCGGTATCCGCAAACCTGATCCTTCCGTGCTGCTGTTGGCGGCGGAAGTCATGGGCGTGTCTACGGGCGAGTGCCTTGTCATTGAGGACAGCGTCATCGGCCTTAATGCCGCGCGAAATGCAAATATGCGCTACTGCGCGTTCGGGGGCGCCCGCCACCATTCCAGTCAGCTGAGGAATGATCTCCGAACCTTTGAGCCCGAGGCATTGTTGCTGAACTTGGAGGAGCTTAAAGGCTTCCTTTGCCCAATGTAGAAGATTGGCAGCGGCGTCGGCGAGTTACGCCCGCGCCCATGCGAGAGCGGTGATGCAATGGAGAACGCGGACAGGTCATCAACCTTGGTGCGGGATGCTGTATATGATCTGGTCAAGAGCGGACCCAGCTCACAATCCAGGATCGCGCATTTTATTGCCCAAAACCCCGAACTTCTTGGGGATATATCCATCTCCAAACTCGCTCGTCAGACAAACAGCGGAGAAGCGTCGATTGTGCGATTTTGCCGTACACTTGGCTTCTCCGGCTTCCGCGAGTTCAGGATGGCGTTCACCGGGGAGATTGAGCGCGATAAAGCCCGGCGACTAACACAGTACCTCACCTCTGAAGATACGCATGTAAGGCCGGAAATTGCCAACCTGAGCGCGGCCCTCCAACATTCGGTTGCGGCTTCGGCTCGCCTTCTCGACTACGCCCAGATCGAGCGCCTGACGGAGCGACTACAGAGTGCCACGCGTGTTGAAGCTTTTGGTATGGGCGTCTCCGCAATCTGCGCTGAGTTATTATTACATCGCCTGATCTGGCTGGGGATCCCGATGCATTCAACAGGGACTGTGAACATCGCTCGCGGTCTGGCTCACGGGCTGGATGCTTCGGCTTTTGCTATCGGCATCTCCTATGAAGGTATGAGCGAGGAGACCGTTGCCTTTCTCAAAACTGCCCGCGACAGAGGAGCGCATACGCTTGCAATAACGACGCGTGACAAATCGGCGGTCTCTGAGGTTGCGCATGAGGTGCTCTTACTTAGCTCCGCAGGCCCCTGGCCGGAACCTGGATCGGCAAGGCTTATGCCTTCAATGGCTTTGTTGAGCGAGTGCATCGCCGAGTGTCTGAAGGGGCACAAAAATACCTGAAGATCCCTCAACCCTCGCGAATCATAGCGGTACGAACGGCTTAACAAGACGTCGGTCGCTGCCAACACCGCCTTCGGCGAAGCCTCCCTTTCGCGCTTCAGACCGCCAGGTCATACTTTTGGTCTAGAGTAGTTCGCAGGTAACTGAGCCGAGCCTCTCCGAGGACGAGATCGTGACGTGCTAGTGTGATGGTCTTAGGCTGGGTATGACTGATGGTTTCCAAGCATTTGCCATCAAGTGGCCCTTCCTATTCGGAGTGCCATCAAGCGATCGTCAGCGAATGACGAGCGATGCTAACCGTTGGCTCGGCTATGCGCAAGCACACGACGCTTAAGCCCTTTACGAGCGGCTGGCCGAACATCTGCTGAGGTTCGGCCCTGCACGACGGTGGATGTCGAGGTTGCGCCCTTGGATACGGTTTTGCTGCGCTTCGCAAGCAGGCCGAAATTCAAGCCGGGCTTCTGAAGGGGATCGATGAGAACTTGAATAGTCTTGTCGCGGTCGCGCGCCGCCATAATGTTCCTGCGCCGAAGACGCGGCTGTGACAGAGATCGATCCGTCCTGAACAGACGCTCCGACCCCGAGATTGTTGCCGATCGTCTCTCCCCAGCCCAGCGCCCTCATTCTGGTGCAAGGTAAGCGCTGTTCTCAGGCCACGGCCCTGAGTTCGGGAGCCGGGATGTAGGCCCAGGGCAGCAGGTCGTCGATCTGGCTGTTCGGGTGGCATTGACGATCCTGGT
>NZ_AYWU01000069.1:0-9484 GCF_000502375.1 Mesorhizobium sp. L48C026A00 | reverse complement strand
GTCATGAGCTTGTGCTTGGACTTGTCGTGATGGCGATAGTCCTTCCAGCGGAAGCTGACCTTGCCCTGGTCCAGGCTCACGAGGCGGCTGTTGGCGATGGCGACGCGATGGGTGTAGCGGCCCAGATAGGCGAGGACCTGTTCGGGACCGCCGAACGGGGGGCTTGGCGTAGACGACCCATTCGATCCGCTTCAGTCCAACCAGTTGGGCGCAGAAAGTGGCAGGGTCGGCCAGGCTGGCGAGATCGCTGAAGAAGCGAAGCTGGCCGGCGTCGAAGGCGTCCTGCAGGCGCTCTAGGAATAGCCGCCTGAACAGGCGCGACATGCGAATGATGGTGGAGATTTTGACCCCAAGTATGAAGCACGGCGACCATGCCGATCTCGGCGCCCAGATGCGTGGGATCGGCTGCCGCCACACTCAAGGCTTCAGATGCGGCCTTGAACAGGATCGCATAGACCACCGCCTTGTTCTGGAAGGCGATCTCAGCGATCTGGGCCGGGACGGTGAAGACCACGTGGAAGTATGGGACCGGCAGCAGCTCAGCCTGCCGCTCGGCCAGCCACTGGGCGCGGGCTAGGCCCTGGCACTTAGGGCGGTGGCGGTTGCGGCAGGAATTATAGGCTTGCCGCACGAGACCGCAGTCGGTGCAGTGTTCGGCGTGACCGCCCAGGGCCGCGGTCCGGCACGCCTCCACCGCGGCCATGACCCGGCGCTCGACACGCCCGAGATGGCCGGCATGGTCGCGGCGATAATCAACCCCGTGACGGTGGAATACATCCGCCACTTCCAGATCCGGGCGCATGGCGCGCGGCTCAGCCGGACGGCGTGATCTCCATGTGGAGTTGGTCAAAAGGACTGGCTCCGGCCGATCACAGCCGTTGAGACCTGGGCGTATAGTGTCGTCGTCGCCAGGCTGCGATGGCCCAGCAGCACCTGAATGATCCTTATGTCCGTGCCGGCTTCCAAAAGGTGGGTGGCGAAGCTGTGGCGAAGGGTGTGCACCGTCACCCGCTTCTCAACGCCCAGGAACTCGCAGGCTGCTCGACAGGCGATCCCCAAGGTCTGTGGATGGATCGGGCCGCGGCCATCGCGCCGGGGAAACAGCCATCGCCCCGGCTTGGTCAACCGCCAATAGACGCGCAAAATCTCCAGCAGCTGTGGCGACAGCATCACATAGCGGTCCTTGCCGCCCTTGCCCTGCTCGATGCGAATTACCATCCGGCTGCTATCGATGTCCGTCACCTGCAGACGCGCCGCCTCCGTGGCGCGTAAGCCCACCGCATAGGTGGTCATCAGAGCGACCCGGTTCCTCGTCCCCTTCACGGCCTGCGGAAAACCGACCACCTCATCGGCGCTCAGCACGACCGGCAACTTGCGCGGCGTCCCGGCGTAAGCGATCCGCTCAGGCAGGTCAGATCGACCCAGCGTCACGCCGTAGAAGAAACGCAAGGCGCAAACGGTCTGGTTCAACGCGCCCCACGAGACCCTTCGGCCCACCAAGTGGGCCTGATAGGCGCCCACCTCTTCGTATCCCAGTTGATCGGGTGATCGTCCAAAAATCGACTGAACTTCGCCATGTGATGCACGTAGGATCGCTGGGTCTCCGGTGACAAATTGCGGATCGTCAGATCTTCAATCATCCGCTGACGCAGAGGGCTTATCTGGGCCATCTGGGGTTCTCCTGTCTGGAAGGTTGGCTCGACACCAAATCTTCTCAGACAGGGGCCTCCTCAGGCCAGACCCGCGCATCAGCTACCGCGGCAGCGGTTTAGTTCAATCACGNAAATCTTCTCAGACAGGGGCCTCCTCAGGCCAGACCCGCGCATCAGCTACCGCGGCAGCGGTTTAGTTCAATCACAATTCGAAAACCTTGGGAATCCCTCCGATTCAGTCAATCGATGAACCGCTCTAGGAAGAACGGGAACCGTTGTGAACGGCGGGCCTCCCTGACAACTGTAGCGCGACGTTTAAGCAAAGTCGCGGTGTGGGGGTCGAGTGCGTTGCCAAACGATACCGCCAACACAGCCGCCCGCAAAGGCCCGACGGCAGTCGTGACGCTCGCTCGCACAAGTTCATCCGTGCTTTCTCCCGCACACACTGCCCTGCGGTTTCCATGCCTCTTTAGTTGCGTGATTTCAACATTCGCATTCTCCGACGGTTCTGGGAATCATAGTTGGCGAGCACTTCACCGCGGAAAGAATATGTGGCGGAGCAGGAATTATCCTCATCGATTGCTATTCCTTGCTGCATCTCGCCGCCAGATGACGACGATATAAAAACTGCATTTGACGCAAGCCGCTGGGCTAGGACGGTGCAATGTCTCCCTGAACCAGAGCCTCGAACGCTGAGCGACAGCTTCTAAACATCGGTCCGATGCGTACTGTTGCGTAACCAAACCACTACATGGCAAATCATTGAGGTGAGATATGACCTCAGCTATTCCTCTGGCGGGGTCCCGTTCCCGAGATCCGAATACGAGCGCAGGCAGCTCAACGTGCTGGCGGCAGTGGCGAGCGCGGGGCAAGACGCACTTGTAGTGACTGCCCATGGCCATCTTTGGTATCTCAGCAGATACGATGGCAGTGGTGGATACTTCGCACCGTTTCCTTTGATCATAGTGCCAGGCCGGTCACCAATATTTGTTGTCCGACAGTATGACGATGAAATGGTTACTTATACGCAGCAGCAAGATTTTGGGAAAGTGTGTGCCGACGTCCTTCGAAGGCAAGAGGATCGGTTTTGAGCTTGGCTGCTGGAACCTCGCGTTGGCAGATGTCAATGCGCTTCAGGCGCGGCTTCCTGGCTTGAAGATCGCCGATGAGTTGCCGCATGCCTCCCCATCTCAGCACCCAATTTGTAATAACGAGCCGGCTTTTCTGGAAATCGGCGCATCAAAACACGGGTACACCGTAGGGACGGTCCGGTGCGCTGTGCTTGGCCGACATCCTGAGGCTGAGTCTTTGCACACCTTGGCCGAGGAAGTCGTTGAAGCCCTGGTTGCTGCAGTTAAGCCGGGAATTTCCGCGGCGGCAGTCGACGCGGCTGGCCGTGAGGTGCTGAAGCGATCTGGGAGAAAGGGAGTCTTTCGCCACCGAAGCGGATACCAGACTGGCATTAATTGGACTGAACGCGGCGACCTGAGCTTGGAGCCGGGCGCGAGCGATATCCTGCAATCCGGGATGTGCTGGTGACAGAACGTGGTGCGGAGCTACTGAGCCAAACGCCTCTACGCTCGATCGCGCATGATGCTTATGCCCGTCGAATCAAGTCGAAGATGAACGGCGGGAGAGCGCGGTGTGGCTCGGGGGGGGCGGGAAGTCTCTCCGAGCATGGCTTGAAGGACCTTGTAGAAGTCATCGCGTTCTTCACTATTTCTTGAATCTGAGCCTTCCAGCCTTCTGCGTGAGCGATTAGTTGAAGGACGCGCGATCGTGAAAGCGCGGGCTCAACCGGCACCGGGCAGTGGTGGCTGCGACGATGAATGTCCTGCTGGCGCTGTCACGCCTGCGCCTATTGCCCACTCAGATCCTGAGCCACCTCACGCTGCTGTGGTGACGGTCGACGCGACAACTGCAAGCATTGACCTGCGAAACCAGTTCGCGCGGCTCCCAATCCGAAAAAAGGGTCGGCTCACGCATCGCGTGACTCCGTGCAGGACCCCAGAGTCCGTGCGTCCTATTTGGATGCACGACGTCCTTTAATAACGGAACCGACCCGCCAGCATAGGGAAGCCCGTCTACGACATCACAGACCTATGCTGGCGGGTCGGTTCCGTCTTATGAGAATTTCAATAGCTCAGCTTCCTTTGGGACGAAGCGATAGGGTGTCCTATCTGGACGCAAGGTCTTGAAGCAAGCCGTGCGCCCAAGGCCGGCTAAAGGTCTGGCGCAGCGAACACGCGGACCCGTTGCTGTTTGACCCCTCGAACAAGGAGCAGCCGATCCTGGATCGCAAGACCACATTGAGGCGCCGTGGAGCTCGCGAAGGAGGCTGGCGCTGCGAAACCCTACCCATCTCCGCGCCCGGCCTCCTTCGCGCAAGCCGGGAGCAAAATGGACGAGGCAACGCTCGAATTGGGCATCGTTACGTGTGGCAATACGGCTCTCTCCCAGATTGACGATGCGGACGGACTTCGGGCGGTAGCGGTGCGCAAGTGTCAGCGGTGCCTGGCCAGATCGGAGCCTGCGCGGGACCGGGGCGAGCGGGGCCAGGGCGCCGCCGCAGACCGGACAGATGTCCAGCGAGCGCCCTGTGAGACAGCGGTAACGCTGGCGATAGTCGGCGCTCGGGTCCGGCGTCGGCGGCGTGGGCGCAGCCAGAAACCGCACTGACCGGACAATAGAATGTGGCCGTGTCTGTACACAAGCAGCGACGCGCAGCGGACAATCCCACTCGCGCCGGCTGGTCAGCACGATCCCGCAATGCCGCGTGAGGCACTGCGCCGATAGCGATCTAAGATCAAGATGGGCATCATATCGATAATATTCTGTCAACCTACTGGCCGGTGAAAGTAGGTTGGAATGGATCGGCCGGCGCGCTTGTTGCTCAAGCATGGAGCACCGGTCGGATCGTAAATTTTGCAAGACAAAAAAATCAAGGGGACATTCGCATGAACAAGCTTATGACAATGATAGCCTCTGCAGCCTCGCTCGCAGTTGCCTCCCTGGCTTGGTCGGCTACGGCCAATGCCGGCGCCGTACTCGATAAAGTGCTCGACACAAAGACGCTGACAGTGGCGGTCGGGACGGACTGGGGGGTGATGTCGTCCCTGGGCGACAACCGCGAGCTCGTTGGTTACGACATCGACGTCGCGAAGGGAATTGCGGAATACTTGGGCGTGCAGGTCAAGTTTATAACGCCGGGCTGGGACGTTATCGCTGCAGGCCGTTGGAACGGACGTTGGGATATGGCCATGGGTCAGATGACACCACAGAAGTCGCGCACCGAAAAATTTGCCTTCCCGGCTGTGTATTCCTACTACCGGGCGGTCGCGCTCGTTCACAAGGATAGCAAGGCTACCAAGCTTTCGGACCTCAACGGAAAAGTAGTGGGCATCGGCGCAGGCGACAACACCGAGCAATATGCCAATAACACCTTGGTAGCCGACTGGCCCGGCGCTAAATCTATTGATTTCAAATTCAAGGCAGGCGAGATAAAGTCTTACTCAGGCACTGCGTTTGACGACCTTCGTCTCGGCGATGGTGTTCGCCTCGATGCGGTCCTTTATGGCGAAGTCCTTGCGCGCAACGCGATCAAGGCCGGCTATCCAATGAAGATACTTGGCGAGCCGCTGTACTCCGCGCCAGGGGCTATCGCGATTATGCGTGGCGACAACGAATTTAACGACAAGATCGCGGCCGCCGTCCAGAGCATGAGGGATAACGGTACTCTCTCCAAGCTATCGATGAAGTGGTATGATGGAGTGGATTACACCGTCGAAAAATAAGGTTCACTAAACTTTAGCGGCCCGGCCCGGCCGGGCCCGCTTTTTTGGGAAGCTGCACATGCTCTATCAGGATACCGTTGAATCCGACGTACTCGTCCACAAGCCGTTGTTTATAGCCTCGGTCTTTGCCGTTGTGCTCACCGTTTTTCTTATGTTTGACCTCACGAGCACCATCATGGGTGAAATCATGCGGCCAGTCATCGGTGAGCCGCTGCAGAGCGGTTTTTACGGGCGCTTCGCGATTGGCTTTGTGATTGCGGTCGTGTTCTGCTTTAATCTGGTACTGATCGGATTTGCGTCGCTGAAAGCGCAAATCGGCATTGTGTGGCTCGAACTGCTCGTTCTGTTTACCGCTTTCGTTAAAGTATTCGATCTAAATCTGCCTTTTATTTGGGATCACCTACCCTTCCTGATCACTCAGGGAGTGGTGACGACACTGTATGTTTCGGCGATCTCACTGGTTTGCGCATCGACTATCGGGATCGCTGCCGCCATAGCGAAACTGTCAAGCAATGGCTTCGCTTACGGAGTTGCCAGCTTTTATACTTCCTTCTTCCGCGGAATGCCGCTTCTGATGCAGGTTTACCTGATCTATTTCGGCCTGCCCCAACTGGGCATTATGCTTGATGCCGTGCCATCAGGCATATTGGCGCTTTCACTATGCATTGGCGCGTATATGACGGAAATCTTCCGGTCCGGCATTGCAAGCATCGACCGCGGTCAGTGGGAGGCATCCCGATCCATGAGTTTCGGCTTTGGCCTCACGATGCGCAAGATCATTCTGCCGCAGGCGCTTCCCGTAATCATTCCGCCAATGGGAAACATGTTCATCGGGATGCTGAAGGACAGCTCGCTCGTCTCAGTCCTCGGCGTGTGGGAGCTGACATTCCTTGCTCGCACGCTTGGCCAGCCGACCTTTCATTACTTGGAGATGCTGATCACCGCGGCGATAATCTATTGGATCATGTCCATTTGCCTCGAGCTGATTCAATCCAGGATCGAGCGCTATTTCGCCAGGAGCAAGGTAAGATGAGCGTCAGCAACGTAAGCGACGGGAGCAACGTGCGATGACGACTAGCAGGATATATCAACTGAAAAACGTCCCTAATGAGGGCAAGGCTTCGGAGGCTTCTGCCAATATGTCGCGCATACAACCAGCGTCGCATCGAGAGTCACCAGGACAGGAGCAGGTGACAGTGAGTGCGGAAAAGATTATCGAAGCGAAGAACGTCTCGAAGTGGTACGGCGCCTTCAGAGCATTGACTAGCGTCAGCCTCACCGTCCGCAAAGGCGAACGCATCGTTATCTGCGGCCCCTCCGGATCGGGAAAGTCGACGCTGATCCGCTGCTTCAACCGGCTCGAAGCGCACCAGGAGGGCGACATCATCGTGAACGAGATCAGGTTGCACAGCAGGATGCCCAACGTGGCTGAAGTTCGCAAGAACGTCGGGATGGTTTTCCAGCACTTCAATCTGTTCCCGCACATGACGGTGCTAATGAACTGCATGGCCGCGCCGATGTGGATCAAGGGCATGCCAGAGCCCGAGGCAAGGAAGCTCGCGCTGAAATTCCTTGAGCGCGTGCGTATTCCGGAGCAGGCGAACAAATATCCTGCCCAGCTCTCCGGCGGACAGCAGCAACGTGTTGCCATTGCCCGCTCGCTCTGTATGGAACCCACCGTCATGCTGTTCGACGAGCCGACCTCGTCGCTCGATCCGGAAATGGTCGCTGAAGTGCTCGAAACAATCACTGGTCTCGCGCGCGACGGCATGACCATGGTTTGCGTTACACACGAGATGGGCTTCGCGCGTGCCGTTGCGGACCGAGTGATCTTCATGGATGCAGGCCAGATCGTCGAAGAGGGCAAGCCGAACGACTTCTTCACCAATCCACAACACGAAAGAACAAAGCTATTCCTTAGCCAAATACTGTCACACTAGGACCTGAGTAATGAGGCGCGTCCGCGCCGACCCTGAAGTTGCAGAACCGGTAACTTTTGGCAATCAATGCGCGCCCGATAAGATTTGACTCTAGCGGGCCTCGTAGAGACCTTGTATCGGACCCGAAGAGTTGAAGAGCAGCACAAAGAAGCCGTCCCTCTCTGGTTGCCGAGTTATCGTCTCCGCCGCGGCTTCCGCTATTGGTCGTGTATCGCCGAGGCTTGCGGAAGCTGGGGCTCGGGTGAAGGTGTGCGATGTTGATCAACAGAAATAGCTGAGATGAGACAGCTTCATCGTGCCATTGACGCGACGGCCACAAAAATCGGAAAACGGGAGGACCTGCCGATGCCCAATGGAATCTTCCGCCGCCCGGAAACCCGGCCGGCGTTTGGGGGAAGGAACCCGGCGAATTTCTTGACTGCGTTGAATCGTGGATCGCCACATGGCACGCCATTTCGGCGCCTACCGAGAATGCAAGGCGTGCTGCCGCCCGGCTTGAGGTACGCCTACGACGAAGGCCGCATGGTTGGCACGCGCGCCTGGGCGCGGCGGGCTCTATGATGGCGATGCGTGAAGGTCAGGCGGCCTGCTGATCGGCGGGCTTGTCGGCTTCGCGCAGGCGCTTCCATTGCCAGGGCAGTAGTTCGTGCAGACGCGAGGCGGGAAGATCGGCAATGCGGACGTCGGCAAGCCAGGCTTTCGGGTCGACATCGTTGAGGCGTGTCGTGGTGATGAGGGTAAGCATAACGGCGGCGCGGTCGGTGCCGCGCTGGGAACCGGCGAAGGTCCAGTTGCGCCTTCCGAGAGCCATCGCAGGGTCATTTAGCCCATGTCGGGCAGATGGTAGAGTTTCATTATCGCTGGCATCCATATTACGGCGGCCGATTTCGGCATGAAGGTCGGGAGGATCGGGCTAACGGTTCGATCATTCGGGTCGAGATTAGGCCGGGCGAGATCATTCAGGTTGCAGAGTGGATGCTGGATCGGGCGTTTTGCGCCGATATGGAGATGGGCGAACCCCGCGCGTTGCGGTGATTGAGCTCATGGAGCTTCATAGACTGCTTACCGAGCGCGGTTTCAGGCAGACTTCGACCGATGGACTCACGGCCATCCAGGAGGCGCACCATGAAGGCTTTACCACCACCACCCTCGACATTACCGGTGTTGACCCAGCAGCTGAGTATGCCGCTCGATACGCCGCAGATGCGAGGCCTGAGCGACGCGGAGCGAAGCGCCGCTGTTGGCAGGTTGGCGACCCTTCTGATGGCCGCGGCCGGCATCGCGGCGAAGGAGGCCAGCGATGACGGGCAATGATCTCCTTCCAGCCACGGTGCTGAAGCGCAAGGCTGTGGTCTACGTTTGACAGTCGACCCCGGGTCAAGTCCAGAACAACCGGAGAGCCAGCGGCGACATATGAACCTGTCGATGTCGCGCGACGCTGGGGTTTCCGTGATGTCGATGTGATCGACGATGACCTTGGTCGCCAGCGGTGCTGTAGATCGCCCTGGTTTCGAACGACTGGTGAGCGGCCTGTGCACGGGCAAAATTGGCGCAGTGCTCTGCCTCGACGCATCGCGCCTTTCCCGCAATGGCCGGGATTGGCACCATCTCTTGGAACTGTGCGGCCTGGTTGAAGCGCGCGTCATAGATCTCGACGGGGTGTACGATCCTTGTCGGCCCAACGATCGATTGTTGTTGGGCATGAAGGGCAGTATCAGCGAGTTTGAGCTCGGCATTTTGCGAACGCGCATGCTTGACGCGGCTCGCGCCAAAGCGCGGCGGGGGGAGCTGCGTCTCAGTGTGCCGATCGGCTATATCTGGCACCGCGACTATGGGCTGGGGCTTGATCCCGATTTGCGGGTACAAGAGGCGATCCGCCTCATCTTTTCGCGTTTCCGCGAGTTTGGCAGCGCTCGTCAGGTCCTGATTTCGCTCACCGCTGATAATTTCCATTTTCCCCGTCCTTCTGATGGGCGCAACGGTGTCCTTCGACTGGGTGCCTGTTCGCTATCGGAGCGTTATTTCGATTCTGAAGAACCCGTTCTACGCCGGGGTCTACGTCTATGGTAAAAGTGAGAAGCGAACGGAGATTGTCGAT
>NZ_AYWU01000068.1:0-7706 GCF_000502375.1 Mesorhizobium sp. L48C026A00 | reverse complement strand
ACGCTTGAGTCCGTTCGCGCCTAAGTTGTCATCGCTTCAAGTTCATCAGGTTTCTCGCAGCCCACTCGAGAAGTCACTCTCCATATCCATTGATATGAGGTAATCTATGCGCATCGCATGCATTGGCACAGGGACCATAGGCGCGAGCTGGGTGGCATTGTTCATTACCGGCACGCATGAGGTCACCGCTTGGGACCCGGCAACGGGTTGGCAGGATCGCCTATTGGCCGCCCTCGACCGCTACGAGCCGCAATTGCGAGAGCTTCGAATGCCAATTGTGCGTACGCGCCTTCGACTTTGCGCCAGTTTGGGTGAGGCGGTGGCCGAGGCAGATCTCGTTCAGGAAAATGCCCCGGAACAGATACATCTCAAACGAGCGCTGGTCCGGGAAATTGCCAGACTAGGGCCGCTCGATTCGATTATCGCCTCCTCCACATCAGGACTTTTGCCAGCCGATATCGCTAGAGACATTCCCAATCCGGGTCGCCTCCTCGTAGCACATCCTTTTTCCCCTCCCCACCTGGTCCCGGCAATGGAGATCGTCGGCACACCTGAAATGCCGACTGAAAGACTTGAAGCTGCGGTCGAATTCTACCGCAGCATCGGCAAACAACCGGTTGTAATGTCGCATGCCATTCCGGGTTTTATCGGCAATCGCCTGCAAGCCGCGATGTGGCGGGAGGCGTTCCACATGATCGCGGCCGGCGAGGCTACGATGGAAGAGATCGACAACATCATTAAGGGCGGACCTGGTCTCCGCTATGGCATTTCAGGCCCATGTGAGGCCCAATTGGGTTGGGTAGATCAGCGGGAGGCCCCGGGCGAGATAGATGAAGAAAGGTGGTCGATACTGATGCAGACTGACTGGAGCCGCCTGCCCGGTCCACTGCTAACCGATGCACTGCGCGACATCCTTCGTCCGCAACTTTTGGCAGCGCGCGCGAAGAGGCTCACCCAAGACGCATGGGAGAAGCGGTTAATTGCAGTGCGACGTGCAGTCGAAAATATCTGAGGTTCAGCTCGTGCCAAATTGTAGGAAGCTGGAAGCACGCGAGCAGTTGGTCGAGGATCAGGCAACCATTTCAGTGGAGTAGTCAGCCCAGAGGTTGAACGCGTCAGCCCTGGCGTGGCGATAGGATGCAGCGGAGAGTTTGTGGTGACGGGTGCAAAATCAGATGATCTGGTCGCGGGGGGCAGGCGGCTTCTCCGCCCAACGCTCTGCGTCCGGCGCAAGGGTGTGGATCGGCTTAACGTACCTGCGCAGTTTCGCCGGTGACAATCACCCTTGGCGTGCCCAACCGGGCAAGCAGTCCGCGCAGAAAACACCTTGCGGCCTTCGCTTTTCGGCGTGGCTGCACCAGAATGTTGAGCACATCGCATCCGCGTCGATGGCGCGCCAGAGCCAGTGTCTCATGCCCTGGATAGTGTCGCCACCTCATCGAGGTGCACTTGTCGCGCACTGCTATCGCGCCGTATGTGATCGGCAAAATGCCGGCCGAAGCGATTGAGCCAAAGCCGGATCGTCTCCCGGCTGACAACGACCCCGCGCTCCGCAAGCAGGTCTTTCACGTCGGCGGTGCAGAGGGCGAACCGGTTATAGGCCGACACCGCATACGCGATAATTTCCCGAGGAAAACGAAAGCCCTTGAGGCGCGCATGTTGGTCGGAAGCGCCATCAGGTGGACATAGCGCGAACAGAACGATCGAACAGCTTGGCAATACCCTGTTTCAGCATGCAACCAATTTCCAAGGGCAAAGAGATAAACATGCGACGTTCACTCCTTCCTCTTTCCGGCATAAAGGTTGTTGATTTTGGCAGTACATTGCTGGTCCCGCAGCGGCGATGATCCTTGCCGATCTTGGCGCAACGGTCGTGCATATCGATCCGCCATCTGGTCCGCTCTGGGAGAGCCCGGCAAATGCGACCCTCAATCGAAATAAGCTGGTCGTCCGAAGAGGGTGTCGCCCAGGCGCTGGCACTCATTGGTGAAGCGGACATAGTCATCGAAAATGTTCGCCCCGGTGTGCTTGCACGGCTCGGCATTGACTTCACGGCGATTCGAGAGACCCGGCGCGATTTGATTGCCGTGTCCATTCCAGGCTTTTCCTCCAATGATCAGCTCCGTCGCGAGTGGCGCGCCTTCGAATCTGTCATTGCCGCATCCTCCGGCGTGTTTAGTGTTTTGTCTCTCTCTCTCTCTCTCTCTCTCTCTGATGGAGATTAATCCGTCCTTTTCGCCGCTACCTCGGCCTCCGCTTACGGCACGCTGCTTGCCGCATCTGCAGTCGTCTTGGCGCTTCAGGCGCGGGAGCACAGCGGAATCGGTGACGTGATCGAGGTACCTCTCGCATGCGCGGTGATGGAGGGTCTTTCCTAAACTCGATCAGCATCAGCGATCTCCCGTCCCGCTACAAATCACAAACTGAGATCGAGGTTGAACGCCGGCTCGAAAAAGCATTACCGATGGACCTATCCTACGAGTCCACACGGGAACTGCTCAATCCATTTTGCCGTAGTTATAAGTGCAAGGATGGCCGTATGTTTTATGTCCTCTGTCCTAGCCACAAACATCATCCGATTCGCTGCTTAAAAGTGCTCGGACTTTACGACGAGTTGGTGGCCGAGGGGCTGGCAGAGGAGGAGGATGTCTATCTTCCATTCAGCGAATGGCAATCCGACGTTTCGTTCGATGCGTTGCCGAGAGACTGGGCCGACAAGATCACTGAAAGGATGAAGGCCGCTTTTTTAGGCCGGACGTCAACAGAATGGGAGTCCATCTTCGGGGAAGGACTCATTCCCGCCGCGCCGCAGCGTTGGTCGCAGGAATGGATCGGCGACGACCACGCAGCTTCTGCGGGTTTGATGATTAAGGTCGACGATCCCATTTATGGTCAGATGACCCAGCCCGGACCTATGGTCTGGCTAGAGGAAAGCGGGGAAGCGATGTTGAACCCGGCGCCGAGAAAATGGGTCACCTTTGACCAGGCGATCGCCGCACTCTCGGCAATGCCTGGAAAGGCGCCCACGCTCCGCTCGTCCGATGGACCGAAAGCATGGCTTGACGGCGTACGAATTTTGGATCTGACTAATGTTGTCGCTGGCCCGCATTCGACGTCATATCTAGCCCGGTTCGGAGCAGAGGTGATTAATTAAATCGATCCGCCAGTCCACATTATGAGCCCTCGATAACTGTAATCTACGGCTTTAATCATTTGCGCGGCAAGCGCTCGGCTCTGGTAGACGTTGGGTCGTCTGGCGGTCGAGAGGCCTTCGAACGCCTGGTGAAATCGGTTGATGTCGTGGTACGGAATGCGTCGGACCGGAGGTCAAGCGCATGGGGCTCGACCGGGAAAGCTTGAAAGATCTCAATCCGAACGTGATTTTCTGTCAGCTGGACTGCTTCGGTGGCGTCCGGCGCGGCTCACGCAGCGAGTATCTCGGGTATGAAAACAATGTCCAGGCGGCGACCGGTATCATGCTAAGATTCGGTGGCTCGAGTGAGACGCCCGAGAACCACGTGCCCGTCGGAACGCTGGATGTGATGGGCGGATTGAGCGCGGCTCTCGGCATCGCCGTGGCATTGTTCCAGAAGGTGCGTGTTTCGGTAATTCCCGGACACCCTTTTCGCTAAATCCCGGACAGTGATTTCAGTAATTTGCGGACAGCGATTCCGCTAAATCCCGGACAGTTTTTCGGGAGCGGATTAAGCGGTCGCTTCTCGGCTGCGCCGTTCTGGCGATTTGGTCTCTCACGATGATGTTGAGAGGGGCTATGCCGAGACGGAAGCAAGCGACACGAACGAGCGTGAGGGATATCCAAGCGATCTTGCGCCTGACCCATGAGCAGGGTCTTTCGGTGCGTGAGGTGTCGGAACGGCTGAAGATCAGTAAGACGACAGTATCGACCTATTTGCTGCGGGCGCGGGAGGCCGGGCTGTCAGGCTGGCCGCTGCCGCCGGGCCACGACGACGCTACGCTTGAGCGGCTGCTGTTCGGCCGTGCCGGTCGTCCGCCGCAAGACCTGAGCGGACCGGACTTTGCGCTGGTCGCCCGGGAGTTGAAGCGCAAGGGCGTGACACTGACGCTGTTGTGGCAGAAGTATCGCGCTGCCCATCCCGACGGCTATGGCTACACTTGGTTCTGCGAGCACTTCGCCGCGTTCGAACGCCGGACGAACACGACATTCCGCAACCGGCACGAGGCCGGCGCGGTGATGCAGACCGACTATGCCGGGCACACGGTGCCGATCATCGAGCCTGTTACCGGCGTCATCCACGCCGCCCAGATCTTTGTCGCGGTGCTAGGCGCCTCCAATCTCACCTTCGCCTTTGCCAGCTCCAGCCAAAAGCTGCCGGACTCCTGTCGCTGTCGCCGCGCTATGGGCCGGAGCGGACGGAGGCAGCTTGCGAGCGGGCGCTCCTCATCAACGCGATCGCCTACTCCTCCGTCAACGCGATCCTCAAATCCGGCCTCGACAGGGTAGGCGCGCCGCCCGAGCAAGCTACGCCGACGCCTGCGCACCCCAACATCCGCGGCGGTACCTATTACCAGTGAAGGAAAGGAACAAAGAATGCTGAAAAACCCAACACTTGATCAGATGCATGCCCTCGGGCTCGCCGGCATGGCGGCCGCCTGGCGGGAGCTTGCCGAGCAGGACAGTGCTGGCGACCTAAGTCACGACGAGTGGCTCGGCCTGATGCTCGATCGCGAGGTCGCCATGCGGGCCGACAAGCGCGTCAGGAACAAGCTCGCCGCAGCCAAGCTGCGCTTTCCCGAAGCCTGCATCGAAGACATCGACTTTGCCACGCCGCGCGGGCTCGATCGGCGCAACACCATGGCGCTCGCCCAGGGCGAATGGCTGAAAGCGCATGAGAATTTGATCGTCACGGGGCAAACCGGCACCGGCAAGTCATGGTTGGCCTGTTCGGTCGGCAAGCGGCACGGCTCGATCATTCCGTGCTCTATGTGCGCGTGCCGCGCCTGTTCGAGGACCTGGCGCTCGCCCGCCTCGACGGCCGCTTTCCCCGCCTCATCGAAAAGCTCACCCGCGTCCAACTGCTCATCCTCGATGACTTCGGAACCCACAGCATCACCGATCAACAGCGCTTCTTTGTTCGAAATCGTCGAGGAACGTTATCGCCGCAAATCCACCCTGATCACCGCCCAGGTCCCGGTGGCCAGATGGCATGACCTGATCGCAGACCCCACCGTCGCCGACGCCATTCTCGACCGGATCGTGCACAACGCCCACCGCATCGTGCTTCAGGGCGACAGCATGCGAAAGCAAAAGGCCGCGCCCCTCTTGACCGGCACCGAAAACGGCGAAATCAATCATCCATGAACGTAACAAGGCACCCGAGGACCGTCGCCGCCAAACTGTCCCGACATTAGCGAAACCACTGTCCGGGAATTAGCGGAACCCCTGTTCGGCTTTTGCGAAATGCGCAAGAAGGGAAGGACTGGCCAAGCAGGGCGTGCCCATACGTCGCTGTCGGCGCTTTCCGGCCTGTTGCAGATTCCGTTTTGCTACGACTATGAAGGGCGTGGACCGTTCGATGAGCCATCCGGCCCGGCTTCCAAGGGGTATGATGCACTGAACTGCCTCTATGAAACGGCCTCAGGCCGGAGCCTTCTGGTCAGCGCGTCTGAGCGAGACCTGCCCCGATTCGCCCGGGTCGAGGGCCTTAAAGGTTTGTCGTAGGTCCGGTGCACTCATGGTCATGGGGCGCGCTGTTACCTCAATTTCCTTACCGCTCAATCAATGTGACCCCAACCTCACTCGATATCTTATCTTGAGCCGGCAATATTGGACGACGCTTATGCCAATCGGTCTCCTGTTGATAAGCGTCCGCCAATTTGAGAATACCTGCCTCACCGAATGGACGCCCTGTAAAGGAGAGACCAATCGGCATTCCGTTTGGATCGAAACCGCAACTCACGCTTACGGTTGGAAAGCCAAGGTAGTTGAAAATCCCGGTATTGGCCCAAAGCTTAGCCGCCTTGCCTTCACCGACGACTGACTGATGCTCTATACGGGTTTCCGCCAAGGTCGGAATGCAGGTAGGGATGGTCGGCGTCGCACACGACCGTTTCATACTGCACCTCCTCTTCAAACGTCCGGAAACAGGGACTTTTGCTTTTCCCTTTTGTTGCGACACGGGCCTCTGTAACGCGGAAACTGGGTCACTTCATCCTTTTCCAGGTCCGTTGCTCGTATTTGGTCGGCCGTGAACAATGAGAGGGATGAGGCTTCGAGATCCTTCGGCTGACTGTGGAGGGCGGCGAAGAGAAGCCACAAAAGAGCCTTCAGCCACCTGAGCAGGAGGGAGAAGTTGTAGCCGGCGGCGGCCAGGATGGCGTTGACGGCGTCGCCGTGCTTGCCGGCGAGGTAGTTGCGGCCCATCCGGTGCTCGGCCTTGATGTGGCCGATCACAGGCTCGATCGCGGAGCGGCGGCGCATCTGGCGCTTGATGCTTGATGACTGGGGTGACACGGCGTTTCTGGCCGCTGGTGAAGACCCTGAACTTGTGGCTCTCCGGTGCATTGTGGCCGCGATAGCCGGCCTCGGCGAGAACGCGGCTGATCTCGTTGCCGATGGTCTTTTCCATGTCAGGGATGATCGCTGCGAGCGTGTGGCCGTCATAGGGATTGCCGGGCAGCGCTTTTGCATGCAGGGCGAACTGGCCACCCTTTGAGCGCTTCAGCGTGGTGGCCACCGACACCTTCACCCCGAACTCGTAAGGGCGCATGCGCCTTGCCCTTACCGAGCATTCCACCTCGTGCGCATGCAGGCTGTAGATTTTGCGGCCGCGCTGGCGCTGACGCTGCTCGAGAACGGTGGCGGCCTGGTAGAGCGACCATTTGAAGAGCGCGTCCAGTTGCGTATCGCCGGCGATCTGGCGGGAGATGTCGCGAATGGTCCGGCCGAGATAGGTCTTGAGCCTGCGCAGCGCCTTGTTGGCCCGCTTGAACTGCTTGGCGTGCGCATAGCGCTGGTGCTTGATCAGCGCCAGCTTGCCGACCCGCACATAGGTCTGGCGCAGGTCGAGCCGCGTCTTCTTCGCCAGCCGCACCAGCCGCTCGCGGGCGCGATGGATGAGCTTGGCGTCGGTCGGGAACATCACGTTCTTCGGCTGCACGGTCGTGTCCATGATCACTTGGCGCGTGTCGGTCGGCTTCATCGCCCCGGTCTTGACTGCAATGCTGAGGCTTTCCTGCAAAAGCGCGACGATCCGCTCCTCGCCCATGCGGCTGCGCCAGCGCGTCATCGACGAGCGGTCGAACGGCAGGTCGTAGCGGAAGAACTCCTCGCCGCACAGATACTGGAAATACGGGTTCTCGATCCAGCGCTCGCACAGCACCTCGTCCGACAGGTTGAAGGTGTGCTTGAGGATCGCCAGCCCCGCCATCAGCCGGGTCGGCAGCGGCGGCATGCCGGGACCGTCCGAGTAGACCGCGCCGAAACGCGCCTCCAGCACCGGCCAGTCGATCGCCTGCGCCAGGCACACCAGCTCGTGCTTCATGTTGATGATCTGATCGAGCCTGGAGCGGAAAAGATCCTGCTCTCCCGTCTCGCGCTTCTCGTGTGGCCTGGACACTGCGTCCCCCTCGATTCGCCGCCGCCGACCGAGTGAATCTGGAGGGTTCTGTGTAGTCGCGGGCGCGATTGGGCGGGCACGCACGGGTCGCGACTACATTGAAGCCTT
>NZ_AYWU01000067.1:0-7986 GCF_000502375.1 Mesorhizobium sp. L48C026A00 | reverse complement strand
GATGCACGGTGGAGTGGTCGACCTTCAAGCCGCGTTCGGCCATCATCTCTTCCAGATCGCGCAGGCTCAGATTGGAGGCCAAGGTATCAGCGCACGCAAAGCAGGATCACCAACTGGTCGAAATGGCGGCCCTTGAACATCACGTGCTCCTCCACAGCTGAGGAGTGTTTCTTGCCATGCTCCGCTTACCGAAAGGTTTGCGACAGAGCCGGACCCGCTCGCGGCGCTGGATCGCCGGCTGCCGATCCTCGATCAGGTCCAGGAACCCTTGGACATTCACGAGGTCGGATCTGCATCGGAGCGGAACAACAAAGCGCTGGCTATGCTCGACGCCGTCGGCCTGAATGCGAGCCACGCAGCGAGCCTGCCCTCTCAACTGTCGGGTGGGCAGCGTCAGCGTGCTGTTCTTGCCCGGGCGCTAATCATGCAACCGGCCTTGCTGGTCTGCGACGAACCCGTCTCGGCGCTGGACGTTTCGATCCAGGCCCAGGTCGTGAACCTCCTCATGGACCTGCAAAAGGACCTGAACCTCAGTCTCCTCTTCATCAGTCACGATCTGAAGGTTGTCCGCCAGATCAGTCAGCGTATGGCTGTGATGTATCTCGGACGTATCGTTGAGTACGGCGAGACAAATCTTCTGCTCTCGAACCCCTCCCACCCCTACACGAAGGCGCTGGTTTCGGCGATCCCTGTTGCGGGCCGGCGTACGCGCGAGCGCATCATACTCAAAGGCGAGCCACCCAACCCTGCCGCGCGACCGACGGGCTGCGCGTTCCACCCGCGCTGTCCCATTGCGCGTCCGCAATGCGCGAGTGTTTGCCCCACAGTCTCAACGCTGCCGGACGGACGATCCGTTGCGTGCCATGCGGTTTGATACCAGCCCGCCGACCAAGGAGGTTGGACCCTGATGTTTCGATACTTTGCCGTCCGTATCTTGCGCGCCATTCTGACAGTTGCGCTGGTGGTTACGTTTGCCTTCATTGTGCTCCGGCTTTCTGGAGATGCGGCCCGCAGCATCATGGGCGAGGACGCCTCGCCCGAGGCCATGGCCGCCTTTCGACGGGAGTGGGGACTCGATCAGCCGCTGTGGATGCAATACCTCCACTACTTCGCAGCGATCTTTCACGGCGAATTCGGCCGGTCGATGCGTGGAGGTGGACCCGCACTTGACCTGGTGCTGTCACGGATTCCGGCAACGCTGATGCTGACCCTGCCTGCACTTTTTATGAAGTTGGCGATCGGCATTCCAGCGGGTGTCTATGCCGCTCTGCACCGGGACAGCGCCATTGACCGCGCCGTCATGGTCACGGCGGTCGCAGGCTACACGGTTCCAAGTTTCGTGCTCGGCCTTGTATTGGTCCAACTCCTGGCAATCTGGTTTGCGTGGCTGCCGACCGGCGGCACGGGCAGCCTGCAGCATCTCATCCTGCCGATCGTCACGCTCGGTGTTGGGGGCGCCGCCGTGCTTGCCCGCTTCGTTCGAAGTGCAATGCTGGAAGTCCTGGGGCAGCCTTACATCCGGACTGCCAGTGCCAAGGGAATGCCTTGGGCCGCAGTTGTGCGCGGTCATGCCCTGCCAAATGCCGCAATTCCAACGGTTACCATTATCGGCTTCATGGTTGGCAATCTGATCGCGGGCTCGGTCGTCGTCGAGAGTCTGTTCTCGTGGCCAGGTGTCGGCAATCTGCTCGTCGTTTCGGTTGTAGCGCGAGATCTGGCGGTCGTCCAATGCATTCTGTTGCTCGTCGCCATCGCGATGGTCTTCTCCAATCTCATTGTCGACTTCCTCTACGGCTTCCTCGATCCGCGCCTGGCGAACGCCAACTCGACCGGAGGACACTGAGACGTGAACATGATGGAAAACGTCAACGACGTTGCCAAGCGAGAGAACCCGAAACACCGCCGGATTCCATTCTCCGTCATCGCCAGCGTGCTCTGGATCGGTATTATCGTGCTTGTCGCATTGCTCGCCAATCAAATCGCCCCTTACCAATATACGGCTCTTGATCTGCCGAACCGGCTGGCCTCGCCATTCCACCCGCAGCATTTGCTCGGAACCGACGAACTCGGGCGGGATGTTCTGTCGCGTTTGATCTTCTCCGTTCGTATTTCGGTTCTCGTCGCTCTGGGGGCGACGCTGATTTCGGCCAGCTTCGGCACGACAATGGGCTTCGCTGCGGCTCACTTTCGCGGACGCGTCGAGCAGTTCATCCTGATGCTTGCGGATTTCCAGGCAGCAATGCCATTTCTCATCCTTTCCCTTTCGGTGCTTGCATTTTTCGGCAACACCTTGCCGCTGTTCATTGGACTGATGGGACTTTATGGGTGGGAGCGTTATGCCCGTATCGCACGCGGGCTTGCGATCGTGGCGAGCGCGCAAGGATACGCCGGCGCCGTTCGTCAGTTGGGGGCGAGCCCATCACGCGTATATCTGCGCCATATCCTCCCGAATATCTCTTCGACACTCATTGTATCCATGACGCTGACCTTCCCGGAAGTTATCCTCATGGAAAGCAGCTTGTCGTTTCTGGGTCTTGGCGTTCAGCCTCCGATGACGAGTCTCGGCAACATGGTCGGTTATGGCCGGGAGTACATGACACGTGCTCCCTGGATCATGTTTGCGCCTGCGACGCTGATCGTCACGACGACGCTCTCCATAAGCTTGTTGGGCGATTGGCTGCGCGACCGGCTGGACAGCGGACTGCAGTAAGGCGGGAACGCCGAGAAGGCTGCCGTCCTAACAGAGCAAGCATTTCTGAAACAGGAACACCCCATGGCTTTACTCCAACCACTTGATCGTCAGCGCGCTCAAGCCCTCATGGAACAGGAAGGGC
Organism: Mesorhizobium sp. L48C026A00; assembly: GCF_000502375.1. Classification (NCBI taxonomy): domain Bacteria; kingdom Pseudomonadati; phylum Pseudomonadota; class Alphaproteobacteria; order Hyphomicrobiales; family Phyllobacteriaceae; genus Mesorhizobium; species Mesorhizobium sp. L48C026A00. The sequence continues at coordinate 5,152 of NZ_AYWU01000067.1, read as the reverse complement.
TGGACGGGATCGTACTGATCCAACCCGAGTCAATCGTTTACGGCACAGGAGCACTTCCAGGCAGCGCCGCCGGCTGGCGACGGGCTGGCGCCGTGTTTGTGATCGTGCCCGCAGATGCACGAGAGGCCCTCACAGCCATTGTCGGCGACTTCTACGCTGAAGAGTTTCGAGCCGCCTCCGGAATTGACGACATTGTCACTTTTCCTGTCTGGGTCGACCTGATCGACATCAGTGACGTTGCGAACGGCCAGCTCAAGCAACGTCTATCGGCCGCTCGCCCGCCGGAGCAAGTGCACCCGAGACCGGCAAACTTTGACCGCAGACAGACATTTGCGCTGCTTGCAGAGGCTTTGGCTCGCCGCGGGCTCTCAACCGCACGGCTCGGAACCGAACACGCCTTTTTGCCGGTTGCGGACCAGGCCTGTTTTCATCAAGCCGGCCCCGATGTTCGCTGGTCGGATGCCTCAAGACTCGTCAGTCGCTTGCGGATGATCAAGACCGCGGATGAAATCGAACGGCTAAAACTTGCCGCCCAATCTGCCGAGGCTGGCACCATGGCTGCCATCGCCCACATTCGGCCCGGCTGCACTGCCGATGAGTTGTTCTCGGTTTTCAGAACCGCCTCTGCGCAACGCGCGGCCGAACTTGGCTATAACGGTCCGGTTCTACCGAACGGCGCCATCACGATCGGACCTGGTGCGACCGGCAAAGGTCGGCCAGCCGAACGCGGAGACGTCATCCGTCTGGACCTTGGTTGCGTCGTTGACGGGTACACCTCCGATTGCGCCCGCACGGCAGTGCTTGGCGAACCAAATCCGGATCAGCGGGCGATCTATGACCCTGCGCAACGCCTTCGAGACCGACTTGGAACGCCTCCGTCCCGGCGTCCGTTTGCGCGAGGTCCACGCGACGGCGATGAAGGCCATGCATGCTCGCGGCTTTGACATGTATTGCCGCGGCCATTTTGGCCATGGTCTTGGTGCGTCGGTCTTCGTTGAGGAATGGCCCTTCATCGCGGCGGATGAACCGACGGAGATCGAACCCGGCATGGTGCTGGCCTATGAGTTGCCCTGGTACATCCGCGGCCTTGGCGCATTCATGCTGGAAGACCAGTTCATTGTTGGCGCGCAATCGGTGGATGCTTGTTGGACATTGCCGCGTGAACTGGCGATCTGCGACTGACGGCTTTTGTGCTCATCCCTCCCCCGCGACTAGAATAAAGACATCTGCGATTTGTCATCGTCAGCTTCGACGGCCTGCGGCCCGACCTTGTCTCTCCCGATCTGACGCCGAACCTCTGCCGCTTGCAGTCATTGGGCGTCACGCTGTTGGGCTGTTGGAGCACCGGACTATTTATCTAAGCGAGACCCGTTCGGCCTTCCCAAGTCTCGTTACCGGCACCACCACCGGAAGGCGTGGCATGGTGGGCAACAAATATGCCGACCGCTCGGTTACGCGCCTTGACGCCTGATTATATCAGCCGCCTGCGAATCCAGGCCGAGGCGGCATCGATCACGTAGACATGGCGATGATCATGAAAATGATCGACCAGGCTTCCGGCCACCGGAAGGCATGCATGCGGTCGGCCAGCAGAAAACCAGTGCCGCCGGCACCAACGATACCCAGTATCATGCCGGATCGAGCATTCGACTCGAAATTGTAAAGTATGACAGAGAGAATCACTGGCAGTGCCTGTGGCATGATCGCGTAGCGGATCGCCTGAAGGTTGCTGCCGCCGGGGTAGAACGCTAGCGTCATCGCTGCGACACGCATAGCAGCGTCTATCCCCGGCAGAGGCGATTGCAGCAAGTTCGCGCTCGAAGATGGTGTCGCTTCAAAGCAACGGGAAGCGCTAGCCATGATCCAGCCCGCCTCAAATTCGAGCGACAAAGGGCGTGATGTGGTCCGCTTTGCGGGGATGTCCGGTCGGCCGCTCGATCGAAAGTTTCATCCGGGGCGGATGCTCTCCCGTGTGAAACGCCTGGAGACGGTCGTCCAGTTCCTTGTCGGCCGTCGTGAGCCGGTGATTGAGGCGAAGGTAGTCCGTCCAGGTCGGCGTGCGAAAACTTTCGGTCCATTGACACGGTTCCTGAAGGTCTCTCTCGACGGTCCAGTTCCGGGCACCGACGCGACTTTGGGCGCGGCGGCGTTCCTGCATGAGGGCCAGGAACGCCTTTGTGTACTCGCCCGGTATCTGATACTCGATCTTGACGACGATCGGTCCGCTTCTCGGTCTGAGTTCGACAGCGACCGCTGGCGCCTTGAATCCCTCTAGGGGATCGTGGTCCGTTTCCTGGTTCTCGAGGATCGGCAACAGGAACCCGGTCGCGGAAACCAGCACCAGAGCGCCGGCCGAGCCCACCAGCGCCCAGGTCAGTGAATAGTTCTCGGCCACCGTGCCCCACAGCCAGCTGCCGGCCGCGATCCCGCCATAGGTCAGGGCATAATAAATCGAGATGGTGCGGCCAACGATCCACCGCGGGCTTGCCAATTGCACACTCACGCCAAGCCCGGACCAGGCAATGACCCAACCAGCGCCGCCAAGGGCGAGGGCGGTCGCTGCCACCGCAACGGTAGGGGCGACGGCAAGGGACATTGAGCAGGCTGCGCAAGCGAGGCATGCAAGCCTGATCAACCATTCCTGAGACATGAGCCGTCTCAAGCGACCGGCGGTGACGCCTGCGAAAAAGGCGCCAATCCCGAAGCCGGCCATCAGGACACCGTAGTCGAACGGACCACCGTTCAAATGATCACGGACAACGAGAGGCAGCAGCGCGAGAATGGCGATACCCGCCAGACCGAGAAGGGCCGCCCGAGCGATTGCTGCCTTGATTTCGGACGATATCGCCGTGAAACGCGCTCCGTCATAGATCGCAGTGGTCATCCGCTCGCGCGGGAGCGCTGAGGATGGAACAGTCCATTTGGAGCGCCAAATGACGCCCAACGGCACCACATAGCTGAGCGTACTCAAGACGAGAGCGGTCAGAGGCCCGAAGGAAGCAACGACGATGCCGCCGAGCGCCGGGCCCACGCTCCGAACGGTGTTGAAGCCGATATTGATGAGCGTGACGGCCGCCGGAAGATCGCGCCTTTCCACGATATCGCCGATTGACGCCTGCCAGGCGGGATCGTTGAGGGCGAAGCCGCATCCGATCAAAAAGCTGACACCGAGGATGATCCACGGGTCGACAAAGCCAAGCGCTATGAGAACAGTCAGTGTGAGCGACGCCACCGCAATCAGTGACCGGCCGGCGAGCATGACTCCGCGTCGGCTGAGATTATCCGCGATGGCCCCAGCGAATACAGACAAGATGAAGGCCGGCAGAGTGGAGGAGGCCTGAACCAGCGCGACCATCAGATCGGAAGTCGAGACCGTGGCCATGAGCCAGCCGATGGCGACGGTGTGCATCATCCAGCCGAGGGATGAGACTTGAGTTGCCAGCCAGATCGAGCGAAACGTTCGATTCTTGAGGGGGGAAAACGTGGTTGGCGTCACCGCGTCCGGATTTGCGCGCGCCACTCTGCTCATTTTTTTTAGGCCTTTGCGTTTTACCTACGGGCTCGCTCGAGCGAGCGCTTTGCACGATCGCCGAATTGGGCTGATGATTTCCACTGCAGGATTTTTTGAGCCGGCGATCTGGCGCCGCAACGAATATTTCTCTTGGAAGAATAAATCAGGACTGATCCAATCAAATCCACTTCGTCCCCAAGATCAACCTCATATTTGCATAAACGATGAGGAACGGCAGAGGCGAGAAGGTGCGCGTGGCGTAGCGGCCACACGCAAATTCTCGAGGAGCCAACCAGCGCACGAAATCTGGGTGGCTGGCGATCGTTCGCCGCCACTTTTCAATCGATGAGGCCGTCACAGCTAGCGCAGGGGAGAAGGCCGGATGTGCGCTGAACGGTGAAGTCCCCAAGGCCAAGTATTTCGAACTGGGCTGACGAGGACCTTGGGGCGAGCACAAGAACTGTTCCTGGTGACACGCCAAGGTCGAGCAGACAGTGAACTTTCGCTCCTGACCCGACGTAGGTAGGCCACCACACAAGGTATCGCACGAATGCAAGTTGGGACTGCCGCCCGTCAAAGCAATTTGTGATTTGTGGACAGGGCTGCGCGAGCCCTAAACGGAACCGGCTGATTTCGGACAGAGTGCATGATCGCTCGGCGAGCGAGGGGTGGGCGATCGTGTGAGGTGGATGGCGCGTCGCGGTCTTCTCAAAGCCGATGAACGCAAGGCGCTTGTCGGCGTGTGAATCGGCACCGAAGATTGACGCTGACCTGCCACGGGTAATTTCCTCCAGTTGGGATTAGAGTCCGGCCTCGTTTGAAGGACGGACTGATGAAGAGAAAGCGATTTACGGAAGAGCAGATCATCGCGGTTTTGCGCGAACACGAGGCGGGGGCGAAGGCGGGCGATCTGGCCCGCAAGCACGGGATCTCGGAGGCGACGCTGTATAATTGGAAGGCCAAATATGGCGGGATGGAGGTGTCGGACGCCAAGCGGCTGAAGGCGCTGGAGGAGGAGAACGCGAAGCTGAAGAAGCTGCTTGCCGACCAGATGCTAGAAGCCTCGGCGCTGCGCGAGCTTCTTTCAAAAAAATGGTAGGGCCCGTCGCCAAGCGCGAAGCCGTCGCGCATCTGAGGGCCGCCATGGGCCTGTCGGAGCGGCGGGCCTGCTCGATCGTCGCTGCCGACCGCAAGATGATCCGTTACCGGTCCTGCCGGCCCCCTGAGACGGAACTGCGCTGCCGCTTGCGAGACCTTGCCAATGAGCGCCGGCGCTTCGGCTATCGGCGGCTGTTCATCCTGCTCAGACGCGAGGGCGAGCCGTCGGGGATCAACCGCATCTATCGGCTCTATCGCGAGGAAGGGCTGACGGTTCGCAAGCGACGGNGAGGGCGAGCCGTCGGGGATCAACCGCATCTATCGGCTCTATCGCGAGGAAGGGCTGACGGTTCGCAAGCGACGGTCACGACGACGCGCGGTTGGCACCCGCGCACCGATCCTGGTCGAGGCAAGGCCGAACGCCCGCTGGTCGCTGGATTTCGTCCACGACCAGTTCGCCTGCGGCTGGCGCTTCCGCGTGCTCAACATCGTCGACGACGTGACACGCGAATGCCTGGCGGCGATCCCAGACACCTCGATCTC
>NZ_AYWU01000066.1:0-16264 GCF_000502375.1 Mesorhizobium sp. L48C026A00 | reverse complement strand
GGCGCCGCGGCGTGTTCTTGTCCGCTCCCTTGCATCATGGGCTGCGCTTCCCATGGGGCCGCGCCTTCGATGAGGCTCAGGTCTCCCTGAGACGGATGAGGATGGAACGGGTCTGGCAGAGCCGGAACGCCGGGGGCGGGAATTTGGGCAGCGGCTTGGCGCGCCTCGCCCGAGCGCTGCTCAAAGCCCTCTTGCCCGGCCTGTGCCGCTTGCTCTTGAGATGCCGGGGGCTGCACCTGCCGCCAACCTGTTACATTGGATAGGTCAAATTTGTGCCGGTTCACGCTAGCCTCACGTCCACAGATCAGCTGAGCAACCTACTCGGGCATACTTACGAGAAGCTGACGAGGTCCGCGGTCCCGGAGCGGGTAGGCCTAATTTTCTGCGCGCCGATTGCGCTGGCGCGACGTAGCCCGGNTGCCTACTCGGGCATACTTACGAGAAGCTGACGAGGTCCGCGGTCCCGGAGCGGGTAGGCCTAATTTTCTGCGCGCCGATTGCGCTGGCGCGACGTAGCCCGGTGTCGGTCATCCTAGATCGCTGGAAAAGTCCGTTTTTCCGTAAGCGCGTAGGCATCCCCACGTAGCGTGCAGGCGGTTGATCGCTCATTTTCAGCATGAATCATGCGGAGAATCCTGTGAGCGACAGTATGAGCCATCATCGAACATTCGAGATTTTGACGGCGGAGCCTGTGCCGTCCCGACGCAAGCCGCGCCATCGGTCGGACGAAGAGAAGGCACGGCTTGTCGCCGAAGCCTTCTCGCCAGGGGGTAATGTGTCGGCAGTTGCGCATTCCGAGGGGCTGGACCCCTCGCAGCTCTATGCATGGCGCCGCAAGGTGCTTTCGTCGGGCATGGTTGCGCCACTGACGGAGGCAGCGAGCAATCCGGCGAAGTTCACGCGCTTTTCGTCGTTCGCAACTTCCAGGAACTTGGCCCCCTGAAGATACAGGCATGTCAGCAAGTTTGCATAATGTTGCAGGGTCACGGTCATCACCGCCTTGCCCGGCTTGCTGCCCGGACGCTGTGCCATTGCCGCCATGAACCTATCGCAGCCGTCACGATCGAGATCGGCGAAGCTGCGGTATCCTTGCGCCGCCATCCAGCGGATCAGCATCCGCAGCGTGTTGAAGACACGGACGATCGTCGACTCGTGAACGTTGCGGCGACCTGGAGGCGGGTCCAGCTTCAGGCTCCACAGGAACAGTTTGGCCGCCTCTTGCCAGTCAGCCCATTGCGGATCGCTGAACCGGCTGTCGTCGGCAAGGGCAAAGCCCCAGTCGAGCGAGAAGTCGCTCCGGTTTGCGCCGGGACGATGGCCGTCGAGATGCCAGACCTGATCCGACCACACCGAGCGCGCCGATATCCGGAGTGCTGGCCTTGCGGCGGCAACAAGATCGGATGCAGTGGACGCTTGCATCGTTCACTCCAGCGCCGGAAGGGTTGGCAGGGTCGACATTCGACGTTCGGACCTCTTCGCGAAGTCGTTCCGGGAAGTCAGGCAGGATGTTCTCGGTGAGAATGCGCAGGCTCGGCGCATACAGAAGCTCGAAGCGGCGCGGATCGATGCGTTCACGCGCGCGCTCCAGTTCTTTCTTCGCCTGGAGAATGCGCGCCATGTGATCCGCATCGATCGGGATAACCAGTCCCGGGCAGCGCAGGCATCCGCCAAAGTGCCGGCAGATCCTGCCAGCCGCCGATCCCGGTGCTGTGCCCGTGGCCGGGTTGAGGCAATCATGGCTGAACGGAACCGTCGCATCGCTCGCCAGCGCAATCCGGTCGCGTTGCGCCTGATCCTCGCCGTCCGACTTCGCGCCGACGATCCAACCGAGCATGAGCGCTTGCGATCGGGCGATGGTTTCGCGCTGAATGCGGCGCGTCTGCGGTCCCTTGATGTAAAGCTCGGTCGTATCGACGCGGGCGTGGTTGAGCACGTCCTGTGTTGCAGCGATATCGCCGCCGGACGCCTTGTAGTATTCGGGTGCCACGCTGCCCCGCAACAGAATGGCGGCAAAATCCGGCAAGAGTTGACGTGCGCGTTCCGGTGCGGCCTTGTTCCAGATGGCGATGCGGGCATTGGAGCGTTTGATGAACGGCTTCAGGGCATGCGACAAGGTCGCCTCCGCAATCAGCGTCACCGCGTCCTTCTTCTCGCTCTTCACCAGAAACAGACGATTGCGGTCCTGCCGGCTGGATCGGGAGACGAGCGGCGCCGTCATCGCCAGCAACCGGTCAATCAGGTTCGGCGCCGCATGTCGCCGACGGCAATCGAAGGATCGCCTTTGCGCGCGCTTCACCTTCGCGCCGGCCCCGGGGCTTGGCCCACTCGACGATTATGCGATGCTCGTCAAGCGGATGCGCGACTTGGCAATCGCGCTTGATAATCCGCAGCGCGTCCGGATTGCCCGCCGTCTGGATCGCAATGGCGATGAAGAACGCGACGACCGTTTCGCCGGTCAGGTGAAGATAGCCGCCAAGATGACGAAGCCCGCCATGGCGGTTGACCGCCGACATGCTGGCCTGGCTGCGGAGCGCAAGCGTTCGGGACGGCAGGACGCCGTCGTTCACTCGAGCAAGCGCCCGGACCATGTCGCAAAGTTCGGGATCGACGCCATCGACCGGGCCGCTCGTGGCGAGGATGGTCCGACCCGCATCGAAGCGATCCCACGCCTCGTCAATTTCCTCATAGCACGCGCGAAGGATTGCCTTGAGGTCATCTCCGCCGAGACGAGCCCGGGGATCGGCACTACGGTTCGGCCAGACCCGCCAGGGGAAGTCGATCCGTGACGGTAGCCGGGACGGATGCCGGCGCTTCGTCCAGTCGATCATCTGGCGAAGTTGCATCAGCACATTCGCCCGCGAGCCCTTTGACCAGGGCTGGTTCGTTTGTTCTGCGACCTGGCGATCCAGCCACGCGATATAGCGTCCGACCATCGCACTGGTCAGATCGTCGACCGACACAACAAGACCGTCTTCCGACACGAAGCGCGCGAACGCCCGCAGCGCCATCCAGCAATGACGCTGCGTGTCCCGGCTCGAGGCGGCATGATGATGACGGAAGGCGTCGGCCAGCAGTATTGCAACGTCAAACGGCAAGCCGAGCGTGCCGGGATCGTAGCGCTTTGTAACGTCGCCCCAGCCGTCGCGGAAGACGACGATGGTCTCGGCCGACTGGTCCAGAATGATCGGTGTCGCGGCCGACAGCCGCCGGTCGATGCGCTCGCGTCTAACGGCCATCGGGGATCAGTTCGCAATAGAGGTAGTCGATGCTGTCAGCGAGGTCCCGTCCATTCAGCTCGACGCAGCGCAGATAAATCGCGGTGCTCTGGATCGAACTGTGCCCCAGCAGGACCTGCACGATCTTCAGCGGATTGAGGTCCGGCGTACTCGATGCCTGCCGCTGCAGCCGCACCAGCATCGTCATCGCGAATGTGTGCCTCAGATAATGCAAGGTTCCCGTCACCCCGGCCGCGCGGAACGCCGCTGCAAACACCGCCGTCAATCGCGCCTTGCTCACCGCGTTTCCCTGAAGATTGAGGAAGAGCGCGGAGGGCGGCCGATAGTCCGGCCGTTGACGACGCAACGCCCGGACCTGCGGCGTGCGAACCTCGTCGATATAGCGTTGCGTCCGGTCGACCAGGCGGATCGGCGGGTAGATCGTGCGCGGCTTGTCGCCCTTGGTGATCGTCAGCGGGACGCCGATCAGGGGATGATCCTCGTCGTCCAGATGCGCCGTCTCCGGAACCTGGAAGACGGCCAGGCCGCAAAGCTCCTTGCGCCGCCGAGAGGCCAGTCGATAAACTGCGGATCCTGTCGGATCATCAATGTGCATCAAAGTGCCGGAGCCCGAGACAAGCCTCAGATCACGGTCGTTACGATCGTCGTTGGCGAGGCGAACGACTCCGATCTTCCGCCGCAGGCCTACCGAAAGTGCAACCACGTCCTCGTTGGGTTGAATGACCTCCCAAACTGGCTCAAGTTCATCAGTGCCGCGGATTCGGAATTTGAAGACAGGTTGGACGGGATGGCCTTGATGACTCGGATCCGGAAGGACCGCCTTCTGCCCGTCCCATTCCCATGGCCATAGGGCTTGTTGACAGTCGGCAATTCCAACTTCGGCTGGAATTTCGACGACCGCCTCGATCGAGAACCCGTCTTTCGTGGATCGGTTGAGATAGTCCGTTTCGAGCACTTGATTGTATTTGTTAGGCTAAACAGCAACGCAACTGCATGTAGAACAGTGCTCTTCCCAGAGTCACCGCCGCCTATAAGGATGTTTATTTGATCGTTGGACGCCACTCCAGAGACTCGATGCCCCGAAACTTCGCGATCGAAAGATATTTGATCCGGGGTTGCTCAGCCATCGTCGATCCGAATCGTTGCAGTCAATAGTGCGAGCTTAGGCTTGTTCAATTCGATCCGCCAAGCTCCCAGACGTGAACAGACCTTCGGTTCGTAGCCACGTTTCGGCAGCAGAATCCGATTGCCGGGATTCTCATATGTGACTGCCAAGCACGTCGACCCTGGGATCGCGACCATCGACGTCGAGCCCAACACAGGCGAAACAGGCGCCGCAACGCCGGACAATTGAGAGGCTAGTCGAGCAGCAATCTAATCGGCCTCCCAAAGGCGTGTGGTTGGGAGGACCGTTAGATCACACCCCATGCCCGAAACCTTCCCCTGCCCGTCATCTCGCGCAGGCCAAGCTCGCCGATCAGGTTGAGCGCGCCCTGTTTTGTCACCTTTAGCCGCTCCTGGATCATGCCGGTAGAGACGAGCGGTCGCGACAGCACCAGCTCGACCAGGTCGGGCAGTTTCGAGCTGGCGCGGCGTTCGCGCAGCCGCCGCTCCATCTGGCTTTTTGCCAGCACGAGACGGTCATGCTCCTTCAGGCCAGCCACTGCTGCGTCGTGAATGGCATCGAGCAAGGCGAGCAGCCGATCGCCGCGATTGCGCGCCCGCCTCCGCTCCCGCGGAATGTTTTTCGCGCCGAGATGAATGCAAGCGAGATGGTGGGCGGCGAGCCCCTCCTGCCGCAGCAGCGAGGCGACGAACAGTGGCCCGAGCCAGGCGGCATGCTGCAGCACCTCGATGTCGGACCATGCCTCAAGCAGGATTGCGGCGCGCAGGACGACCGGCAGATCGCGCGTCCCGGCGAGCACAACCTGCCATTCGGCCAGCCGTTCTTCCTCATTCCAGTCGAGATCGTAGATCAGGCCGTTTTGCGGCTCCGGCCGGTCGTCCGGCCGCGCCGCTTTCACCCGCACGTCGGCGCCGCTGAGAATCTTCGACGAGCGCGCCAGGACGGCATCGATCTCGGCAAATTCTTCGGCCAGCCGGTTAGCCTCAGCGTCATCGCGATCGTCGGCTTCAAAGGAGCTGGCTCCAGCTCCCTCCGCGTCCCGGCTTTTTTGGCCCGCCGCCGGCATGGCGCCGCCGCGACCGGTCAGCGCCAAAAAACCGTCGCGGCTGAGCGCCCAGTCCGGCTTTTGCGCAAAAATCCGTCGGCGAGTTCGCAGCACCGCGTGCGCCCGGGTGAGTTCGTGGGTCGGGGTGCGGATGTCCATGTGGGCGTCGTGCAGCACGAGGTCCTCGAGGTGGACGAGTTCGCCCTCGAGCCAAAGCGCCGAGGCCGCGTCGACAAAATGCTGGCGTTCGACAAAGCCGTCGCGGACGGGAGAGCGGGCGACCCGCTCGTCGAGGCGGACCAAAATCTCGGTCGCGCGGGCAACCGGCCCGATCAGGGTTTCCAGGGGCAGTTTGTCGAGCGTGTAAGCCATTGTTTTCATGATGGCTGATTCGCATTGGTCAAGCTAGTGAGGGTCTCACTGGACTTACGTCGTGTTTCTTCAGAGGCAAAAATCACTATCGATAATGACCTCTTATCGATAGTGATTGATCTCGTGCGCCAAATCAGCCAGAATCGCCCTCCAGATGGCCGCCGGCGTCGTGCGGCCGGCGTTCTGGACGGGTCTTTTCCGGCCAATAGAAAGGCAGCCCTGGATGTCCGAGCAAAAACCCGTGCGCCTGCCCGACGCCGCTTCCGTCGATACCGTGCTCGCGGCTCTGCAGCCGCAGTCGGCCGACGCCGAGCTTGCCCCGGCCCTGAACAAGGCTTTTCCGGGCTTCGCCTTTACCGTCGCGAGGATCGACGACCCCTACTGGTGCAACCCTCATGCTGTCGTCGCTGCCGACGACACGCGCCTCGGCGACCATCGCGCCTGGGTCGAGCGCGCACTGGCCGCTGTCGGCGGCGACCTCACCGCCTTCTGGAACCGGCATCGCGAGAGCGGAGAAAAATTCACCGAATGGCGCGGCGCCAGCGCCTTCGCCTTTGCGCCGACCGGCCCGGGCGTCGCCGATTTTATCCAGCTCTCGCTCGGCCGCGAGATCGAATTTGTGGCCGGACCCGTGGTGGATCCCGATTATCGCCCCTATAGCGCCGACGATCTCTTCGAGCCGACCTGGGTTTCTCGCGATTCCGCTGCCGAGGCGCAGCCGCTGGCAGGACCGGTCTACCGGCTGCGTGGCCGCGCCGGCGGCGGCATCGTCCACATGAGGAGTTTTTTGGCGCGCCGCGCCCGCATCGAACGCGAGCAACGCGAAGCCCGCCGGCCTGAACTCGAAAGCCGCGTCATCCACGAGGTCGGCTCCGAGGCTGTCAGGGACATCCCATTCCTGGAGGCCAATCCCGGCTGGTTCGATTTTTTTCCCCGCGAAAACCGCTTTTTTGCCGACTGGGCGCGATCAAGTGCCGCAAGCGCACGCATCTTTGACCACTGGGCCTTCGACATCCACGATTTTGAGGGTCCCGGCCAAAAACGCGAGATCGGGTTTATTCCGCGGCCGCTCAAAATGCCTGCCGGGAAGCTGCCGATGGAAGAAGGTATTTCGGTGCACCGCCTGATGGAGCGGACCGAGGCGATCGACGCGGAGGTGGGCCTGCCCTTCGCCTGGTTCTTTTTTATGACGCACGGGCACTGGGTCGATCCGGACGTCGGCCACACCATCGCCGACGGCTTGCGTGCCGGGCGCGTGCGCCTGCCAGACCGCGATGCCGCCGTGCTGCTCGCCTGGGCAGACAAAAAATATCTGTTCTGAGGCGGCGTCATGGACCTTCGCCTGCCAAAACCCGGATCCGACCAAAAACTGCGCCGCGCCGAGGCGCTGGACGCGCTGGAGTCCGTGCTGCCGTTCGACCGCCGCGACTTTTTGGCCGAAATCCTCACCGACGACGATGTCGCCACACTGCGCCATCTCGCCAAAGAAGGCATCGGCGAGAATTCCCTGCGCGCCCTGGCCTCGGATCTCGGTTACCTCGAAGCCTGGTCTCTGGCCGCGACCGGTTTTTCGCTCCCCTGGCCAGCGCCTGAAGCGCTGCTGATCAAATTCGTCGCCCACCACCTCTGGGATTTTTCGAAACGCGAAACCGATCCCGTGCACGGCATGCCCGCCGAAGTCGCGATAACGCTGAAAGCCGAAGGGCTTCTTCGCAGCGACGGCCCGCATGCGCCCGCCACCGTGCGCCGGCGGCTGTCCAGCTGGTCGACGCTGACCAAATGGCGCGGTTTGCGCGGCAAATTCAACGCGCCGGGTCTACGCAGCGCGATAAAACTGGCGGTGCGTGCCAGCGCCCGCCCCCGCGTACGAAAAAGCAAAAAGGCGGTGACCGCCGATGTTTTGGCCGCCCTCCTGAAGGCCTGCGCCGGCGACCGTTTCGTCGACGTCAGGGATCGCGCGATCCTCATCACCGCCTTCGCCTCCGGCGGCCGCCGCCGCAGCGAAATTGCTTCGCTCAGGTTCGAGCAGATCGTCGAAGAAGAGCCGGTGCCCGCGGATCCCAAGGAGCCAGAGGGGCAAAAAATTCCCTGCCTAAAAATCCGGCTGGGCCGGACAAAAACGACACAGGCCGACAGCGACGCTTTTGTGCTGCTCGTCGGCCGGCCTGTTCTGGTCCTGAAAGACTGGCTCGAGCGCGCCGGGATCACTGACGGTGCCGTGTTTCGCGGCATCGACCGTTGGGGCAATCTCGAAAAACGTGCCCTGACGCCGCAGGCCGTCAATCTGATCCTGAAACGCCGCGTCGCCGAGGCCGGGCTCGACCCGCAGGCCTTCTCCGCCCACGGCCTGCGCTCCGGCTATCTCACCGAAACCGCCCGCCGCGGCATTCCGCTGCCCGAAGCCATGCAGCAGTCGCAGCATCGCTCCGTGCANCTATCTCACCGAAACCGCCCGCCGCGGCATTCCGCTGCCCGAAGCCATGCAGCAGTCGCAGCATCGCTCCGTGCAACAGGCGTCGAACTACTACAACGACGCCGAGCGGACGCTTGGAAGGGCGGCGCGGATCATCGTCTAAATTAAGTCGCAGATCGATCCGGCACGTCACAGCTTGCGGCGTCAGCTCCAGGACTCGGCCACGCCTCGGCCGAGATGACCTGCAGATACCACGTCGGCGCGACTGTTTTCGTGTCAATCCCACAAAAGCGGGCGGGCTGTAGGGACAAAGAGCCCGTTACGCGCCAAACAGCCGCCCGTCCCAGTAGACAAGCTGGTGCAGACTGGTCTGGATCCTGGAAAACTCCGGATGGGCCGGGTTGATCAGCACATTGCAATCGAGACGCGCCACGACACTCGGCACCAGCAGGATGACGCTGCGCCGGTCTAAACACCAGGTTTCGCCAAATCCCTTGCTCACCGTCGCCGGCATCGTGTCCCAGCCGGGCAGTGACGGCTGGGNATAGCGTGCGATCGAGAGTCTGGGCCGTCACGCAGCACTGCCGTACTTCAGACCTCCGAGGATATCGACTACCATTTCGGCGCCGAACTCGCTCAGGATAACGACGTCGATCGGTCGCTTGTCCTCAATCATCGGGTGCGGCCGAAACAGGAAATCGCGCGCTTCCGCTTCGTTCTGCCAGACATCGACAGCAAGGCCCCAGACGCGCGCGACGCGGGCCAATCGCGTGCCCTCGTCCGACGAGAGGCGATGTACCGCCTTGCGCCGCTCGTAGGTCGCCTTGGGGATCAGCCGGTATTTGAACTGAGCATCGCCAGGCGCCAGAAGATGCGCAACGCGCTCAAGTGCGCCAATGGGAAGTCCATCCTCGATCCGGGAGATCAGCCCGAAAGGCGACCGCGCCGCCACCTCTTTAACGGGCAGCCCCAACACGTCGGCGACATTTCCGAACGCTAGCATTTCACTCTCCANCGCGCCGCCACCTCTTTAACGGGCAGCCCCAACACGTCGGCGACATTTCCGAACGCTAGCATTTCACTCTCCAATCCATTTGAGGCAAAATATAGCCTCACATGATGCGCCATGCAAGCCCCTGCATCAGCGCGAACCGATCCGCCAACGGTTACCCTGTCATCTTTGCTGTCACGCCGTTCGCTCGCAATGCCGCCATCAGCATCGGCCCGACCGAAAACTCCCCTGCCCTCGCCTTCTCGGTCAGCACGCGCAGATAGCCGCCCGCTGAATCGATGTGCTGTGCCCTTTGGAGAATGCAGGCAATCACAACCGCGGCGATCTCCTGACCCATGACATGGCAGGCATCCTCATACGCTGACGGCGAAACGCCCAGATACCCCCGCACCTGGGCCGCGGTTATCATGAGATCGCGCCAGTTGCCGATCCCCTCAACGGCGTAGTCTGCAATTTCGGGGCAGGCCTTCAGCACTAGCCCCAGCGGATAGGTTTTCGGCGACTCTGCGGTCCTCGTCCTTGGCTCGGCCGCCGCCCCGCTTTTTTCCAAAGCAGGTTCAAATTCAAAAATAGACTCGGTATTTGAATCAGATTGCTGCCGCTCGCTTTGGGACTCATTGCCGCTCGGATTCGTGGATTCCATATGGATTTCCAGCAGCTTATCCACGTCATCACGCAACGCGGCCAGATCGGCCACGATAGGCTCGAGCTCGGCAATGCGGGCTCGGCGCGGAATTGTCCCCACAATGGCGCGGAGACGCCTCCACAGGCTTCCCCAGTCGCCCGGCACGTCTTCCTCAACGGCCGCCTCGACCAACTTGTGGATATCCCGGCGGTGCAGCGTAATGCGTTCCCTCATCAGCCTGAGCGCCCTGTTGTCGGCGCGAACACGCTCGGCCGCCGCCTCGAACTCTTGAGCACGGCCCAGCAGCGGCGCCAGCGAGAAGCCAAATGCTTCCTCGATCTCCCCGCCCCTTCCCTTCCGTGCATAACGCTTGCCGTTCGGGCTGTCCCGACGGTTGACTAGACCGCAATCCACCAGCTCCGCCAGGTTCCTCCGCAAGGTGGAATCGGGCATGCCGTGCGCCCTGAGGGACAGCTGTGCGTTCGAGGGAAACACGATGAGGCCGTTTTCCTCACTCAGCTCGCTGTCAGGATAGAATGACAGCAACGCATTCAGGACGGCCAGGGCGCGATCGCCGATGCCGACGATGCTCTTGCCCTCGCAGAGGTTNGTTTTGCGCTGCCAGCATGGCAAGCGACATCGGCCGCCGCCCAAAGGGCGTCGTTGCAATACCCGTCTCCATTTCTTCCTTCGCCTTCAATTAGGCAAAAGAAATCCGTCCGCCGAATCGACGCTTAAAACTCTTGACACTGATTCGTGGAAATGAGATTCTCGGCTTGCTAGAACACGAGAAGGGCTTCCGCGACGGTTTCGTTCGGGGGCCTTTTTCTTTTGCGGTTTCAGTCTCCTACTGCTTGCATATTGGACTGCCGGAACGCCTCGTAGAGGTCGTCCAGTCGTCCGGTTATGAATTCGGCAAAAAGCGGCCCGTCAGCGGATTCCAAGGTGACAGTGGCCTTTTTCGCGGTCTTTTTCAGCGTCACGCTAACTGATTTGTCCTCAGGAGCCCAGGTTTTGGTCGGTGTTCTTTGAGCGGCTGCTATCCCCTGGCCCGCTGGCTTCCCAGACAGGTGCCGAGACATCATCTCCAATCTGTCGTCGCTGGTGGCGTCCCCGAATTCAGGTGTTGCTATCAGCTCCTTAATGGAACCGCCGCCTTCCCTGATCTTCTTGGCGAGATCGTACCAACGGTCGCGGCCGCTATTCTTGGCGGCTCCGATCGCCTTAATGATTTCAGCCGGAATGTCCTTGGTGACAGAAATCATTTTCGAGACAACGGTCTTGTCGACGGATAGAGCCGCCATAATGACGTCGCGGTCATAGCCGTTTCGCTCGAGATTGCTGGCGAAGACGGCTTTCTCGATGAACGAGAGATCGGCCCGGGCACTGTTCTCTTGCCCTTGGGCGATCACATGGTCTTTGTCAGCCAGGTCCTTGACGACCGCCCTCACCGGTCTTCCGAGTTCCTTTGCAGCCCGTGCCCGGCGATGGCCGAATACGGTCATGTATCGGCCATCGATCCCAGGGTGCGGCCGCACCAGGATCGGGCTGTCCTGCCCTCTTTGACGGATGGCTTCGACCAGTTCCTCGAAGGTTTCCTTGTCATCTTCCATTCGGTCGGCGACAAAGGAGACGTCGATCGTATCAGGGTTGAGATCGATTACCGTTACGCCTTCGAGCAGTCGGGATTCGATATCTTTGGCGGCCTGCGCCTTCTCTGCGAGCTCGTCGATCGACCGCGTCATGGCTCCGAAAGCGCCGCGGCTTCGGTTTCTTTCCATGGCGGGCGAAGGCGTGTCGTCTACGGGTGTCGAGTTGACTGCGGTCAACTTTCGCTCGGTAAACGCAGTCAGCAGGTTTTTTCTGGACATCAGCGTCCCCATGCCCTGTGGATTAGGTCCGTGATCTCTGAATTCACCCGATGCAAGGATTCCATTGCGCGGTCGTATGTCGACCTGGTGAACTGGGTGCGTTCCACCTCATACAGGGACTGTTTGGTAATCCCCGCATCCGAGATCGCCGTGCTCTTAAGCATCTCGTTGACGAGCACATGCTGTTTGAACAGCGATCTCATGAAGGCGACCATCTGGCTTTGTGGCCCGTCCGTTGGCTCGTAGCGGGTCACAAGATAGCGAAGCCAATCGAGCCGCATGTTGGCACCCGCTTTCTTCAAGGTGCCCATGATCTCACCCATCATCAGCAGGAACTGGCACATGGACATCACATCCAGCATCTGCGGATGCACGGTTATCAGGATGCCAGTCGAGGACGACAACGCCGTCAACGTCAGGTATCCGAGCTGGGGAGGACAATCGATGATTACGATGTCGTATTCGTCGGCAACATCAGCCAAGGCGTCATCCAGACGTCCGAAGAAGATGCGGCCGATCGAGCCGTCTTTCTGCGACAGGGCGAGGGGAGTGTCGTATTCGAATTCTTGCAATTCCAAGTTCGCAGGAACGATGTCGAGACCGGGGAAGTTGGTCTTCTTCACAAGCGCCGACAGTGGCTTCCTCTCGTCATCGTAGCGCAAGGCTTCGTAAAGGGATTCGTTGTGATCGATCTCCGGCTGGAAGCCGTGCAAGGCCGACAGCGAGGCCTGCGGGTCGAGATCGATTGCAAGAACGCGATGCCCAGTGAGTGCCAGATGCTGCGCCAAGTGTGCGGCCGTGGTGGTTTTCGCGCTACCACCCTTGAAATTGACTACCGCAAGGATTTGGAGACGATCTGAGCCCCTGCGGTGAGGAACATATTTCGCTGTTGTCCGACTGTTCTTGTCGAGAAAGCTGCGCATTTCCAAGAGCTGTTCGGCGGTATAGGAGCGGCGGCCCGATGGGGTTACCATCGGTTGTGGCCCCTTGCCTTCGAGAGACAGATTTTTGAGGTACCCGCTCGTGACACCAAGATACTGGGCTGCTTCCGACAACTGGAATGGACGGAGGGTTTTCTCGGCGTTGGGCGGAAACATTGCCAAACGATGCTCGTTCAACATCGCTGACAGTTCGTTCGCCTGCTGTGTAATCAGCAGGTCGACTTCTGCAATCTCCTCCTGGATGCTAGCTTTCATATTCATCGATATTTTCCGCACATGCGTTTTGAAGGCCCATCCGGCGTTCCAACCGCATGTAGCGCTGATTCTTTGGATCCGGCAAGAAATTTAATGTTAACGAGAGGTTAACGGGTATCCGGGAGTTGACTGCAGTCAACTTTCAAGAGGGATTCGACTCACGTGAAACGACTCCACTTTGAGGTAAATCAGAACTTCCGGCCTCGGGTGGCCCAGTTTAAGGAGCGGGAACAAACTCCGCTTCCCTTGCCTCGACCACGCCGCTTCCGCCAGTGCACGGCCGCCGCCTGGTGCTGCGCCATCGACTTCGCAATGCGGTCCGCGAAATCATCAGGCAGGCTATCTGCAGGAACGGTGTGGCTTTTACTTCCCGATTTCAATTGAAGCCGTAAGCTGAAATTTCGAACCTCAGGTTTCACCTTGCGCCTTCACCCGGGGCAGGGGATGGCCCGTCAAAGCCCGCTGGCCTTGGTGAGATTGACGCGGAACCGGTCGCGACGGCGCTGATATTTGCGGGTCATCTCCGCTGACGTGTGGCCGAGCTGCTTCTGCACGTGGCGTTCCTCGATCTCGGCCGAAGTGGCAAGGCCAGCCCTGAGCGAGTGTCCAGAAAACAGCAGCCCACGCTCCCCTTCCGGAAGATCAGAACGGACGCCGGCAGCGAGCGCCGTCTGCTTGACCAGGCGGGCGACATGCTTGTCGGAGAGCCGCTCGACGTCGACGGTCTTGTTATCCTTGAAAATCCGCCGAAACAGCGGCCCACGGCCAATGCGACCGTATTTGATCCATGTCTCCAGCGCCACGGCGGGGCAGGATTGATCGCTCGAGCCGCAGCCGACCTCGACTTCACGCCAGCCGGTTTTTCCCCGCAGCGTCACGAGAACGCCCTTCTCGGGGAAAAACTCGATCCAGCCGGCGCCATTGCTGTTTTCGTCTCGGGTGACGTCGAGGCCGACGATCTCGGAGCGCCGCAGGCCGCCGGCGAAGCCGAGGAGCAGGATGGCGCGGTCGCGCAGGGCTCTCAGATCATGGCCCAGCGTCGCGACCATGGCGAGAAGATCGTCGCCAAGGACGGCTTCCTTTTGCCGCGGTGGTTTTGCGTGCTTGCGGCGGATGCCGGCGAGCACGGTGGCGATGTGGCGGTCTTTCCGATCGACCGCAAAGCCGCGCTGGGTAAAATTCCACACCAATCCCGACAGGCGCCGCTCTATGGTGGCGACGGAAAGCGGTTTCACGCCGCGCTTGACGTGGCCGGCAGCGCAGGCGCTGATATACAGCCCGATCGTTTGCGGCTCCGGCGGCAGCGGCTCAAAGCCGCCGCGGCGGCACCAGGACGCAAAATGCCGCCAATCCTTGGCGTAGGCGTCTCGCGTGTTCTCGGAGCTGGCGGCCTTGGCGTAACCTGTTGCGGTCTCGACGAGGTTTTCCAGCCCGACCGGCAGGGGAGGGGGCTTTTGCGGCTCGGCCGGGATGCGGCCCATCTCAAGGACGAGATCGACGATGTCGGGCAGGTCCCCGTCGTCGTGGGCTGTCGCGTCACAAATCGGTGAGGTCATCGGGGAACCGTCCTCCACGTTTGTTGAACAGCCGCCATGTTTCCTGGCCATGTTCTGAAACAATAAGACGTCTTGTGCCGTCCGCCGCCGCTTCGATCAACCCGAGACGCGCAAGTGGGACCATTGTCCTTTCGGCGATCGGTCTGTCGTCATATTTTGCCGGACACAACGAGCTGCCATCCCGCGGTCCCGCGTTGCGTCACAGTCGGCATGAGATAGCCCTCTTCCTGGCGCATTCCATCGCGGCCAAAGGTTGCCAGGCAAACGCTCCAGAAGGCGTTGCGCGGTCGCGGCGGAATAAGCGCCCAATCGAGCGGGCCAGTTTCTGAAGTCCGGCTTTGCGGCTGCCGATCCAGCCGAGAGCCGGCAAGGCCTTGTCGGTAGGCGCGTTCCAGAGCGCCGGCGATGGCACCCGCGGTGTCGACAGCCAAGCCATATTTTCGGTTGTAGCGATCCTTGGCGACGATGCCGCGGGCGATCTCGCGAAACTTTGCTTTGCGATGGGGATCGGCTGGGACCTGGGATGTGCTCTTTGTCACGAACGGCATTTCCGGGTTGACGATTGCCGCAGGTGCGTTCGACGGCGCGGTTGGACGATTGAAGAATGCGAGACCGATGATGCAGGCCGCGATGTGAATCACGCGTGGTGGCCAGCTTGCCGCCAAAGAACGCGACTGTCCACCTGGCGACCGCATGGATTTCCAGGCCGGCGCAGGGGTTTCGCGCCTCGGGGACGTGGTCGAAGTGCTACTATCGGCCTTGAAATAGATAGCACCAGGTGCTATCTAAAGCCATGACGGAACGACCTTCAAGACGGCCTGGTTCGCCAAGGCGGCGCGCAAGGCGCGCATTTCGGACGCCGATCTATGCAAGGCGATCGAACAGGTGGCTTTGGGACAGGCTGACGATCTTGGCGGCGGCGTGTTCAAGAAGCGCCTGAACGACAACCGGCACCGATCAATCATACTGGCCAAATCCGGCCGATTCTGGGTCTACGAGTATGTTTTCGCCAAACAGGACCGGGCTAACATTGACGACAAGGAACTTACCCAATTCCGGAAGCTGGCGAAGGCCTATGCCGAGTTGACCGACCGACAGATCGAGCGGCTGGTGTCGGCGGGAGATTTTTTGGAGATATGCCATGACCAGAAGCAATAGGTACAAGTCGGATGCCTTCGAGGCGATCCACAGCTCGGCGAGCGCGCTTTACAAGATTGGCGCGATCGACAAGGCGACGCTGCGCAGCTTTGATGATAGCTGCCTGACGGTGCCGCAAAAATTCGCGCCGGATGAGATCAAGGCGCTGCGCGAGAAGAGCCATGTCAGCCAGCCGGTGTTCGCGCGCTATCTCAACACGTCGGAATCGACGGTGCAGAAGTGGGAAAGCGGCGCCAAGCGACCGAGCGGGCTGGCGCTGAAATTGCTGGCTGTGGTCGAGAAGCACGGGCTGAAGGTGCTGCAGTAGTGGCCTTTCATGATACGTCCGATAAGGCAACCTTACCGGACATTATTGTCCCGCGACAGGCGCGGCGGTTTTGGCGGTCATGCCTTGCAAAAAGCGCCGCGTCGATTCATCCTGTCGGGGATGATTCTTCGCCCCAAACCGGCCCCGCGCCACCATGCCCAGTCTCCCGGGCTCGGGCTGTCCGCTCTCGCGGCATCGGTGCCGTCCTGGCTGCGCCGGGCGGTCGCGGCGGCGCAAACCGTTGAAGATGCTGCGATCGCATGCGGCGCCGCGATCGCCGCGCTCGATGCTCTCGTGCGCCGGGACGAAAAATGGGCCGCCGCCTGGCGGCAGCGCCTCGCACTCTG
>NZ_AYWU01000065.1:0-8792 GCF_000502375.1 Mesorhizobium sp. L48C026A00 | reverse complement strand
TTCTCCAAAAGGAAATTGCTGCCCTGAGTGGGCTGCGCGACCAAGGCATTGTCTCGGACCAACGGTTGAACAGCCTGAAGATACAGGTTGCCACTTTCGGCGGCGAACGCGGTGAGAAGATTGCATATCAGGCACAGACGGCAGCCCGCATAGCCGAAACGCGCCTGCAGATCCCGCAGATCGACCAGGATTTCAAGACGGAAGTCGGCCAGGAGCTCAGAGAGGTTCAGGCGCAGGTCGGGGAGTATGCTGAGCGCAAGGTGGCGGCTGAACAGGAACTGCGGCGGATCGATATCGTCGCGCCGCAGTCAGGCGCCATTCAACAACTCGCAGTTCATACGGTCGGCGGAGTGATTACGCCCGCCGATCCAATTATGCTAATCGTGCCGGAAGGCGACGATCTTGCGCTTGAAGTACGAATCACCCCGAAGGACATCGACCAAATCCAGCTTGGTCACAAGGCCGTGCTGCGGATGTCAGCCTTCAATCTGAGGACCACGCCGGTATTGAACGGATATGTCAGCCGGATCGCAGCCGATCTGGCGACGGACGAAAAAACCGGCCTTTCGTACTACCTGGTGCGTCTATCGGTTCCGCATGCGGAACTGACGAGGCTCAAGGGTCTGACGCTCGTGCCCGGCATGCCGGCCGAAGCGATGGTCCAGACGGGCGAGCGTACGGCGCTTTCCTATTTCGTGAAGCCGCTGTCGGACCAAATCAGTCGGGCATTCCGGGAGGAATGAAAATAATCCACAGAAATATTTTGTTGGTATTCCTGTTGGTTGTCCGCGGGCTACGTGGGTCGTAACGTCCTGAAAGCACAGGCATACTTTCCTCACTTGGATTCCGCCTCTGACTCAGATTCGTGGTTCCGCGGTCATTTTGCCCTTCCAAGTCGCCGCCCATTCAGTTCTTGGCCTCGAGCGCATTAAGATACCCATCATCGTACACAAAGGCTGGAAAAGAGTCCGGTGTCTTGAGCGACCCTAGGTCTGGAGACCTAGGGTGAACCTGCAAGCACAGGGCCAGGAAATGATTGAGCGTCTGCAATATTCGGACAGGTGCATAGGAAGACAGGCAGGCGTTAAAGACGCGCTCTCAACGCGCTAAACCGATGCTACGCACCCCGACCGTCTTGCCGCCCTCGCTCCCGCCGCTAGGAATCAATCGCGAGCAGGCTGCGACGTTCATCGGCGTAAGCTCAACGACCTTTGATGAAATGGTCCAGGACGGCCGGATGCCGCAGCCACGAATGCCGAGCAAGGGGCGCATTGTTTGGGACGTCGAGGAACTTGTATTGGCGTTTCGAAAGCTCCCTCACCGCCAAATCGGAGGAGCACCAAAGCTTGACGAAGATTCGCCGCCGCTAGACAATCCTTGGGATCGAAAACCACGAACATGACGGATGAGGCCGTGAAAATCGATCTTAAGGGCGTAGTGAAGGACACTGATCGCCACGGCAATGATCGGTACTATTTTCGCGCACCGGGTCGGAAGAAGGTCCGGCTCCGTGAACCGACCGGCAGCGACGAGTTCCTCGAGGAACTGCGCTGCGCGCGCGCCGAGGTCACTTATGTTCGGCCCGGCACTCTTCCCGAGATTTCCCGGCGCCTCCCGAAGCCTTCCGAGCCAGCGAAGAAAGGCACGTTACTGTGGCTTTGCCAGGAGTATTACCGTCGGGGCGGCACGGAAATCACCCAAGACACTATGGCGCGCCGACGAGCAATTCTGGAGCGCGTATGCGAATTACCTCATCCCCTCGAAGGTGACCCGGATCCTCAGTATCCCACCAAGGGATCTCTGCCATTCGCCGGTATGAAACGGTCTCATGTTAAGGAGATCAGGGACACCAGGCTCGACGCCCTCGGCGCCGCAAACAATATCGTAAAAGCCATCAGCGCGATGTTTGAGTGGGCAAAGGACACAGAGATTCCGGGCGTCGACTCCAATCCCGCCCGCGGCATCAGACGGCTGAAGAGCGGCGACGGCTGGCACCCATGGGACTTGTCGGAAATCGTTCAATATGAGAAGCGGCATCCGCTGGGTACCGCAGCCAGACGTGCGCTCTCGATCTTCATGTTTACTGGCCTGCGGTTGTCGGACGTCGCGATCTTCGGTCGACAGCACATCACGCTCGTCTACAATGAGGAGACCGAGCAGTGGGAGAAGTGGATCAGAATCAAGCCTGGGAAGACCAGTCGTAACAAGGATGCGGTGTTGGTAGAGCTCCCGCTGCTGCCCGAACTAGAGGCGGAACTTGAACACACGCCCTCCGACCAGATGACATTCCTGGTCAATGAATATGGTCGCCCGTTCTCGGAGAACGGTCTAGGCAACAAGATGCGCCAGTGGTGTGACCAAGCTGAGCTGCCGCACTGCAGTGCTCATGGAATTCGCAAGGCCGGCGCGACGATCGCCGCTGAGAACGGCGCGACCCACGAGCAGCTGAAGGCGATATATGGGTGGACGACGTACCAGCAGCCCGACCACTACATCAAGAAAGCGCGTCGCCGGAAGGTAGCGAGAGCGGCGAAATACCTGCTGGTTATCGATCGAAAAGAGAACAAAATTGTCCCACTTTCCGCTGGGGTGGATTTAGGTGGGACAATTACGGCGAAAAAATCGTGATTTAACAATAGCTGTCCGGGGGAATGGTGGGCCCGGAGGGACTCGAACCCCCAACCAAGCGGTTATGAGCCGCCGGCTCTAACCATTGAGCTACAGGCCCCACACGCGGCTGGATTAATGTTTTTCCCCGAACCGCACAAGGCTTTCCGGATGGGCTGGCCGAAATCGTCCAAATCAGCCCATATTCAGACATTAGAGCGAGGTGCGTCCACTTAGACGCGCAAAATACAAAATACGCTCTAACGCTTTGAATCTACGCATCGAGCTTCCCGAAAATCGATTCCGATTTTTATGCCGATGCGGTAGTCGACAAGCGCGACTGGATCGCAGACTGAGGAGATTTTTATGACCAGACATCTTTTGCCGTTGGCGCTCGCCGCCGCAATCGCTTTTCCGGCGATGGCCGGCGCGGCCGATTCGCCGCCGCCGCCCCGAATCGTCGTCACTGGCGAAGGCGAAGCGACCGCGGCCCCCGATCTGGCGCTGCTGACGCTCAGCGTCATGCGCGAGGCCAAGACCGCGCGTGCCGCGCTCGATGCCAACAACGACGCCATGGCCTCGGTGATCGCCGCAATGAAGTCCGCCGGCATCAAGGAGCGCGACCTGCAGACAGCCGGCATCCAGATCAGCCCGCGCTACAATTATACCAACAAGCCGGACGGCAGCCAGGAAGCCGAACTCATCGCCTACCAGGTGACCAACACGCTTTCGGTGCGCATCCGCGACATCGACAAGACAGGCGAGATTCTCGACAAGGCGGTATCGCTCGGCGTCAACCAGGGCGGCGGCATCTCGTTCTCCAACGAGGATCCAACGGCAACTGTCACCGAAGCCCGCAAGAACGCGGTCGCCGACGCCATGGCCAAGGCCAGGACGCTGGCCGAAGCCGCCGGCGTCAGCATCGGGCGGGTGCTGGAAATCACCGACCAGAACGTCGCGCCGCCGCCGATACCGATGACCGCCAAGGCCTTTGATGCGGCCCGCGAATCGGTTCCGGTGCAGGCTGGCGAGAATTCCTACACAGTGCATGTCACAGTCACTTTCGAGTTGAAGTGACCGCCCGCTGAAGCGCGGGTAACCGGCAACATTGACTTTGCTGCAATAAAAAAACCCCCGAGGACTGGTCCTCCGGGGTTTTTTCGAGCCGCACCCTTCTATCTCAGGCGCTCTACTCCAGACCGACCTTCGCAGAAGGTCATGTCCCTAAAGCTGACCTTTGCAGAAGGTCATACTGCCAGGCAGGCCGTGCCGGTAGGCAACGTGCGAACGCTTACCGGTAGAGGACCGGGCAGCCGCGCTCATTGGCGAACACGACCACGACGCGGTCGCCATACTGGCGGCCCGCCACTTTCACGGTGCGGCGGCCGACGTCGATGATACGGGCGCGGCGCAGACCCATGCGCTCTGCCTTGCCGAGGGCACGGTTTGGCGAGCAGGACCGGCGCCAGTCGCGTTCGCGGCGGCGTTCGCGGTAGTAACCATCGTCATCGCCGGAATAGACGCCGACGCGCGGTTCGTCGTTGTTGCCGAAGCCGAGATAGATGCTGTCTGCATGGGCTGTGGCGGGGATGGCGGCAAACGTGCCGAGGCCGATAAGCGCCGAAAGGGCCGCAGTCTTGATCGTGTTGAACATGTCTTCTCTCCTTGTTCAGGGCTTCCGCCCGCCTTTGATCGAACCAATGTGTCTTACCAATGGCGAGAAGAATACGCTTACGTATCTGAACTTTTTAGGAACCGGCCGTTCATTTCCGGTTCATGTAGCACAAGCAATTGCGCAGTCTTCTCGGCTTTCCGGTTCTGAACAATCCGGCGGGTTCTGAACCATTGGGTGGAAAACGCGCTGTCGGGCAGCCGGTTCCGGTTGCTGAAGGCCCGTCGCTAGGGCTCGTCGTCCAGCATGTGCTCGAAATAGTCGTCTGGCTCGGCAAGATCGGTCTCGCTGGCGCTGACCCGGCCGCGCATGGAGATGCCGGCCTCATGCACCGTCTCGGCACTGCCTGACACCAGCCTGTGCCACCAGTAGAGATCNAGGCGCAGGTTTTGGGCAGCCAACTGATGGTGCGCACATTCTGCGGCGTCAGACCGACGCAGTCCGGGACGCGCGCCAACCGGTTGGCATAATCGGAACAGCGACAGGTTTCGGCGTCGAACAGCCGGCAGCCGACGCTCGTCCAGTAAATCGCGCCGGTGTCTTCGTCCTCGAGTTTCGACAGGCAGCATTTGCCGCAGCCGTCGCAAAGCGATTCCCACTCGGCCGGGGTCATCGCCTCGAGCGTCTTGATTTTCCAGAACGGCGTTTCCATCGACGGGATGTGGCCCCTGCTGGGGTGAAGGTCAAGCACCGCAACAGACGCAGGCCCGGCCAGCACCATAGGCCGGCACCATAGGAATAACACGAAGTCGCCTTCAAAACGCCGGCCAATTGCCCTTCGTGGCCGTTAATGCCCGCTAACCGGAACCAATCCGGTTGATGAACAGTTTGGGCCGGGATGGGACGCCAAAGGAGGATTTTTAATGAAACGCCAACCACGGATTCTGGCAGGCACGGCACTTGGCCTGCTGATGGCGTCCGCGCCGTTGGGCGCATTCCCGTTGCAGGGCAGCGCCGCGTTCGACCCACCGCAGAGTACCGCCACGCCGTTGATCCCCGTGCAATCGAATTGCCCCGAAGGCGAGTCGGCGGAAGGCTGCGCACCGCAGGCGGAACCGGAGCAGAAGCCTCGCAAGAAGCGCGAGGAACAGGCCGCGCCTTCCGGCGAGGAGCAGCAGGGCGGTCAGCGCAGGAAGAAGCGCGAGCAGCAACAGCAAGAGGAAGCCGCACCCGCCGAGCGGGCCGCACCTGCGAGCGACGAACAGCCCGAGCCGCGCAGAAAGAAGCGTGACCGGCAACAGCAGGAGGAAGCCGCACCGGCCGAACGGCCCGCCGAGCAGGCCGCACCTGCCAGCGACGAACAGCCCGAGCCGCGCAGGAAGAAGCGTGACCGGCAACAGCAGGAGGAAGCCGCACCGGCCGAACGGCCCGCCGAGCAGGCCGCACCTGCCAGCGACGAACAGCCCGAGCCGCGCAGGAAGAAGCGCGACCGGCAACAGCAGGAGGAAGCAGCACCTGCCGAAAAGCCCGCCGAGCAGGCGGCGCCTGCCAGCGACGAACAGCCAGAACCGCGCAGAAAGAAGCGCGACCGGCAACAGCAGCAGGAAGCCGAGCAGGCTGCGCCTCGCGAAAACGCCGCGCCTGCAAATGACAACGAGCAGGTCACACCGCGCAGGAAGAAGCGGGAGCAGGATCAGCAGATCGAAGCCGCACCATCCGAACAGCCAGCCAGGAAGGAAGCCGGCGAGCAGGACGAGCCGCTTCCGACCGACCAGCAAACGGCTCCCGCCGAGGGCGAAAAGCCCCGGGATCAGGCTAAGGACCGTCGCAAGAAGCCTGTCGACGAACAGCCGGTGACGGGAGAGCAGCCCTCAACCGGCGAGCAGCCCGCCGAGCGCCAACAGGCCGCACCCGCCGAAGGGGAAGGTCCGGCCCAAGGCGAGGCTCCCGTGTTCGACAGCCAGAAGGAGCGCAAGCGCAGGGGCGGCAGGGACAACGCGCAAGAAACCGGCGGCCAGGATGCCGCTGGTCAGGACGCCGCTGGTCAGCCCACCCAGCAGAACGGCGAGCAGGCGGAAGCCCCGAGGCCGGCTCCGGTCGAACAGGGACCGCCGCCCACCGACGACAGGTCGGCCCAGCAGGCGATCAAGCTTGAGAGGATGGTTCGGGCGACGGAGGAAAAGGGCAGACGCGTTGAGCGTGCGCCCGACGAGGAAAACATTCGCCGCCGTCGTGAACGCCCGCGCGGGGTCGACGTCGTCAGGGAACTCGGCGACCGTGTTATCCTCCAGTTCAACAATCAGACGATCGTGGAAAGCGACGATACGCCGCGCATGCGCCGTGGCGCGCGGAACGTCTACTATGAGGAGTTGTCGAGCAATCGCACCCGGGAAATCGTCGAGCGTGACAATGGTGTCCAGATCGTCACCATCCGCAACCGCTACGGCGACGTCGTCCAGCGTTCACGCATCGCGCCCGACGGACGCGAATATGTGCTGAGCTATGTCGACGAGCGGCACTATGAGGACGATGGCGACTGGCGCGATCCAGGCGACGACCTGCCGCCGATTCGGATCGACATTCCGCGCGAGGAGTACATTCTGGATTCCGAGGAGGTCGAGGATCCGGACGACTACTATACCTTCCTTGAACAGCCGCCGGTGGAGAGGGTGCAGCGCCTCTACTCGATCGACGAGGTCAAGCGCTCGGCCCGCGTGCGCGACATCGCCCGCCGCATCGACCTCGACACGCTGAACTTCGAATTCGGTTCAGCCTCGATCCCCGAAACCGAGGTGCAGAAACTGGAAGGCGTCGCCAGCGCCATGGAGAAGCTGCTGGAGAAGAACCCGGCGGAAACCTTCCTGATCGAAGGCCATACCGATGCCGTCGGCAAGCCGGAGGCGAACCTCGCTTTGTCCGACCGTCGCGCGGAGGCGGTCGCCGAAGCCCTGAGCAATGCCTTCAGCATCCCGCCGGAGAACCTGACGACACAGGGCTATGGCGAGGAGTATCTCAAGGTCGATACGTCTGAGCCGGAGCGCGAGAACCGTCGCGTCGCCATCCGCCGCATCACCTCGCTGGTTGCGCCGGTCGCCAGCGCGAATTAACTCGCAGTTTCAGAAACCTGAACTGGTTTCTGGAATCTATGCGGGAAGACATAGCCCACCCCGGTTTCTCCGGGTTGGGCAATTTCCGGCAATCAGCCGAGGTTGAAGGAGAATGTAAGTCGCGATTTAACCAGGCATTGAATCGCGAGGTCATCCACCCCAGATTCTGGCTAGGGCTTCCCTGCCCTGTCCCGACTCCAGCGGGACACATGAGCCCCGCCGGTACCCCCTCGCCGGCGGGGTTTTTGTTTCCTGCTTCGGTTGGGAAACGAGGGCTGTGCCGGTGCCAGTCAGTAGATATTTTTCACGTTGGTTTTCGAATTCGCAAACACCTCGTCCGGCACGAAGAAATCGCCGGCAAGCGGACCTGTCGCGTCAGGCGCATAGATCGAAAAATCGCTGACGCCCTCGGCGTGCAGCACCTCCTCGTCGATGTAGAAATTGCCGGTCGCTTCGCGCGACGGCCTGAGCAGGATCGCATGCGCGGCATCGGCCATGATATCGGGCGAACGGCTCATCGCCGCCACTGTCGCCCCGCCCAGAAGATTGCGCACCGCTGCCGTATCGATCGTCGAGATCGGCCACAGCGAATTGACGGCGATGCCGTCCCTGGCGAACTCCGCGCTCATGCCCAGCGTGCACATCGACATGCCGAATTTGGCCATCGTATAGGCGACATGGTTCTTGAACCATTTGGCCTTCATGTCGAGTGGCGGCGCCAGATTCAAGATGTGAGGATTGTCGGCCAACTTCAGGTGCGGAATGCACATTTTGGAAACCAGGAACGTGCCGCGTGTGTTGATCTGGTGCATCAGGTCGTAGCGCTTCATGTCGGTTTCCAGCGTGCCGGTGAGTTGGATGGCGCTGGCATTGTTGATGCAGATGTCGATGCCGCCGAATTTTTCGACGGTTCTGGCGACCGCCTCGGCCACCTGCCCCTCCTCGCGTATGTCGCACAGCATCGGCAATGCCTTGCCGCCGGCCTGCTCGATCTCCTCAGCCGCCGTATAGATCGTGCCCGGCAGCTTCGGGTGGGGCTCGGCGGTCTTGGCCGCGATGGTCACATTGGCGCCGTCGCGCGCGGCGCGCAGCGCGATCGCCAGCCCGATGCCGCGCGACCCGCCGGAGATGAACAGCGTCTTTCCCTTGAGCGACATGTCTTGCGCCTTTCCTGTGCCGGCCCTCTTTGCACAATCCTTGCCGCGTGCCGTCGCCGGTTACAAGAGCGGCGAGCATCGAGAGATGGTGACGCTGCGGAGGATTTTCGTGGCGTCGCGCTGCCCCTCATCGCCCTGCCGGGCACTTCTCCCCGTATAGTGACGGGGAGAAGGACGCCTTCATCACAGCTTTCGCCAACTCGCAACGTCGCAAGAATTGAGCCGTGGCTGCGTTCAGCTCCCTTCTCCCCGTCACTATACGGGGAGAAGGTGCCGGTGTCCGAACCGGATAGATAGGTAACAGAATGG
>NZ_AYWU01000064.1:0-8894 GCF_000502375.1 Mesorhizobium sp. L48C026A00 | reverse complement strand
AGTCGGCACCGGCTTCGATACCGCTGAACTTCTTCGTCTCTTGAAGATCATGGCGCCGCTTGAGCAGAAGGCCGCGACCGTCGACGCACCACGCGCCGAAGTGCGCGGCGCACACTGGCTCCGTCCGAAACTGGTCGCTGAGATTGCCTTCACCGAAATGACAAATGAAGGGACGTTACGACATCCGAGCTATCTTGGTCTCCGCGAAGACAAGAAGCCGGAGGCGGTCGTGCTCGAGACGGAACGTCATGCAGCCGATCTCGCCGCGTCTGCGACAACCGCCATCGCGATAAGTAACCGTGACCGCGTCATCTATCCGGAGTCCAACATCACCAAGGGACAGCTCGCCGACCATTACGCAGCGGTCGCGGCGATCATGCTTCCTTGGGTTGGCAGCCGGCCGATCAGTCTGGTTCGATGCCCACAGGGCCGCGCGAAGAAGTGCTTCTTCCAAAAACACGATGCCGGCAGCTTTGGCGACAAAGTCCACCACGTCGGCATCACGGAGAAGGACGGGCACGAGGAACCCTATCTCTATGTCGACGATGCCGACGGACTGATGACTTGCGTCCAGATGGGAACGATTGAGCTGCATGGATGGGGGGCTCGGATCGAGGATGTCGAAAAGGCCGACCGCCTCGTGTTCGACCTCGACCCCGATGACGGCCTCGATTTTGAGGCCGTCCGCGCCGCTGCCTTTCAGTTCCGCGCTATCCTTAAATCGCTGGGGCTTACGACTTTCCCGATGCTGACGGGAGGCAAAGGAGTGCACGTCATCGCGCCCCTCACCCCTGGCGCCGAGTGGCCAGAGGTGAAGGACTTCGCGTCTCGCCTGGCGCAGGCGGTCGCCCAGAGAGATCCGGCCCATTTCACGGCCGTGTTGTCAAAGGCGCGCCGCAAGGGTCGCATCTTTGTGGACTATCTACGCAATCAGCGCGGGGCGACCGCGATCATGCCCTACAGCGCAAGATCACGTCCGGGCGCCCCTGTCGCGGCACCGATTACGTGGGCAGAGATGAAGACAATAGATGCGCCCTCTCATTTCCACGTGGGCGATGCTCCTGAATTAAAGAAACGCGCAGCCTCCAAAGCTCTGGCGGGATGGGGTCGCGCTGACCAATCCTTGCCCAATCTGTAGCGTCCGACGCGGCAAGAGGCAGTAAAGCCGGGATTTAAAGGGCAACGCGGCGCTCATGGCCTTGCCTGATTGGAACCTGCGGAGATCGGCCTCGTTTGGCTGAAGCCATGGCAAAAATCGATCCGAGGACCGTCGCCAGTCTTGTGAGGGAATACGCGCAACGGGCGTCTATGCGCGGCGACAATCCCTATCGCACAAAGGCTTACTTGCGCGCGGCAGACAGTCTGACGGCGCTGTCGCAGCCGCTTGATCGGATCATCGCCACCGGCGCCCTCACCAAGATCCCGGGGATTGGTGACGCGATCGCAGACATCGTGACCAAGCTTTACCAAACCGGCACGCACCCAAGCCTTGAGAAGCTGCGCGAGGATGTTCCAGCGGGCGTGATGGAGCTGTTTGCCATACCCGGGCTTCGTCCCGATAAGATACTGAAGCTTCATCAGGCGCTCGGCGTGAACTCGCTGGCGGAGCTCGAGGCCGCAGCAAGAGAAGACCGCATACGCCCAGTCAAAGGCCTCGGCGCCGCGCTTCAGACAAAGCTCCTGCAGAACCTGGCCATCGTGCGAAGCGGCGAAACGCAACTTCACCTGCACAAGGCCGCCGCTCTTCTCGAACATGCGGTCATATCGGTGAAGCAACAGCATCCAGAGTTTTCGCGCGTCGAAATTGCAGGTGACTTCCGGCGCGGTTGCGAGCTCGTTTCCGACTTCGCCCTGGTAGCGCAGGGCAGAAAGTCGACGACTGGAATCGAGGATACGACGCTCAGGCTTGTTGTCACGGACAGGAAGCACTTTGGCGCGAGCCTGCTCGAAGCAACCGGTTCGGCAGACCACCTTGAGCAACTGAAGACGTTCGCGGCCGACAAGGGATTCACTCTAAACGGCGACGGGCTTCATCGCGGGAGAAAGCTGATCGCGTCAGCGACAGAAGAAGAAATCTACCAAGCTCTAGACTTGCAGTTTATCGAGCCTGAATTGCGCGAAGGCAGGGACGAGATTGAGCGAGCCGCAAAGCAGAAGTTACCCGCCCTCGTTCGGGATGTAGATCTGCATGGAATCCTGCATTCTCACACGACCGCATCCGATGGCACCGAAACGCTTGAGGCAATGGCTGAAGCCACGCGCAAGCGCGGTTTCGAATACTATGGTGTCGCCGATCATTCGCAGTCCGCTCACTACGCAGGCGGCCTTTCGTTGCACGAGATTGCTGAACAGCACCGCGAAGCTGACCGGCTGAACAAGGTATACAATGGAAAATTTCGCATACTGAAGGGCATCGAAGCGGACATCCTGGCGGATGGCTCGCTCGATTACCCGAATCATATCTTGGAGCAGTTCGATTTCGTCGTCGCGAGCGTGCACAGCCGCTTCAAGTTGCCCAAGAAGGAACAGACGGAGCGTATCATTGAGGCGATCGGAAATCCTCGGACGACAATCATCGGGCACATGACCGGTCGCCAGCTGTTGCGCCGGCCGGGTTATGATCTCGACGTCGACAAAGTCCTCAAAGCGTGTGCGAAACACGGCGTCGCTGTCGAAATCAACGCACATCCTTGGCGACTCGACCTCGACTGGCGCTGGCATCAAAAGGCACTCGATCAGGGCTGCATCTTCAGCATCAATCCGGACGCTCACTCGATCCGCGAGCTCGACCACATGCATTGGGGTGTCGAGATGGCGCGCAAGGGCGGTGTCCCTGCGAAGCGGGTCCTGAACGCGATGCGTTTGACGGCCCTCCTTGCGCATCTCGCACGGCGCAGGCAAACGTCCTAACCTGCTTGTGCGCCCGGCCTATCAGCGCAGGAGTCCGTCATTCTCAAAATCTTCCCAGCCGCGCAAACTGGAGTGCGAGTTCTCATCGGGGCCATAGCCAGCTGAAGCTGCAGTTCCGCGACCGCTTCTTTGAGCACGTTTCATAGCGGCCTTCCCCGCGGCTCGCCGCCTATTCTCTGCAGCTGTCGCTGCGTCCTGTTCGCGCCAGACCGTAACCAGGTCGCGGTCAAGCACATCCTCCACGTGCTGCGGGTCGAACACGTGAAAGGTGATGTTCCTTGCCCGCCCGCGGAGTTTCACCGTTTTCGTCCCGGCGCTCTGCAAGCGACCATCTTTCAGCCAACGGTGCCGTTCGGCCGTCGAGATCGTCAGAATGTCCTCGATTTCACGGGGGATTACGGGCAGGTCTTCGATATTCTGCAGTGCTTTGGATACGATCCCGAATACCATCTGCACATCATTCTCGGCGTCCTCAGACAGGCGCAGCGTAAGCACGCGGGACTCGATATGGAGCAGTTTCCTGAACTCCATTGGAAGGCGGGCGCGTATTTCGAGAAAAATACCCCTCGCTCTGACGGACGATCCAAGCGTTGCAGCCGGGGTTAAAGGCCACTCTCCAATCAGCTTCGCTGTTGCATTGATTTTTCGGCGCGTGGACATGCCCTTTATATAGGTCACCGATTGTCGGCAGCGATGAGCCGATCGCAAAGCCAACATGAGTTCTAATCCGCCAGCGGTCTGAACCACGATGCCCTAAAGGCGCAACCACGATTATCAGCGGGGCCGCTTGCAACTTCGGCTAACAGGAAGCGGCAGAGTTGATCTCAAAGTGCGATATCAGGCGCAAAGCGGAACCGCGCTTATACAGCCGTGTTTCGGCCTTTTGAGCCGAGTTCCCGTGCTAGCTCAACGAATGCTCTGTGCGCCGCGGATGGATTGCGTCGTCCCGGGTAATAGATGCAGAGTTCGTCGGAAGGCGGCATCCATTCCTTCAGAACGCTGATCAACCGCCCTGCCTCAATATCCTCGCGCACGTCACGCTCCATTACGTAGCCCAGTGCCACGCCTTCGAGCACCGTGCCGCGGGACAGGCTTGCCTCATCCAAAGTCATCGGTCCCTTCACATGATCAATAGCGGTTCCCCATCCTTCTCGAAGCGCCAGCGAAAGAACGCGCCATTCGGCAGCCGGATACGGATACACCGATGTTGAAGGAGGTCAGTCGGCGTGGAAGGCGTACCACAGCTTTTGAAATAGTCGGGCGAGCCTATGACCACATTTCGCTGCGGCCGACCCAGCGAGATCGCAATCATGTCACTCGGCACGAGGGTGGCGCGACGCACGCCCAGGTCGAAGCCTTCCGCGACGATGTCCAAGAGCCGTCCCTCGGTGACCAGATCGACATGGACCTGCGGGTAACGCCTGATGAACTCCAGAAGCAGGGGTGAAAGGATTTCTCGCGCGGCAGTGGCATAGGAATTGATGCGGAGCGTTCCCGTGGGGTTTGCCTGCTTTGAGCGCGCTGCATCCATGGCACCGTGGATGTCCTGCAACGCAGGACCGACGCTCTCGACGCACAGGCGACCGGCATCCGACAGAGATACGCTGCGGGTGGTTCGGTTGAACAAGCGAACGCCAAGGTGGGCCTCCAGCTTGCCGACGGCATTGCTAAGGGCAGTCGTCGACATTCCCAGTTCAAGCGCCGCGCCGCGGAAAGAGGATCTGCGAGCAACGGCTACGACAGCTTCCAGATCGTGAAGCCAAGCCTCGGCATTATCCCACTTTCCGCAATTCGACATCCATATTTATCCCAATTATCCGAACATCGGAATACGCCTACTTGTGGAGCGAACAATCCCCAAGAGGAGATGAGAGATGCAACTGCCTCAGGCGATCCAGGCATATTTCGAAGCGGATCGGAACAACAACTGCGAGGCTCTGCTGGCCTGCTTCGCGCCGAGCGCCGCTGTACATGACGAGGGCCGCTCCCATTCCGGGCACTATGCCATCGGCAGCTGGTGGGAATACTCGAAGGCCAGGTATCGGCACGTCGCCGAGCCACTCGAGGCCCTTACCGACGAGCATGGAACGAGGGTGATCGCCAAGGTCACCGGGGTCTTCCTCAATTTGTGTGGTGGACGACCGATCGGCTGCGCTACTCACATCATAGACGGCTAAATGGAAGACCAGAACAGTAGATTGGGGCTTTCTTACGCTCGATGAATTGCCACGCNGCAGTTATTATGAACGCAAAGGCCGCGCCAGCCAGCAAGGAAATTAAGAGGATGTGCCCGAAGTTGCTTGGATGGTCGGCACGTTCGCCGTGCCGGGCGCTAATTTGGGCTTCGCAGGATGGATCGCAGAAACGACCATGCCTCCTGCTGCTCTTCATCAATCGCTCTGGATTCGTCCCAACCTTGCAACCAAGAGCGTCGCTTTTTGGTCAATAGGGGATAAGGGCAAGCCGATCGGGGCAGCTTTAGGCAGTATGCGTCTATGCCTTCGTCTCTCGGGTGGGGCTTGCCCACGTGTGTGCCTCCCTATGCTTTCCGCCAGGCGCACCTATACGCGCGGAGTTAAAGACGGTTCAAGGGTCAGAAGAGGAAACCGACCACGGCAGTTATTATGAACGCAAAGGCCGCGCCAGCCAGCAAGGAAATTAAGAGGATGTGCCCGAAGTTGCTTGGATGGTCGGCACGTTCGCCGGGCCGGGCGCTAATTTGGGCTTCGCAGGATGGATCGCAGAAACGNGCAGTTATTATGAACGCAAAGGCCGCGCCAGCCAGCAAGGAAATTAAGAGGATGTGCCCGAAGTTGCTTGGATGGTCGGCACGTTCGTCAGGCCGTGTCGTGTTCGTGTCGTTCATCGCTTCGTGTGAGAACATGCTGATGAACGTCATCACGATTAGCGCGACAACGAAGAGCCACCAACTCCATGTCCAATGCATGGTATGTGCCCGCCTTCCACCACCGGCACGATAGCAGACTTATGATGCAAAAGCATCAGGGCCACCGTTCTGGAACGCTCTTAATGTTGCCCCGGAAGGACCAATGCAAGGGTGCCGCAAGCAGCCAATGTCATGCAGCACCAAAAGCCGAGATCATTATCCCGATTGTACAACCATACACTGGCAACGCCAGCTGAACCGGCCAATAGTGCAACGTAGAGCATCATCGAACCGTCAACCATCGTCGATCCTTTGCGCGGCATTAGACGAGGGCCCTAAGTATTCACCTGGGTGGCGCTTAGGATTTGCCAGTGCAAAGCAGCGCCGGGGGGCGAGAGGCTGATCGAGGCGCGCGCTAGGGCCATGGGGGGGTCCTCGCGCGAGCTGGTAATCCGATCCCCCGCTCAGAAATTTCTCACCAAACATTCCTGTGTTGCGCCCGTCAGCTGCGCTATTTGCGCGCGAGCAAGACGTGAGCCT
The DNA here is from genome assembly GCF_000502375.1 of Mesorhizobium sp. L48C026A00. NCBI lineage: Bacteria > Pseudomonadati > Pseudomonadota > Alphaproteobacteria > Hyphomicrobiales > Phyllobacteriaceae > Mesorhizobium > Mesorhizobium sp. L48C026A00. The sequence goes on along the minus strand of NZ_AYWU01000064.1, from coordinate 2,557 downwards.
CTTGGGGGAACATCAGCTCCCCTCCAGTTGAATAGATTGCCAGCGAGGAACTTACATCACCCATAATCGCTGCGATGACTGCGTCCCGATGTCTGGCATCCATTCCGCTGACCAGCCCTGCCTGCGGAGTCGCTGCCAGCTGTAGTCGCACATATTCCTTTGACGAGGGGAATCGGATGTTCTGTGTCGTCGTGTNGATGGTCACCTGACGAAATCCCGCCCCGGCCACCAATCGGTAAAGCTCGTCCGCATCGGCGAGTGAATGCTCGGACCGTTTCGTTGCCGAAGCGCCTGGACCGAGATGCCGATCCAAGGCATCCGCCAGCGCCTTTGCCGCAGGAGTATGCTCAATAGCGCTGAAAACGCTTAAGGCCAGTCGGCCGTTAGGCACCAGAACCCGGAACATCTCACGTAGCGCACTCGATCGGTCCGGAAAAAACTGCAGTCCGAGTTGGCAAAGAACCAGATCGAAGGTGGCGTCAGGGAACGGCATTTCGAGCGCGCTTCCCTCGTGCCAGTCGATGGGCGGTCCAGCGCCTCTCGGGAGCGATCGAGCAANACCCGGAACATCTCACGTAGCGCACTCGATCGGTCCGGAAAAAACTGCAGTCCGAGTTGGCAAAGAACCAGATCGAAGGTGGCGTCAGGGAACGGCATTTCGAGCGCGCTTCCCTCGTGCCAGTCGATGAGCGGTCCAGCGCCTCTCGGGAGCGATCGAGCAACGGCAAGCATGCCCGTGTTGATGTCGAGGCCGACGACCTGCCCACTTCCCATACACTCGGCCGCCGAGCGTGCCACCACGCCGGTGCCGCAAGCTACGTCCAGAACCCGCTCACCAGATTGAGGCGCAGCACGATCCACCAGGTCGGCAGCCCACAGGNCCACGCCGGTGCCGCAAGCTACGTCCAGAACCCGCTCACCAGATTGAGGCGCAGCACGATCCACCAGGTCGGCAGCCCACAGGGCTGTGATTGCCGGGACCAGGTAGCGCTCGTAGAGTTCCGCGGCGCTGCCTTGCAGCTGCCACTGCTCCTGCTCGGCCATAGCGTCCCTCCCGCACAACGAACCGCTCAGCAAAAGGCCCAATCGGCGCTTCAAGCAGCCATCATAAGCGCGCGTCTGTCAAACAAGCAACCTGGCCAACCGGCGGTTGGTAGACGCGACGCAGCTGGCGAGCGTAGGATTTCCTACGATCCGGGCACATGCCCTCCGCCCACACCCCCGTGCCTGGTGAACGACTGAAAGCCCGCCGTTCCGAAAGGTGCGGCGGGTTTTTTGTCTTCCGTCCGGGAACTGCGGCCGAACCAGGACGTTTGAATCGCGCAGCACTGGTCCGGGTGCTGAGAGATCGGGTCTCAGTCCTCCGATCCGGTCAGCCCGCGTCCTTCCAATCCCCTCGGGGCGCGGGCTTGCTTTGCAAGATCGGACAGTCTCCTCCCGATGGGCCCGCGTCCTCTTCCTCGACGGGCTTCATGCAACCCCATAGCTGCCTAGGTTCCCTCCCATGGCTCTCCATTGGTTTCACCCTCCGGTCTACGTCAAGACCGACCGACCTGGGCTGCGCTATGGGGTCAGCCACGTCGAGGGTGCCGCTGAGGAACTCATGGCGTGGGACACAAAGGGGCCGAGGTGGACGAAAGCGGTCCAATCATGCGTGGACGCGTTCGAGGGCAGAGTGTCCTCCCAAGAGGTCCGTGAAGCTTTTGAGGCGGCGGCCAAGGAGGCGAGCGTATATCTCTTGCCTGAGTAGGAGGTATCCATGGCAACCCTTTGGTTCGTCCCTCCGGTGTTCGTGAAGACTGAAACGGAAGGTGTCAGGCATGGCTGCAACAATGCGGGGGCAGCCCTTGAGCAGCCCAAGAGGTGGACCCGGAGAGGACCTCGCTGGCACAAGGCGTGGACCCTCTGCCTATCAGCACCGGAGGGCGATCCGATTGACCCTCATGTGATCCGAAAGGCTTTTGTCGCTTGGCAGTTAACCGGGTTCTTCCTCACTTTGCGTGGCGCGGCGGCACCATGCGTGCTCTCGGCAGTTCGAGACCTGCTCTGCCGTACATTGCGCGCTTGAGGGTCTTGAGCCGGTTGATCTGGCCTTCGGCCTGTCCGTTGCTCCAGGGCAGTTCGATGGAGNATTGCGCGCTTGAGGGTCTTGAGCCGGTTGATCTGGCCTTCGGCCTGTCCGTTGCTCCAGGGCAGTTCGATGGAGTTGTCGACGGCATCGGTGTCTCTGCGCAAAACACGGGCGAACCGCATGATCGGAATGAGTTCGGAGTCGATCGCATCTTCGATCCACGCGTCCAGTGGTGCGGATCTCTTGCCGCGAAGGAATGCCGTTGAAGCGCATCGCCAGGCGGCGCATCTCTGCGAAAGCATCAGATCCCTGCTTCAGGGCATCGACCCTTCTTGCCTGCCGGTCTGTCAGCAGGCCATGCGGCTTATGCACAGCGCCGCGGCAACCACTGGCGAGATCGCATGACCGGTGTCCGGATCTCGAACCGGCTCCAAGTTCAGCGCGGGAGACTGAATGTCATCGGCCTGCTCTCTTTCGGCCCGCCGC
>NZ_AYWU01000063.1:0-8898 GCF_000502375.1 Mesorhizobium sp. L48C026A00 | reverse complement strand
ACATCACCGGCGCAGCGCTCTCGCCCATGTCAGCCTTCCTGATACTGCGCGGTCTGAAGACGCTCACGCTGCGCATGGAACGCCACAGCGCCACAGCCCTTGCGGTGGCTCAGGCACTCGAGGCGCACCCGGCGGTGGCATGGGTGAGTTATCCCTTCCTCGACTCGCACCCTGATCAGGTGACGGCGCGAAAGCAGATGTCCCAAGCATCGGGCATGTTGGCCTTTGGCCTCCACGCTGGGTTCGAGGGCGCGCGGCGGATGATGGACCGGCTCAAGCTGATCACCCGGGCTGTCAGCCTCGGCGATGCCGACAGCCTCATCTATCATCCGGCAAGCCTGACCCGTGCTCGTCAGCCGATCCGCAAGGATGCGCATCTGGCCGATGGAGTCGGCGAGGACCTCATGCGTCTCTCGGTGGGTCTTGAAGACGCCGATGACCTAATNGCGCATCTGGCCGATGGAGTCGGCGAGGACCTCATGCGTCTCTCGGTGGGTCTTGAAGACGCCGATGACCTAATCGCCGACCTGCGGCGGGCTCTGGACGCCTTGTGATGGCCTGTCGCCCGGCCAGTCCTGCGCTCACGCACAAACCTGGAGCCTTGCCATGGCATTCCTGAGCGGTCTTTCCGCGTTTCCCATCACGCCCGCCGATCGTGACGGCCGCGTCGATACCGTTGCTCTGCGCAGGCTGATTGCTCGGCTTGGCGCCGCTCAGGTCGACTCCATCGGTCTTCTCGGCAGCACCGGCACCTACATGTATCTGTCGCGCGAGGAACGGCGACGGACGCTCGCCGAGACCTTGGACGAAATCGCCGGGCGAATGCCGGTCGTGGTGGGTGTGGGCGCGCTGCGCACCGACGAAGCAGTGAGGCTCGCGCAGGACGCCAAGGCCCTTGGAGCTGCCGCGGGGTTGCTTGCCGCCGCCTCTTACACCCGGCTCACTGATGACGAGGTGTTCGAACATTTCTCGACGGTGGCGCGCGAAAGTGGCCTTCCGATCGTCATCTACGACAATCCAGGAACGACGCATTTCCGTTTCACCCCAGCACTCGTCAGCCGCCTGGCAAAGGTGCGGGGGATCGTCGCTATCAAGAATCCGACAGACAAGGGCGATGCGATCAAGAGCCATCTGGCCGACCAGAGGCGCACTGTGCCGGAAGGGTTCTCGATCGGCTACAGCGGCGACTGGAACGCCGCAGAGGCCATGATCGCCGGCGCCGACACATGGTACAGCGTCCTCGCCGGCATCCTGCCCGAGGTCTGCGTGAAGATCGTCACGGCGGCGCAACAGGGCGATGCGGCCGAAGCGCGACGGATCGATNATCCTGCCCGAGGTCTGCGTGAAGATCGTCACGGCGGCGCAACAGGGCGATGCGGCCGAAGCGCGACGGATCGATACCACGCTTGCGCCGCTCTGGAGCCTCTTCAAGGAGTTCTCGAGCCTTCGCGTCGTCTTTGCACTTGCCGAATTGCTCGACATTTGCAGTGCCGACCCCCCGCGTCCCATCCTGCCTCTGCCCTCAGCAGCAAAGCGCCAGATCGCCGCCGCGTTGGAACGCTTGCGATCGGATGCCAGCCGGTGAACAGCGAACCCGGCGGCCAGTGAAAGGAACTGTCATGTATTTACCCGCTCATTTCAATGAACCGAGCCGAAAAGTCCTTTACGAACTGATCGAGAACAACGCACTCGGCGTGCTGATAACCCATTGCCGGAGCGGTCTCGACGCCAATCACATCCCCTTCGAACTCGACACGTCACAGGGAGAAAACGGTACCCTTCGCTGCCACGTCGCACGCAACAATCCAGTTTGGCAGGACGTGGCGACCGGCGATGAGGTGCTCGTGGTGTTCCGCGCCGCCGACGCCTACATCTCACCGCAGTGGTATCCGAGCAAGCAGGAGTTCCACAAGCAGGTGCCGACCTGGAATTACATTGTCGCACATGCATATGGGCGGATCACAATCCACGACGACGAACGCTATGTCCGCCGCAATGTCGCCAAACTGACTCACAGGCACGAGGCGACCCAGCCTGTCCCGTGGAAGATGGGTAACGCGCCGAAGGACTTCATCGACACTATGGTCAAGGCAATCATCGGCCTGGAGATCGAGATCACCCGCCTTGTAGGCAAAGCCAAGCTCAGCCAGAACAAGGAGGCACGTGATATCTGCAATGCCGGCGAAATGCTGAACGCCCAAGGCGACCGGCGCGTCGGTCAGGCGATGCTTGCAGCCGCCGCCCGGAAGCCCAAACAAGGCTGAAGAGCGTGGCCCATCGCACTTTGATGAATGTCAGCAAAGCTTACCCTGGATGGTGCTGCGAAAAGCCGAGCGAACGATAAACGCCTGGCACACGAAATTGCACGTGCCGAAGGAAAGTGCACATTCTCGCTCGAGTGACTTATTTCAAAGGATGTGATCGCGTTTTGGCACATTCACGGCCCACATGCGGCAGCCGGTAACTCATCACATGGTGAGCAACCAGGAAACCCTCCGGCCTACACTTTCTCCCGGAGCGCGCGTGCTGCAGCAACCATGTTCATGAGGGCAGGGCGGACCTCCTCCCATTTGCGTGTTTTGAGGCCACAGTCCGGGTTTACCCACAGTTGGGCATCCGACAGTCGCTCGCGGGCAAGCATGACGAGATCCGAAATCTCGCCGACTTCCGGGACCCGTGGTGAGTGAATGTCGTAGACTCCGGGCCCGATTTCATTCGGATATTTGGAGCTCGTGAAGGCGTCCAGCAGTTCCATTTTCGAGCGCGACGTCTCAATCGAAATTACATCCGCATCCATTCCAGCGATCGCGTCGATGATCTCGTTGAACTCCGAATAGCACATGTGGGTATGGATTTGAGTCGCGTCCTTTACACCCGTTGAAGCGATCCGGAAGCATTCGACAGCCCAGTCGAGATAGACTTTCCAGTCAGACTGGCGCAGTGGCAATCCTTCGCGAAACGCGGCCTCATCGATCTGGATCATCCTTGCGCCGGACCTTTCGAGATCCGTCACTTCGTCGCGGATGGCGAGCGCGATCTGGCGGCAGGCTTCGGAACGGGGTACGTCGTCGCGAACAAAAGACCAGTTGAGAATGGTCACTGGGCCCGTGAGCATTCCCTTCACAGGCTTTTCCGTAAGCGACTGGGCGAATTGCCACCAGCGCACCGTCATCGGATTGCGCCTCGATACGTCGCCGAAGATGATGGGGGGACGCACGTAGCGGGACCCATAGCTTTGTACCCAGGCATGCTGGGTGAAGGCGAAGCCGGACAGCTGCTCGCCGAAATGCTGTACCATGTCGTTTCGTTCGAACTCACCGTGCACCAGCACGTCCAGCCCGATCTCTTCCTGCCAGCGAATTGCAGCCTCGATCTCCTTCTTCAGGAAGGTCTCGTAGTCGACATAGCTCAGCTGGCCCTTCCCATGAGCGGCCCGCGCCCTGCATACCTGCGGCGTCTGCGGGAAGGACCCGATGGTCGTCGTCGGGAACGGCGGCAGCCCGAGCGTGCCGGCCTGGACTCTGGAGCGCTCGGCAAAAGCGCTCTCTCGTCGCTTCATGCTGTCGTCGATGCTGGCGATCCGCCCCTCGACAAGCGGGTCATGGATCTTCGTGGATGTCACGCGAGTGGCGGCAGCCTCGGCAGACGCTTTCAAAGCGCCTGCCACCGCATCCCTGCCTTGGGACAGGGCCCGGGCCAGCAACACCAACTCGTCGGTCTTCTGGGCCGCGAAGGCGAGCCACGACCTGATATCCGCGTCGATTTCCGTCTCCATGCGCAGGTCGATCGGCACATGCAGCATCGAACAAGAAGGCGCGATCTCGACGCGGTCCAAGGGCCAGCCGGCGACGATCGGTTTGATGCGGTCGAGAATGGCGGGCAGGTTCGCACGCCAGACGTTGCGGCCATCGATCAAGCCAAGCGAGAGCACCAGATCCTTCGGTGCGAGCCGACCCACCGTTTCCAGCTGCTCGGGAGCGCGCACGAGATCAATATGCAGCCCGGCCAGGGGCAGAGAAACCGCGGTTTCGAGATTGTCTCCCAGCGGCCCGAAATAGGTAGCCAGCATGATCTTCAGCTTGGGCGCGGCTTTTGACAGCTGGCCATAGGCGAATTCGAACGCAGCTCGTTCGTTGGGGTTCAGATCGAGGACAAGCGCTGGCTCATCGATCTGCACCCAGTCGGCTCCCGACAGCTTCAGCCTCTGCAGGAGTTGCTCGTAGACGGGCAGCAGCCGCGGCAGGAGCGCGATGGGATCGAATCCTTCGGCAGGCGATTTCGCCAGCTTGAGGAAGGTGATCGGTCCAAGCATGACTGGGCGTGTGTGAATGCCGAGCGCTTTAGCCTCGAGGAAGTAATCAACCGGCTTCGTCGACGAAAGGGCGAACGTCTGATCATCGTCTAGTTCCGGCACAATGTAGTGATAGTTTGTGTCAAACCACTTGGTCATTTCCATCGCGGTTACACTAGGCCCATGAGCCGCATGCTGTCCACAATCCTCCGTCTGACCTTGGTTGCCGCGCGCCATGGCGAAGTAGATGTCGAGTGGGACCTCGCCGCCATTCCAGGCGTAACGGGCTGGCACGGCGCCGACCATGACTGCGGTGTCGAGCACATGATCGTAGAGCGAGAAGTCGTTCGACGGGATTTTCGACACGCCGCGATCGCGCTGCTCCTCCCAGCTAGCGGCACGCAGCGCCTTCGCAGTCGTGAGAAGGTCGCCAGCGGAAGATTTTCCGGACCAGTAGCTTTCAAGCGCGAATTTCAGTTCTCGCTTACGACCGAAGCGCGGCACGCCGAGCGTTGCTACAGGAATTTGCTGAGAGACAGTCATGCCAACCCCGATGGTTGGGGCGTCGGTGACAAGGAAGGCGCTAGCAGGCCGGCACGAACGCCAGGCTGCAGCGGCCACCGAGACACCCGGCCCGTGGACGTAATTCGCCGTGGCAGGTCTCCTGGCTCGCGGGTCATAGCCTCTACCCGTCTTCCCAAGGCTATTTCGCCTCAGTGACATGAGTGGAGTTGGCTCGCCGCTAACAGTTGCGGGGGCAGCGCCGGCATCGCACCGGCTTCCCTCTTAGCTCCGCTGCGGCAGCGCCGTACGGAGAACCACGACACGGGAGACAATTACAGCAGTTCGCTTCCTTGTCAACGCCGCATAAAGAAATGTTTATGTCGTTATGTTAAATTCCCGTTGCATGTTTCCCAAAGGTCGTCTCGAAAGCGAAAACTGTGGGAGCCTTGAGCGGCCGGTAAATCAAAGCAATGACGCACGGCGCCCTTGTCCAGGAGGATAGGAGTTCGTCGGCTGCCGGCGGCAAACATACCGGCAAGCGCCTTGGTGCTGCTTCCCGCATCATGCGAACGCCACCTCGGCGTCGCACTTCGGCTCCGAGGTTCCGACCGCTTTGTTGGTGATCTGCTCGCGACCACATTCGCCTCAATGGCGAGGCAGTTACCCATGTGGAAGGTCTTGGCCGTGCCGCCGTCGGTGACACGACACAACGATTTCGAGGGGAGCACCCGAGGCCAAGTGCAGCGGCCTGTTGCGAAGTGATCGAGGCCAATGTCTCGAACTGCTGTTCGCAGCCCACCGGCTCAAGCTAACCTGGCTCAAACCACCGGGCCAGCTCAAGTCCTGTCCAAGTGAGGCCTGAGCGGCAAATCGTCGTGCACGCGCACGGTTTGGCGTTCGATCTTGTAATGCGTCTTGGGCGGGCAATCGCCACGGTGCAGCGCTTCCAGGCGCGCAACGATTTCGGCGTCATCCTGGGTCTGCCTGTTGTTGTGGCGAACGTACTCGACCCAAGTTGGCACGTGATAACACTCGGTCCATAGTTCGGGCTTTTCCAGGTCACGCAGCAACGCCCATTGTCTGGCGCCATCTCGCAGCCGGGCTTTTCGCCACGATGTCATCACACTGAGAAATTCCGGGACATCTCTCTGATCGATACGATAATCGACCATCACCATGATCGGACCGCTTCGTGGCCGCAGGTCAAGTTGCAGCGTCGGTTCGCTGAACTTGTTGGTCGGATCCAGATTGAGCGTTTCGAAATCCGGCTGACGCAGAACGATCCCCATCAGTCCCCCAATCACAAGAACCACGCTGGCGACGAGGAAGGCTCCCGAAACACCTTGGACATCCGCCAGTTCGCCCCAGAGCCAGCTTCCCGCCGCCATGCCGCCATATGTGGCCGTCTGATAGAGAGACAGGGCGCGTCCAACCACCCACCGCGGCGCCGAAAGCTGCACTGTGACGTTAAACAGCGAGAATGATTGAATCCAGGCCGCACCGGCTGGCATGAGGAGCAGACAGCTCAGCCAAACGTGCTCACTCCATGCCAGAAAGAAGCAGCTGATCGCCAGTATAAAGAACGCACCGCGAATGACCCATTCGTTGGAGAGAACTTCTCGGACCCGCCCGATGAGGAGCGCGCCGCAAATCGCTCCCAGGCCGAAGAAGCCGAGCATCACGCCGTAGGTGACCGCGGTCCCTTTGACCTGTTCGCGAGCAACCAACGGCAGGAGAGCCAAAATGACAACGGCGGTGAGGCCGAAAATGAAACTCCGGCACATCACCTTGAGAAGGTTCGGCGACAAGAGCACGTAACGGAAGCCCGCCGCCATCGCACTGCCGAAAGCCTCCCGCGGCAGCGCTTGTCGTGCCCGTACGGCTTTCCACCGCAACAGCGCAGCGATCAGAGCGAAGTAGCAAAAGACGTTGAAGAGGAACGCGAAGGCCGCACCGGCTGTGGCCACGATTATGCCGCCAATCGCCGGCCCGACGCTGCGCATGAGATTGTAGCTCATGCCGTTGAGCGCAACCGCGCTAGGCAGGTGTTCGCGAGGCAGGATGTCTCCCATCGAGGCTTGCCAAGAGGGATCGTGCAATGCCCAACCACAGCCGATCAGGAAGGTGAGACCCAGAAGGGTCCAGGGTGTCATTGCCCCCGCATAGGTCAGGAACGCCAGGAAGGCGGATACGCAGACCATCAGCAGTTGCGCAGTCAACATGATCCGGCGACGGTCAAAGTTGTCCGCGAGCGCTCCCGCCCCGAGCGAGAAGATCATGTAGGGGAGGGTGGTCGATGACTGGACGAGCGCCACCATTCCATGGGAGGTGGCGATGCTCGTCATCAGCCAAGCCGCCGCCACACCTTCCACCAGGGTGCCAAGGTTCGAAACGAGTGCAGCCGACCATAGCGAACGGAAGGTCTTGTGCTGAAAGGGAACGAGTGAAGATGTTCTCTTCGCCATTGTGGGAAGCTTCGGGATCGACCACGCGGCTGGATTTGGTTCGCCTCACTCAACCATGGCCTCGCCGTACAAGCCAAGCTGCCACAGTGGCGCGCCTGCTAACCCAGAAAACTTGGCGGCCTTACAGGCATGCGCAGGACGCGCGAAGCCGCTCAAATCTCCCCAGATGGGTCAGCCATCGAAGACCGGCATCACTTGCCCGTTGAGCGGCTATACGATAATGCTCCGCGCTAAGCGGGAAGCGCCAAAAATTCGAGCGGCGACTTCATTCTTCTATTCAGGAAGGAACTATGAGGCGGCAGACGCGACCATTCACCGTGGAAGTCAAACAAAAGCGCAATTATCAAAAATCCGCACGTTCCATCTGGGGCAATTTCGACATCGCCGCCGCGATGGCCGAGACAACAAAGGAAGTCGAGCCGTTAAATCGTCAGCTTGTTGACTCTACTGTCGTGGCCCTTGATGCTGAACCTTTGCACAAACCGCGAGTGGAGCATTTCATGGCCAATCCCCTGGAAACCGAGTCAGCAGTAGTTCATAGCGAACCGGCAGACAAACCGGAAACGCCAAAACCCAAGACGAGAGCGCGGCGGTCGAGGAAGCCAGAAGCTGAGGCGAGCGCGCCTGCCCGCAAGAACGGCGCCAAGCCGATATCCGCGACCACTGAAGCACCGCCGTCAGCGCGAACAGGCCGAAAGAGCTACTCCGCGAAAGATCGTGCCCAGAAGCTGGCGCAGATCGAGACCTCGATCGGCGGCGGCGCTACTCTCAAGAGCGCGGTGAAGCAAGCCGGCATCTCGGAACAGACATATTATCTTTGGAAGAAGGCGGCGGCGCCTGCGGCGGACAGAGACGGGCTGAAGGATCTCGTCGCGCTCGAGGAAGAAAACAAGCGGCTAAAGAGCCTGCTTGCCGATCGTCTCCGCAAGGAGAATGCGGAACTGAAGAAAAGGCTTGGGCTGGATTAAGGAGGGTTGGCCGCTGGTTCTTGGCTCGCCACCTACAGCAATCCCGCCTGCTCAGCCTCGTGGCGCAGGTTCTGCCGCGGCCTTGGTCCGAGCTGCTGGATGACCAGTCCCGCTGCCAGCGAGCCGAGATCGCCGCACTGCTTCAGGCTGCGGCCTTGCGTGTAGCCATAGAGGAAGCCGGCGGCGTAGAGGTCGCCGGCGCCGGTTGTGTCGACCAGTTCCCGGATTTTGGTCGCCTCGATGGTGACCGTCTCGTCGCCGCGCACGATGACCGAGCCCATTTCCGAACGGGTGACGGCGGCGATCTTGCAGTCCCTGCGGATCTGCGCCAGCGCCTCGTCGAAGGAGGCGGTCTGGTAGAGCGCCTTGATCTCGGTAAGCGATGTCGCGACGGCACCTTTCGGTGATCGGCGTGAAGGACGATGTTCGGAGCCTTTGAGGACTTCGACACATGAGGATTTCAGAGCTTACGCTTAAATCCAGCGATCACGAGCCCGCGCGCCGGTTCGAGGTGTTCACGGGCTCCGGTCGGCGGCGCGAATGGCTGCCGGAGGAGAAGGCGCGGATCGTGGCGGAAAGCTACGAAGCCGGCGCGAGCGTGAGCGCGGTGGCGCGGCGATACGCTTTGTCCCCGCAGCAGCTGTTCGCCTGGCGTCGGGCCGCTCGTCAG
>NZ_AYWU01000062.1:0-8865 GCF_000502375.1 Mesorhizobium sp. L48C026A00 | reverse complement strand
CCCGCCGATCATAAGATGCAATGCGTTGGTCCAGTTCGGCCAACTCCGTTTGCACTTCTCGGATCAGCACCCGCACCAATTCATTGAGACCATCGTCGCTGCCCCCCGTAATTTCAGCAAGGGCCCGGCGCAGCCGTGGGATGTCGCGGGCAATGACCACTCCATGCTCGGCTAGAAGTCCACGAACCTGATTAACGAGCTTGACCCGATCTGCAACCAGACGGCTGCGAATGCGATGAACCGCTTGAATCGCCAATTGATCGGCTGATTTCGGCGGAACAAAACGCATCGTCGGGCGGCCTACGGCTTCGCAAATCGCTTCAGCGTCATTCCGATCGTTCTTGTTGGACTTGACGTATGGCGTCACGAACTGAGGGCTGATCAGCCGAACCTCATGGCCGAGATCGGAAAGCACCCTTGCCCAATAATGCGCTCCGTTCGAGGCTTCCATGCCGACCAGACATCGTGGCAGATTGGCGAAGAAGNAGCACCCTTGCCCAATAATGCGCTCCGTTCGAGGCTTCCATGCCGACCAGACATCGTGGCAGATTGGCGAAGAAGGGGGCTACCGCATCGCGGCGTAGCGTTTTGCGCACGACGACTTTCCCGTGGCAGTCGACACCGTGAACCTCGAAGACGTATTTCGCTAGATCCAGGCCTATTCGAACGATCTGCATGACATCCTCCTTCGTTGCAGTTGGCGTTCGAGATTTCACCTCGCCTGGAGGGCGGGGTCCATACCATTGGCCTCCGCAGGCAAGGGCTTTCTGACGTTGCTGCCAGATTGGTCGGATGCAGGCATGTATTCGGCCTTTGAGTGCGGCCTATTGTTGCCGCTGGCCCTGATGAAGTCCGCTGATCGGATCCCAGAAAGGTCAACGCGCTTTTAAGCGGCACCCACTGAGCGGGTTTGTCCGATCCCGGCTCGACCGTCCGTCATCACACCATCAGCGCCTCACCAATCTCGGCAATCCTTCTCGACTGCTCAAACGGCGGCCGAAGCCTCAAAGCGTCGTCCGGACATCATTAGCGCCCAAACGACCCGCGCCATTTTGTTCGCCAGGGCGACGGCGACGACGTTGTATGGCTTCTTCATCAGAAGATCGGCCGCCCAGCGAGTTGATGGCGCTTTTCCTGTTCGGCTGAAGCGNTCTCGACTGCTCAAACGGCGGCCGAAGCCTCAAAGCGTCGTCCGGACATCATTAGCGCCCAAACGACCCGCGCTATTTTGTTCGCCAGGGCGACGGCGAGGACGTTGTATGGCTTCTTCATCAGAAGATCGGCCGCCCAGCGAGTTGATGGCGCTTTTCCTGTTCGGCTGAAGCGGCGTACGGCATGGGCACCGACCACGAGAAGGCGGCGGAGATAAGGATCGCCCTGCTTGCTAATCCTGCCGAGACGGTCCTTGCCGCCCGATGAGTTCTGCCGCGGCACCAGACCTATCCAGGCCGCCAGCTGCCGGCCGGATTTGAAGAGCGCTACGTCTGTCACGGTTGCGGCGATAGCGCTTGCAGTGATCGGGCCCATTCCCGGAACTGTCTCCAGGCGTCGGCTCAGTTCATTCGAGCGATGCCAGGCATGAATCTGGCGATCCATCTCGCTGACCTTCTCGTGCACTTCCCGCAATTGCCCGATCAGCGGAAGAAGCGCCGACTGCGCAAGCGGCGAGATGAGATCGTGATCATCATCTTCAACCAACGCGATCAGCATTCCGACGCCAGCAACACCCTGGCGGGTNCGGCGAGATGAGATCGTGATCATCATCTTCAACCAACGCGATCAGCATTCCGACGCCAGCAACACCCTGGCGGGTCACGATGCCGAACTCCGCCAGGTGGCCGCGCAAGGCGTTCACCAGCATTGTCCGTTGCCGGATCAAGAGTTCGCGGACCCGATGCAGCATCAGTACGCTCTGTTGCTCCTCGCTCTTCACCGGAACGAAGCGCATCGTCGGCCGGGCCACCGCCTCGCAGATCGCCTCGGCATCCGTCGCATCATTCTTCTGCCGCTTCACTTTACATATGGCTTGACGTAGGATGCAGGCATCAGCCGAACGTCGTGACCCAGTGACATAAGAACCCGAGCCCAGTGGTGCCCCGTCGCGCAAGCCTCGATGCCGATTAGGCACGGCGGCAATGCTTTGAAGAACCCAGCGACATCATCGCGGCGAAGCTTGCGACGGACAACGACANCGATTAGGCACGGCGGCAATGCTTTGAAGAACCCAGCGACATCATCGCGGCGAAGCTTGCGACGGACAACGACAACATCAGCGCCATTGACCCCGTGGACCTGAAACACCTGCTTGGCGATATCCAGACCAATTGTGGTAATCTTCTCCATGGACGGCTCTCCCTCATGTGACTTTCGACAGCCACACTTTGGCACATTGCGATGCCGGGAGCGGAGGCCGTCCACCACATCAGGTCACCGTGCCTGGCGCAGATCAGGTGACGCTTTCCTTTTCGTCNCCCGCTGGCGCTGCAATCCTCTGATGATCTGGCGCAGATAGGCATTTTCCGCTTCGCGCGAAAGCACCATCGCTTTGAGCGCATTCAGGTCACTCGGGGCGCAGGTGCAGGCGGCACGGCCGGTCCAGTCCGCGAGTGTCAAACGGTCGAGAGCGATGTCTCGCCGCTTGCAGATTTTTGGCAGTCTGTAGAGAGTGAGGTGATCGGCGCATTTGGAGACGGCGACTAGGCTACGATCGCTTTTGTCGGAATGCCACCTTCGATCAGTCTTGCGGGACCCTGGTAGGCCGGCGGGCGCGCCTGAAGTCGGATCACCAGCATCGCTATAGAAACCGAGGGGACCACACCTCNGACCCTGGTAGGCCGGCGGGCGCGCCTGAAGTCGGATCACCAGCATCGCTATAGAAACCGAGGGGACCACACCTCTTCGATCAGTATTTTCCAGCCTGCTCAAGTTGCTCGAAAAGCTCTTGTACGTTGTTTTCAAGAAATGCTTCCTCTCCGTTCCGATGGATGAGTTCAAAGCTTATCCCCGTATTAGGGCATCGAGAAGAGAATGCTTGTGTTAGGCCAGGTCCCTCAATAATGGTCGTGTCGAACGACAATCCCCGCGCTCTAAGCGTATTGACCGCCGCCGACACATCGTCGACAGCTAATGCAACATGAGCTAGACCTACCCCGTAATTTTGGACAAGTTGAGACACCTGCGACTCTGGCTCTGTGCCTTGGCAAAGTACAAAGCACATGTCGTTCCGAACCATGTCCGCACACACCATCCCAGTCTTCTTACCCTTTATATGCAAACGCCGCCTAAGCTTAAAGCCAAGGACATCTTGAAACAGGTGGATAGCGTCATCTAGTTTATGAACCGCCAAAGCTATGTGATCAATGCTGNCATGTCGTTCCGAACCATGTCCGCACACACCATCCCAGTCTTCTTACCCTTTATATGCAAACGCCGCCTAAGCTTGAAGCCAAGGACATCTTGAAACAGGTGGATAGCGTCATCTAGTTTATGAACCGCCAAAGCTATGTGATCAATGCTGTGTAATCGAGGGTCATGATGGCCATTTGCCTCGATAGATACTTTCAGAGAGCCATCAGACGGCGAACCCACGGGATAAGTCATTTTTTTGAGTCCTTCTGTTTAGGTGACGCAGCCAATTTAATGATCAAGCCATAAGCTTGCTAACAGCCTGATTACACATGAGTAGCCTCGCGTACGGGAATGGTCCATTTTTGCGTGGTCGTGGGACAATTTCTGCTCAGTGTGAGCGCGTTTGTCGATGACTTGCATTTAACATGCCAACGGAAAAAACAGGCGCTGGCGTCTGGAGCGGTTTCGCCGCTGACAGGGGGCAGGTCAAGCCGGTCAGGTTCACGCGCTTTGAAGCGGTGGGATCCCGATCGTCTGGTCAGGATCATGCGCGCGGAGCGCAAGGTATGATCGCCTCAGGAGTTGTCGTTTACGTGTCGTGCCACCAGATCCGGAGAGCATGAGGAACTGTGGGGCGGTTGGTGGCGGAGGCTCTCTGAACGGGCCGGAACCGCGCNTGCTCAGTGTGAGCGCGTTTGTCGATGACTTGCATTTAACATGCCAACGGAAAAAACAGGCGCTGGCGTCTGGCGCGGTTTCGCCGCTGACAGGGGGCAGGTCAAGCCGGTCAGGTTCACGCGCTTTGAAGCGGTGGGATCCCGATCGTCTGGTCAGGATCATGCGCGCGGAGCGCAAGGCATGATCGCCTCAGG
The DNA here is from genome assembly GCF_000502375.1 of Mesorhizobium sp. L48C026A00. Taxonomy (NCBI): domain Bacteria; kingdom Pseudomonadati; phylum Pseudomonadota; class Alphaproteobacteria; order Hyphomicrobiales; family Phyllobacteriaceae; genus Mesorhizobium; species Mesorhizobium sp. L48C026A00. The sequence continues at coordinate 4,645 of NZ_AYWU01000062.1, read as the reverse complement.
AGTTGTCGTTTACGTGTCGTGCCACCAGATCCGGAGAGCATGAGGAACTGTGGGGCGGTTGGTGGCGGAGGCTCTCTGAACGGGCCGGAACCGCACCACAGAAAGTGCCCGTTTGGTCGGCCGCAACGTGACCGCCCCACAGTTCCTCATGCTCCCCTTCTCATAAAATCGCCGCTCCTCATGTCGCGCCGAACCGTACGGCAATATCGGGGACCGACTTGCCTTCGTCCGCCAGATCGCGGAACGCCTCGTACTGGTCGACCGGGTGCATCCGCTTTGTTGTCGGCCTTCAGACATGGACGTCTTCAACCGGACACGTTTGAACGCCACGGCGGATTGTCTCATAAGAAACCACGATCCCGCGCTCCAGCAGCATTTCTCCGACCAGACGCAGGCTGAAGGGGCCGGGAAACGATGGCGCTTGTGGCTGACAGTCGCGGTGTTCATGCCGTCGTCGATGCCGCAAACCCGTCGATTCTGCGAGGAGTCCTAAGCTGGCGTCTGATGAGGACAGCGTATCGCAAGTCCCACGATCCGGATCAGGGCCGCTTGATCACATCCCGTATTGTCGGGCGCGTAGCCGATGTGGCGCATCGTCAGGCGTGCCGTCAAAGACCTTGGCACGAGCCTTGCTGCACTAGCCTTGCTTAAGTGGAAACAAAACCACGAGCTCGCTGACCCGCATTGAAGGAGAAGTCGCATGTCCGGTATTGCGGGCGCGTTTGTGTTGCCTTCAAGTCATTCACAGGAGACGGTTTATAATCGGCTCAAGCACATGGTTCCGAAGCTTGACAATCGTGGACAAGCTGGGTTCGGTCTTGCAGCGTTCATGCATGCAAAAGGAATTCGATATATAAGGTCGTGTCGGCCACCACGCGAATTGGTAACCATCGATTGCGATGGGCAGGACGCGAATTTCAGGCCTCATGTAGCGATTGCACATATTCGCAATCCATCTTCCCAGGAAAACGGTGGCAACGTCGCCCAGCCTGTTGATAACCATAAAGCCGGCTGCCGCCCTTCTGCCGGGCGATCGCTTTGAGCCGTGGCGCGAGCTCGAAACCGAGCAGCCTGCAGAAGGCAAAGCCGATGNCCAGCTTCTGCCGGGCGATCGCTTTGAGCCGTGGCGCGAGCTCGAAACCGAGCAGCCTGCAGAAGGCAAAGCCGATGGCGCTCTGGCCATGGCTGTCGACATATTGCCGCTGGATCTCCATGTCCGTGCAATGCCGCAGCACGCCCTTGATCATCGAAGCGACCTCCGAAGACGAACAGCGCTTGAGCTGCGAGAAGATGCAGGTCGAGCCCTTGTCGACATGCCAGTAGATCATCACGCCGNACTTCTTGGAATCCGAAGCGCAGGCCGTACCGGCCTCGCCCCAGATGGCGGTGTTGCGGATGGCCAGTGTCGCGGTCGCAACGCTGGCGCAGGCTGCTTCGAGCGCTTCCCGGTGAACGAAGCGCCGGCCGACGTGAAGCAATTCCTCCTAACTGACGTCCGGGCATCCGGCCGCCACGCGCTTTAGGCCGGCATTCGTGCCCAATCCGTAAAGGCACAAGATCAGGCGCCGGTCGAGCGCACCGCGGGAAAGCGTCACGCGAGAGGCCGATGTTTCAAAGGCGTCCAGAAAGCCGGTGTCGAGCGCAGTCTCCTTCAAGACATCCAGGAGTTCCGCACCATAGTAGGCCGCACGCTTGGCCTCGAAATCCTTGGGCAGATCATCATCCGGATTGCGCCCCCGGATGCGGTCACGCAACTGGCTGAGCACACAGAGTTCATAGCTGATCTGGTTGATGCGCCCGTCCTTGCCGATGATCGCGCTGCGCCCTTTCGGCGGAATGACGCCTTCGATCGGTACGCCATTCCGCGGCACCACCCGACAGCCGGTGTCGAAGGCCTGCCGGATCCAGTCCAATGCCTCAACCACGGGCCGATGCACGGCATTGTTCGAACGAAACTCCAGAACCGAAAGCAGCTTCGGCAGTATGCGTCGATAGTGACCGGCATAGGAGCCACGCATCACTTGGTAGATGTGCCGTTCGAGCGTGCCCTTCGCCCGATGCTCCTTGACGATCGCCTCAAGCTTATCCTTGCCCGCCACCGGAAAGATTACATCGCAGACCCGGCCGTCCGGCGTCTCGATCGCCGCATCCGCAATATCGACCAGCAACCGTTCCTTGCCATAGACCTTCTCAATATCCCTGGCGATTCGGCGACCACCTTGCGCTTCGAACGCACCCCGATCTTGTGGATGGCCTCCACCAGCAGGTCGATCATCTCGGCGATGATCTGTGCTTCCCGCACCATCAGGAAGACGGCACAGAGGCCAAGTTGCCGCCTGGGGGCGTGGCGGCGCATCTCCGACGCCTTTTCGGCACCGACCCGCCGGACGATCTGATCGATCCAAGGCTTGCCGGCACCCGTCAGCAAATCCCTTAGCAGTGTCAGGTTTTGAATGAAGGCCAGCCGGTCCGCTAGGGAAAGCATATTCTCCAGCGTTGCGGCACCTGCATTGCCCTTGATCGTGTGGAACCCCGTCGGGCTCTCCGGATCTGCAAGTGAAGCTTCCATCAGAGCGGCCGTTTCCGGAACGAGCCGGTGCGCCACACGGCAAGAAATGTTTCTAGGAACCGTTGCCGTTCGGAACGTACAAGCCGCTCCATCTCCTTGTCCGACGGGCCGAAAATCTTGTGGTCGCGGAACCAGAGAAAGACAGCCTCCAGCATCGCCGCGACCGACTGCCCGCCCGGGCAAAGCTCCGTTGCTATCCAGTCCGCAAGGCGCCGCGCGATCCGCCCGCCTCATGCGGCGAAAGCCCAGATGGCGCAGAATCTCCGCGCAATGGCGGCGGCCCGAGCGTCCTAAAAAATGGTAGCCGCCGAGATCGGCCTTGCCCACGTCAAGCTGGGCGGCCAGATAGGAAATCGCTTCGTCGGGAACCTCGGTCGCGCCGGTGGCAAAGTATCCGAAGGCTGCGAAGAACTTCAGCTGCACCGCCAGTCCGAGCCTCGACCCGGCCGGCTTGGCGTTCACAAAGTCAATATCGGCAAACGAGAGGCTCCACTCACCGACCAACGACTCAGGTGAAACACGCAAACCCATACGTCCACTCCCTGTTCAAGGAGCGAATTCTCAGGCGATGACACCATGGCGGTCAATCCGTTCGGGCAACGTTCCACAACTTGGCCAAAATCGCATATGTGGAACGGCCCGCTTGGCAAGATATTTCCTCATGTATTTCCCAAATATGGACGGTGCAGTCATATGTCCGGCCTGTTTTCTGGCCCTTCAGCCACGGCCACGATGAGATCCGCGGAGCAAATCGCCTAATCAGCTTCTCGCGCTGTAACGCGCCTGCGATTTTGCGGTCTGATTTGCTTCGGGATGTCGTCCCGTTGGGTCATCACAATTGGCACCTTGCCTGCCTCTCCGACCGGCTGGCCAGAAAGCTCTAAAACCTAAGCTTGGGCGATCATCTTCGCTCCTATATAGTTATCGCCGCGAACGAGAAGAGCCCAGATGATGCGCGCGATCTTGTTTGCGAGAGCGACCGCGACAACCTTGAACGGGCGGCGCAATATCATCGCCGCTATCCATGGTGATGCCTGGAGGCCACGACGGGCGAGCTTGAGGACCGACGTTGCTCCAGCGACAAGCAGCGTGCGCAATTGCTGGTTTCCGCGCTTTGAGATCGAACCGATCGTTCTTTTCCTCCGCTGGAATGTGCGCGTGGTGTCAACCCAATCCAGGCAGCAAAGTCCCGACCGGTTTTAAAGCCGGCAGGATCAGGGACTACTGCCCGGACGGTCGCCGCAAAGATCGGACCCACGCCGGGGATCGCCGTCAAGCGTCGGGCGTTGTCATCTTTTCTTATAGCCTCAAGGATTTTTCGATCGAGTCTTTCAATGCGTGCCGTCACGGTCTCGATTTGCTCAACGAGCTCTTCCAAAGCCATTCGCGCTGCACCCGGCAATCTCAGGTCACTGTCGTCGCGTACTATGGCGGCAAGGCTGACGATTCCGACCAGACCGGTCGCCCTGACAATGCCCAGTTCGGCAAGATGCGCTCTTAGGGCATTGATTGTTTGAGTGCGCTGGCGGATAAGCAAATCTCGCGCTTTGAGCACCATTCCGGCAGCCTGCTCGTCCTGTGTTTTTACCGGAACATAGCGCATGGTCGGCCGCGTGACTGCCTCGCAGATAGCTTCAGCGTCTGCAGCATCGGTTTTGTTGCGTTTGAGGTAGGCCTTCACGTATGCGGGTGGCATCATCCGAACCGTATGACCCAGGGCCTGAATTTCCCGAGCCCAATAATGCGCGCTGCCACAAGCTTCCATACCCACGAGGCAAGGCTGCAACTTGCGAAAGAAGTCCAGAACCTGCGACCGACGCAGTGTACGGCGTACAATCACGGGTCCTTCTTCGGCTATGCCATGAACTTGAAAAACGGATTTGGCCAGATCAAGCCCGACTGTGGTAATCTTCTCCATGGAGCGGTCCTTCCTTTTTGTGGCGTTTCAACACGACCACGTTAGGCATTCGATGCCGTTTGAGAAGGGCCGTTCCACCTCATCAGCTTCGGGCCGTGTGTGGACGCCCCCGGGAATGCAAGTGATTTCTTTCACTTTGGCGATGAGCAATGCGGTCG
>NZ_AYWU01000061.1:0-10532 GCF_000502375.1 Mesorhizobium sp. L48C026A00 | reverse complement strand
GGCGAATGGCTTGCCATGCTGCTCGAACGCGAGGCGACCATGCGCCGCCAGAAGCGTTTCGAGGCTCGCGCCAGGGCTGCCAAGCTTCGCCATGACGCGCAGATCGAGAATGCCGACTTCCGCGCCGCACGCGGCCTCGACCGCAATATGTTCATGGCGCTTGCCGGCTGCGACTGGATCAGAAAGCATCACGGTCTTCTTGTCACCGGGCCAGCCGGCGTCGGCAAAAGCTGGCTTGCCTGCGCTCTTGGCCACCAGGCCTGCCGCGAAGACTTCTCAGTCGCCTACCACCGGGTTCCCCGGCTGTTCGCCGCCCTCGCGCTTGCAAGAGGCGACGGGCGATACGGCAGGATCCTCAAATCTCTTGCCAGGACCGACCTGCTGATCCTCGATGACTGGGGACCTGAAAAACTCAATGACGACCAACGCCGCGATCTCCTGGAGATCATTGAGGATCGCTACGAACGACGCTCAACCATCGTCACAAGTCAGGTNGAAAAACTCAATGACGACCAACGCCGCGATCTCCTGGAGATCATTGAGGATCGCTACGAACGACGCTCAACCATCGTCACAAGTCAGGTGCCCGTGGATCGCTGGTGGGAAATTATTGCAACCCAACTTTGGCCGACGCCATCCTGGATCGCCTCGTTCACAACGCCTATCGCATCGATCTCACCGGTGAAAGCATGCGAAAACAGCGCCCGCCNCATCCTGGATCGCCTCGTTCACAACGCCTATCGCATCGATCTCACCGGTGAAAGCATGCGAAAACAGCGCCCGCCGATCGTCCCCGAAAACACCGAAGCTTGACCTGAAACAAAACCCAACCCAAACATCAACGAGACCCAGGATCAGACCGAAAACTGGCCGCCTTCAAATCGGAATGGTGGCCGCAATGAAATCGGAATGACTGGCCGGCTTCAAATCGGAATCGGTGGCCGGCTTCATCGGAATACGCAGGGACCTGCGCGGNTGGTGGCCGCAATGAAATCGGAATGACTGGCCGGCTTCAAATCGGAATCGGTGGCCGGCTTCATCGGAATACGCAGGTACCTGCGCGGCGACAAACAAGGTGAGATTCCTCTCATCCAGTGTGCGGGTATTCCTTGATCCCGCAGAGGACATCCGCAAGCTCTATTCTGGGGGAGACATTGGCGTGCAGATCTAGCGAGCAGGCGATCGGGCTATCCGGCCCAAGCCTTCCTCACAGCTCTGCAAGGAGTTGCCCTCGAGGTAGGGTTCTGTGGCCCAGCAGGCGGCGCCATGTAGCTCGATACAGAGTCCGTCCAGGGGTCCACTGCGCTCGATCTGCGAGAATTTCGCTGAAGATTGCGCGCGCAGCCTCTTCTTCGATGAAGCCGGAGGGCGTCGCCTTCGCGGCGAAGATGGGCACCATCTCTGCCTTCTGGTGCAAAGCCGCGTCGATGGTGCCGGCCATGTAGCTCGCCGTCTGGGGGAAATGCGCCAGCTGCGGGCAAATAGCAATTGTTGCGGAAATCCCGAGGGCCCGTTGGGGCAGGGCAGAGCGGGTTGGTCTCATGCGAGAACTGGACGAGGGCGATGCGCACCGACGGGATCCGGACTGAGGCTTGCCAGCCAATGGGCAAGCAGGCAGGGAAAGTGGGAGATTTTCCCTGCGGTTGCTGCGAGAGATCAATAGGTTCCGTCGATGAACTCGCCCTTGGCATTGGTGCGGTAGACCTCTGCCGCCGAGTCGGCCAGATCGTTCAGATAGCGTTCGGTCGCCTTATCATGCACCGGGTTGACAGCCATCTGGATTGACGGGCAGGGGCGCTGCGAGCGTCCGATGAACCAGCCGCGGGTTTCCATCGCATCGGCGACGGCATTGATGTCAAGCTCCGGATCCTCACTGCAGTAGCTGAAGAGGCAGAGCTCGAAAGGCCGCACGGTTTTCAGCCCCTTGATGGCGTCGATGCCATCGGTCAGGCGCTTGGTGGTGTCGATGGTGATTGCGGCAAGCTCGCGGTAGCCGTCGATGCCGAGGTGCTTCATCATGGCCCATGCGCAGGCAACCGAGCCGCCCGCGCGGGTGCCCTGCATGCTGTCGGTGGCATAGGTGCCGCGCGCCCAGGTGAAGGCGAAGGTGCCAAACGCCCGGTCTGCCTTGTTCGCAAAGAGCAGCAGCGAGGCGCCCTTAGCCGCGAAGCCGTATTTGTGGATATCGGCCGAAAGGCTGGTCACGCCGGGAACGCTAAGGTCCATATCAGGGATGTGATGGCCGTTCATGCGCGCGAAGGGCGCGAGGAAGCCGCCAACGCAGGCATCGACATGCATCCAGAGCCCGCGTTTCTGCGCGAGGGCCGCGAGCTCGGGGATTGGATCGAAGGTACCGCTGGCATAGTGGGGCGCCGAGCCGACGAGCATGATCGTATGCTCATCAATGGCCGCCTCGATCGCGGCGACATCGGCGCGGTAGCTGTCCGGGTCCATCGGCAGCCGCACAACCTCGATATCCATCAGATGCGCCGCGCGGTTGAAGGCGGGATGCGCGGTTTCCGAAAGGACGATCTTGTAGGGCGCGATCAGCTCGGGCCGCGTTCTGGCGCGTTCGCGCGCCGCTTTGACGGCGATCATGATGCTCTCGGTGCCGCCCGATGCGAAAATCGCGTCGGCGTTGGCGCCCCCGCCGAGCAGCGAGATCGACATTTCGAAAATCTCGTCTTCCATAATCTTCAGGCTTGGGAAGGCGCGACCTTTGCCAAGGCCGTTTTCGACGAGATAGAGACCGTACGCCTCGCGCTGCTTCTCCAGCAGCTCGTCATTGTGAAAGTAGATATAGGATGGCAGGCGGCCCTCTTTCCACGCGTAGTCCCCCTTTTTGCGGTTGATCAGGTCTTCCCTGACGGTTTCCCATGGTTGGCTAGGGCCGAGCGGCATAGTATAATTCCGTGTAAAGTGAGGCCTCATAATCTCGGAGATGAGGCCCAAAGTCAATATTAAAATATCAAACTGGAATTTTTCATGGAACTTGTCCTCGACCCGGCCGGAAAAGCCGATCCGCGCAGCCGTGATACCGTGGGCCGTCAGTTGCGCTGGAGCTTGGTAAGCGGCGAATTCCGCCCGGGAGAGAAGATCAAACTGCGCGATCTGGCGGCACAATTCGGGGTCAGCGTCACGCCAGTGCGGGAGGCACTGGCGCAACTGGTGGCCGCTGGCGCACTGGAGCAGACGCCACAGAAATCCATTCGGGTGCCGGCGCTCAGCCTGCCGCTTTATGATGAGTTGCGGCGGCTGCGGCTAGTGCTGGAGCCCGATCTCGCGATGCGGGCAGTCTCAGGTATAAGTGACGAAGAAATAAGGGATTTGGAAGCATTATCCGAATCCCTTCTAGCCCGCGAGGCACTTACCTCCTCTCTTTACCGGGTCGGTGTAGCCCGCTTCCATTTCTCGCTTTATGCGGCGGCAAGGCAGCCCTGCACCCTACGCGTAGTCGAGGGGCTTTGGCTGCAGTCCGGGCCCTATCTGTCGCATCTGTTTCCCGAATATATTGGCAAATCACCCAGTCCCGGCCTCCGGATGGACATCTGTGACGCGCTGCGTCGACGGGATGCGGTGGCTGTGCGGGATATCCTGGACCAAGACCTGCGGTCGGCAATGGCCTATTTGATCACAATCATCGAAAAACTGATACCACAAACTTCTTGACCTGTGTCGATTTATTCAAATATTGTGACCTCAAAGATGGCCATCTTAGGGAGAGCGACACGATGAGTCCTGGCAAAGTTGCCAACTTTTCGCTGCGCCGCCGCAGCATGCTGGCGGGCTTTGGTGCCGCTATGCTTCTGGGCAGCACGCGGATCGCGCAGGCCGCGCAGGGGACCACCCTGCGGATCGGACTGTCGCAGGTCCCGACCTCGGCCGATCCGCATTTCCACAATCTTGGCGCCAATGTCGGGCCGCTGAGCCAGATCTTCGAAACCCTCGCCACCGAGATCAAGGGAGAGCTGGTGCCCTGGCTCGCGACCGCCTGGCGCCAGGACGGCGACGATCTCTGGCTTTTCGACCTGCGCCAGGATGTCACCTTCCATGACGGCGCACCGCTGACCGCCGCCGACGTGGTCGCCTCGATCAAGCGCGTCGGCTGGGTTCCCAATAGCCCCGGCTCGTTCATGCCGCTGCTCTCTTCGGTTGAGACGGCCGAGGCTGTCGACGATCATACGGTCTCGATCAAGACCAAGAGTCCGGCGCCATTCCTTCTGTGGCAATTGGCTGAGATCATGATGCGTGCCTCGGGCGCCGAGACCGACACGGCGGCTTTCAATGACGGCAGCGCTGCGATCGGGACCGGCCCCTACAAATTCAAATCCTTCAAGCCCGGCACTGAATTCGTCTGTGCCAGCAATGGCGCCTGGTGGGGTGGCACGCCGGATTGGGAAGAAGTCCGCTGGGTCCAGCTTAGCAATGATGCGGCGCGTACCTCGGCGATCCTGGCGGGCGGTGTCGACGTCATCGAGAACGTCCCCCATGTGAACCTCAAGGCGCTTGAGGGGAATGCAGATATCAGCGTGCATACCTCGCCGGCCGGCAGCACCTACTACCTTGCCTTCGATGCGGTGCGCGAAGAGTCGCCCTTCTCCAAGGGCAAGGACGGCAAGAACCCGATGACCGATGTCAGGGTCCGACGCGCGCCGTCGATGGCAATCGACCGCAACATGCTGGCACAGCGCACCTTGGGCGGACTTGCGACCGCGCAATCAGTTCATGGCAGAGTGGGGAGAAGGCTACGTGGCATCTCTGAAGGGCCAAGACTACGACCCGGAAGGCTCCAAGGCCTTGCTCGCAGAGGCTGGCCACGCCGAAGGCTGCAAAGTGACCATCCACACGCAGGGTTGGGTGAAAGAAGACGCCCAGCTTTTGATGACATCGCGCAATACTGGTCCCGCATCGGGGTGGACGTTTCTGTCGAGGCGCTGCCGGTCTCGACCTATCTGCCCCGCGCCACCAACCGTGAGTTCTCGATCATCTCGGGGTCTTGCTCGGGATGTATGGTGCGCACCATCTGCGCGGGCTTGCGATGACGCGCAACATTCCGGCGGGCGAGGGCGCGCTGAACCGGATGCTCTATTCCAATCCGGAGGTCGATCAGCAGATCACGGCCGCCTACCTGGAGATGGATCAGACGAAACGGGTCGGCCATGCCGTCGAGGCGATGCAGATGGTCACCGATGATGCGGTGGTGCTGCCCATCGTCTTCGTTGCCAGTCAATGGGCCAGCCACGCGCCTGTCGGTAAAGTCGCGGCCAATCCGCGCGGCCGCACATCGGCCCGGCTGGTCAAAAAGGCATGACGATGTCAACCGCTCCGACCATTCTTGTGGCTGCGGTCTTTCACGAGTCGCATGCCAGGACCCCCTTGCGCACCACAATCGCCAATTTCGTGGTCACGCGCGGGCAGGCCCTGCTGGAGAAAGCTCTCCAGTCGGACGCCAGCATCGGCGGGGCGGTTCGTTATCTTGCCGGCGAAGGGGTCAACCTGATCCCGAGCCTCGCCGCAATCTCGCCTCCGGGCGGGCTGCTGGTCGCGGGCCTCTGTGACCAGTTCATCGCCGAGATCGCGGCGGTGGCAAAGGCGCAGCCCCTCGACGGGATCTTCCTTGACTTGCACGGCGCGATCGCTGGCGAGGATATGGTCGATTTCGAAGCTCGGCTCTGCACCCGTCTTCGCGCCGAGCTCGAGGCTGGAATCCCGATTGCGGTGGCGCTGGATATGCATGGCATCGTCTGCCCCAATCTGGTTCAGGCGGCGACCATACTGGTGTCTTGCAAGAACAACCCGCACGACGATTACAAGGATGCGGGTCAGCGCGCGGCGCAGCTTATGCTGCAGCAGCTCAGGGGTGGTCAGCCCTTGCACCTTTGGGCCGAATGGCTGCCCGTTCGCATTCCCTATCCCTTGGAAACGACGAGCAGCCCGCTTTGCAAGATCCATGCCGAGCGGCGGCGGCTGGAAACCGGGTCCATCGCCGATATCTCGATATTGAACTCCTATCCTTTCGGCATCCGCGCGCCGGGCGGCCAATGCATTCTGGTGTCTTCGACCGAGAGCCTCCATCACGCACGCGGTACGGCTGAAGCAATGGCAGCGGTGTTCCGCAGCCATCTTAGCGAGTTCGTGAATGATCTCCCCTCGCCCGCCGAGGCGCTTCTGCAGGCGGACACGGCCCCGAAGCCTTTGATCTTCGGCGATTTCGGCGATCGCGTGCTGGCCGGTTCTCCCGGGGACAGCACCTATCTTGCCCGGCAGATCCTGTCGCTGCGGCCGGATCTGAAGGTTCTGGCACCCATCACCGACCCTCAGGCGGTGGCGCAGGCCAAAGCTCTCGGCCCGGGCGGCGCGGCGCGCTTCACGCTCGGCGCCCGCTGGAGCCATGAGGCGCCAGCCTTGGAGGAGGAGTGTCAGGTGCTGTCGCTGTCGGACGGGCGTTACACGCTTGAAGGCCCGTTCATGCGCGGCGAGCCTACCTCGGTCGGCGATTGCGCCGTGCTTCGCGCCGGCAATCTGACGGTGCTGGCCACCTCGATGCCGGCCCTGACGCAGGACATCGCCGCCTATCGGGCAAATGATCTGCAGGTTGCAGATTTCGACGTCATCATCGTGAAATCCGGGTCGCATTACAAACTCTCGCTGGCCAAATACGGCCATTGCGTGAACGTCAGCACCCCCGGCTTTACCAATGTCGGGTGACGGCCGTCGCCGCGCGGATCGTTGCGGCGACGTCACCTGGCATACCCTTTCCTCGCAGAACGGTTGCCCATGAATTACTTGATTCACCGCTTCTTTCGTCAGGCTCTTGCGCGCCATGGCCGACCGGATCGCATGGTCACCAGCCACACCAATCACGCGGTGAAGCTGTCGCACAGGTGGAATGGTTTTAGTGCCTTCACCAGGATTGTTTGGACTGGGGACATCGCGAACAGGTGTGCGAGGACATCGCGAACAGTTTTTCATTCTATCGAGCAAGGGGATTGAGGTCGATGGTTTCTATTTTCTGATGTCTGAACCAGGCGTCGAAGACGCCGTCGGCAGCGGTTGGGGCGAAAGGCGACGGACTTTCCCGCGAAGGCCCTGCACAGGCGCACGGTGTGGCCGAGGATGGAGACGAAGCCATGCTGCTGAACGCGGCGGATGAGATCGTCCTTGGCATAGTCGAACGGCTCGACGGTTTCGCGATACTGGCGCTGCGAGACGCGGTAGCGGTCGAGCGGCACGGCGCCGCCAAGCGCGTCGTGCGGACGCACGGTGTTGTAGACGTGACGCCAGTGATCGAAGGCGTCCTGGGCCTTGGGGAGATCGGCAAAGGGCGGTCCCTGCAGCGCTTCGGCTTTGAGCGAGCGATGGAAGCGCTCGTCCTTGCCGAGCGTCTGCGGGTGGCAAGGCCTGGAATGGCTGACGGCGACGCCGGCCTCGATCAGCCAGACGGTGAGCAGCGTGAAGTTGTTGCGGCCGCCGTCGCCCCACGGCGGGCCGTTGTCGGTGGCGATACGCCACGGCAGGCCGTAGCGGCGGAAGGCGGCGATCAGCCGGGTCTTTACGGTTGCGGTGGTCTGGTCGGCGCAGGCCGACAGCGCGATCGAGAAGCGCGAATGGTCGTCGAGCACGGTGAGCGGATGCAGCCGACCGCCATGCAAGGCGACATGGCCCTTGAAGTCCATCTGCCACAGATCGTTGGGAGCTTCGTGCTCGAAGCGGATGAAGGGCTGGGCCCCGCCGCCCAGCGCGCCCAGCTCGATGCCGTTGCGGCGCAGGATGCCGGTCACCGTCGAGGCCGCGGGCGTGCCGATGCCGTCGCGGGCGATGACGCGCGCGATCTTGCGTCCACCCCAAGCCGGATGCGCCGCGCGCACCGAAAGTGCAGCCGTTTCCACCTCCGGCGCGCACTGCGCCGGGCTCGATCGCGGCCGCCGCGACTGCTCGGCCAGTCCTGCCTCGCCCTCGCTCCGGTAGCGCGAAAGCAGCTTGTGGCCGCACGTCCGTCCGATGCCGAAGCGCCGACACAACGCGCTCACATTCGACCCCTCCACCAACGCCAGCCTCACGAACTCCAACTTCTGCTTCATCGCGCTTCTGTCCTTGAACGGCATGCCGAACCCCCTCGCGCACAACGCGCAAAACTGTTCGCGATGTCCTCGCACACCTGTTCGCGATGTCCCCAGTCCAAACACAGGATGAGCTGCAATGGAAGGGAGCTCCAATCATAAATCTTTGCCCCTGGAATAACTCTCGATCCTAGTGCGCGAGTAGCCAATCCGACTAACGTCATCTGTGTTTAGTTCGCGCGCAGAAAGCAACGGATAATGGAGACACCGGTAATTTCTCGGGGGTCAGGCGGCGCGCAGAAGGGGAGGTTTAGGCTTGAAAAGAGAAGGCACGTTTGACTCTGGCTGTCGAACGGTGCCCGCAATCTCTGGTGAAGTTCGCCATTGATCTCGGCCGTGCGCATTTGCTGCTTCTTGACCATACGTTTCCCGACGAGTGAGTTCACCGCCGACTCGGCGAGGGACGTGGCTTCGCGAAGGCCGGCTCGATAGCGCTTGCCATAGTTTACGATCGCACCGCGGTTCGAACGGACGTAGGTCAGAAGCTGCAACCCGAGACTATGAAGCCGTGCGATCGAGAACTCGCCTTCTCGCTGCGAATGCTTGAGTTTTACCAGGACCCGCTCCAGGTCGCGAATGGCGCGATCGACACGGCCGTGCCATAGACGCCACCTCACGCCCCTGACGTCCCTGACGCCCCTGTCGATGGAAGGCAGCTCCCCGGTTCGGTCAGTGTGGGATCGTATCCACTGATCGGCGATCTGCTGCATAGGCTGGACGGCTTGGCGAATGGAACCAGTCGATGATGTAGGCCGTCGGCTTCGGTATGGCGCGGGGCAGCCGCTTGAGAATTTCTGCGCCGTCCGAGATCACAGTGATGTCGCCGAAGCCGGTACCCTTCGCGCCGAAGGGTATGAAGGGCGCGATCCCGGATCGCCATTTGGTCGGTACTGCCGGTGACGAAATAGCGGCCACCGGATTCGCCTCGTCCACCGCGGCCGCATCTGGCCGCGACGAGTTCGAAATTTCGCGCCAAATTGGGCTCGGCGCTGCGCACATGAGCCGTATCGATATGACGACGAACTCTTTGCGTCGATCCCCGGCGCATTTCGAGCTGGCGTCGGTCATCGATTGAGACCTCGCGCGCCCTGTTTCCTGTGCGATGTGGTCGTCGAGCTGTGATTTTTCATGGAATGAGGACCCTGTTTGAGGGGTGATTTTCGTCCAAACGGGGGTCAGACTCAATCTCGCTGCAAGTGCAGGGTGATGGTCGCGCAATTTTCGAGAGGGAATCAGCGCGATGGAACAGAGATTTGGGTCGACGAGACTGGCGCCGGCGGGGCTGCTCGTCGAGCATGCCGAAATCAACACGGATTGTGTATTTCTTGACGTGCGCGCTACGGCGCTTTCGGCCACGTGCCCGTGCTGCGGGACGAGTTCACGCCGGACCCAGAGCCGATATATGCGGCAAGCCGCCGATCTGCCCATCGCTGGCCGGCGGGTGGTCTTGCGGGTGACGGTTCGCCGTTTCTGGTGCGACGCCGTTCTTTGCCGCCGCCGCATTTTTGCCGAACGGTTTGGCGCCGATGTTTTAGCCCCGTTATCGCGGAGAACCGGACGCCTTGAGACCATCGTTCATCACTTAGGACTGGCGCTGGGCGGAAGGCCTGCCGCAGCCTTTGCCGATCGCCTGATGNCTTGAGACCATCGTTCATCACTTAGGACTGGCGCTGGGCGGAAGGCCTGCCGCAGCCTTTGCCGATCGCCTGATGATGCCGGTGAGCAACGATACCCTGTTGCGTGTCGTGCGCCGGCGGACTGAACAGCCGCGCCATAAGCTCGCCATCATCGGCATCGACGACTTCGCGTTCCGGCGCGGCCAACGATATGGGACGATTGTCTGCGACCTTGAGCGCCGCAGGCCAGTAGCATTGCTGCCTGATCGCGAACAGGCGACATCGCAGGCTTGGCTGGCGAACCATCCTTCCATTGTGACTGTCGCTCGCGATCGGGGTGGCGGCTATGGCGAGGCGATCGCCAAGGCCCTGCCTCATGCCGATCAGGTGGCCGACCGCTGGCATCTGATGGAAAACGCCAGCCGCGCTTTCCTTGATGCAGTCAGCAAGTCCATGCGGCATATCCGAAAGACCGTCGGCAGCACCATCATCGATCCAAAGCTTCTCACCTATGCCGAACGGCTGCAATATGAAGGATATCTGCGTCGCCAGGAGACAAACGAGGCCATTCTGGAATTGTCGAAGCAGGGTGTGCCGATCAAGCAGATCGTCAANTCTGCGTCGCCAGGAGACAAACGAGGCCATTCTGGAATTGTCGAAGCAGGGTGTGCCGATCAAGCAGATCGTCAAACGTACCGGACATAGCCGCAAGGTCGTCCGCCGCGTCCTGCGCGGTCAGCGCTCCGACATGTTCCGCGTCCGGCAGAGTTCGCTCGAGGAATGGCTTCCCTGGCTT
>NZ_AYWU01000060.1:0-19165 GCF_000502375.1 Mesorhizobium sp. L48C026A00 | reverse complement strand
CGGCAGCGCTCGCCGATGTCGGACTTGCGGATCGGGCGAATGATTGGCCCGCGGTCTTGTCGGGCGGCCAGAGCCAGCGCGTCGCCCTAGCGCGTGCCCTGGTGAGCCGGCCCGGTGTTCTTCTGCTCGATGAGCCGTTCGGGGCCCTTGACGCGCTGACGCGCATGGAGATGCACCGACTGCTCGAGCGTATCTGGCGCGAGCACGGTTTCACGACAGTTCTCATCACTCATGATGTCGGGGAAGCGGTGGCCCTTGCCGACAGGGTGATCGTCATCCGCGACGGGGCCATCGCGCTCGACATTCCTGTCGACCTTCCTCGCCCTCGACGCGAGGCTGCGGACACGTCGGCAGTCGCCCTGCAAGCGCGAATTCTCGAAGAGGTATAGGCGCGGCATGCCTTCGATCAGTGCAGCGCTTCGGCGAAACAANAAACGCGGTGAAGTCGACAGACCAGCCTTCGACGCGACGCTGAAGGCCTACGCCTCGGGTGATCCGGCCGACTTCGAGGCGATACCGCTCGGCGGCAAGCGCAAGCAGCTCAATCCGATCGGCTCCCTTGCCGTGAACCTGACGGGCTGCGTCGGTCCGCAGTTCGCGATCCCGCCGGCACCTGCGCTCGACAGCGTGGCGCGGGCCAGCGAGGCTGTCGAGCTCTACTGGCAGTCGATCCTGCGCGACGTTCCGCTGTCGGAGCTGACGGACGACACCAGCAACAAGGACGTGCTCGCCGCGGTCGATGAGTTGAGCAAGCTCGCCGCCTTCAACGGGCCGCGCACGAACGGAAGCATTACTCCACAGTCGCTGTTTCGTGGGACGGCGCT
Source organism: Mesorhizobium sp. L48C026A00 (assembly GCF_000502375.1). NCBI lineage: Bacteria > Pseudomonadati > Pseudomonadota > Alphaproteobacteria > Hyphomicrobiales > Phyllobacteriaceae > Mesorhizobium > Mesorhizobium sp. L48C026A00. The sequence goes on along the minus strand of NZ_AYWU01000060.1, from coordinate 18,341 downwards.
TTACGTCGACGCGGCTGATCCGTCGCGGCGAACCGGTCGCTATGTGACGCCGCCCGGCACACTTCAGGGTCCCTACATCTCGCAATTCCTGCTCAAGGACGCTCCTTACGGCAGCCAACTCATCTCCGCCCGCATTCGCACCGCCGCGGCCGGGAACGATTTCCTCACCGGCTACGACGAGTGGCTCGCCATCCAGAACGGCAATCCNCACTTCAGGGTCCCTACATCTCGCAATTCCTGCTCAAGGACGCTCCTTACGGCAGCCAACTCATCTCCGCCCGTATTCGCACCGCCGCGGCCGGGAACGATTTCCTCACCGGCTACGACGAGTGGCTCGCCATCCAGAACGGCAATCCGCCCGCCAAGCCGACCAGCTTCGACCCGACGCCGCGCTACATCGCAACCGGCCGCGATCTCGCGGAATACGTCCACAACAATCCGGCCGCCTTCTGGTCGGCAGCCCTGCTCCTTGGTGTAGCACCCGACAAGGCCAATCCGGACTATGGCGGTTTTGGAATCCCCTTCAGCAAATCCAATCCGTATGTGAAGTCGAAGACGCAGACCGGCGGTTACGGCACGTTCGGGCTGCCCTACGCGCAGAGCCTGCTGCCGATCACCGCCTCGCTGGCCATCCGCGTTGCGTACTGGCAGAAGTTCTATGTCCACCGCACCTTACGGCCGGAAGCGTATGGCGGGCTGATCCATCACCGGATCGCCAACAAGGTGGACGCCTACCCCGTTCACGGCGACATTCTGAATTCGGCTGCGTTGGCGCGAAGCGTCGGCAAGTTCGGCAGCCATCTCCTGTCGCACGTCTACCCCGAGGGCGCGCCGATCCACTCGAGCTATCCCGGCGGAGCCGCCCAGATCGCCGCGTCAAACGTGACGATCCTCAAGGCGTTCTTCGATGAGGACGCCGTGATTTCGAACCCGGTTCAGACTGATCCCAAGGATCCGACGAAACTCATCCCCTACCAGGGTGAGCCGCTCACTGTCGGAGGCGAGCTCAACAAGCTTGCATGGAACTACGGCGTCGGCCGCGACTGGGCCGGCATCCATTGGCGCTCGGATTTCTCGGCGTCGCTGGCGCTCGGCGAAGAGCTCGCGATCAGCATTCTCCGCAACGAGCGGCAAACATATCGCGAGCCGTTCGAGGGGTTCAGCTTCACCCGTTTCGACGGCACCAAGGTCGAGGTCTAGCGCATCAATGCCAGTACTCGCCCAAAATGCAGTTGCGACACAATTCGGCGCCCCGCCTCCTGTCAAAGAGAATCTGATGCCACACGATCCCATCATCGAGCCCGACGCGCTGCCATCAATTGGCGAGTTTCGTCTGCTCGACGTGCGTGAGCCTGCGTCCCTCGAGGCCGATCACCCGGCGATGGCCGTTCGCGTCCCAATCGAAGAATGGGAGGCCGCCGCGAAGTCGGGCGAGACCTCCTTTGAGAACGTCACCTACTGGGAGCAGGCGATCACCGATCTCGGCGTCGGCGGCCCACGGCCCGCTGTGATCTATGACGACGGACGCATGACGGAGGCCGCCCGCGTCTGGTTCATCCTGCAATATTTCGGCGCGGAGGCGCTGATCGTGAACGGCGGATGGCCTGCCATCCGCGGACAGAGGGAACCGCTTGCGCAGGCAAGTGGACTTTCAGGTCCGACGACATTCAAGGCTCGACCGGGAGTGGGATCGGTCGGGTTGGTTGACCGGCAGACGCTGAAGGCCGACCTGGACGGCGTCCAACTTCTCGACGCTCGAACAACGGATGAGTTCGCCGGCACGGACCTGCGGCGCAACGCTCGGGGCGGCCATCTGCCCGGCGCGCGCCTGCTTCCGCATGCGAGCCTGCTCGACGATGGCCGCCTGAAGCCAGCGGGCGCTCTACGCAATCTTCTGTCCGCAGCCGGGTTCCGGGCCGGCGATCACGTGGTCACCCATTGCGACGGTGGTGGCCGCGCCGCACTTGCGGCCGCCGCCGCGGTCCGGGCAGGATATGATGACGTCCGCGCCTACTATCTGAGCTTCGCCGACTGGGCGAAGGACGAGAGCTGCCCGGTCGTACTGAACCCGCAAACCCGGTGACCGCCATGACAAACCCCACCGTCGTCGGCTTCTCAGGCAATCTCACGCGGCCATCCAAGACGCGCGGTTTCGTCGAGCAGTTCGTCAGGGAGATTGCGCATCGGCACGGTCTTGCGGCGGTGACCTTCGATCTGGACGATGTCGGCTCCTCGCTTGGGACGGCACGCTGGTCGCGCGATCTCGACGAAGCAGGTCAAAGGGTGCTTGACGCGGTCGTCTCGGCCGAGGTGCTCGTCGTCGGCTCGCCAACATACAAGGGCAGCTACACCGGCCTGTTCAAGCATTTCTTCGACCTCGTCGATCCGGCTGCCTTGCGCGGCAAGCCGGTACTTCTGACCGCGACCGGCGGCGGTGAGCGCCATGCGCTGATGATCGAACATCAGCTCAGGCCTCTCTTTGCCTTCTTCGAGGCGCTCGTCTTGCCGACCGCCGTTTATGCGACGGACAAGGACTTTCTGGATGGTGCGCTTGCCTCTGAGGCCATTCGCAAGCGCGGCGAACAGGCGATCGACGATGCGAGCTCTCTCCTGATCTCCCGCCGACGCAGCGTCGAACGCGCTTCTTTAACCTGACGACTATTCGAAAAATCGATTCTTGGGACGTGCCAAACCAAGATTTTCGCGGAGCGTTGACCCCTCATATTCGCGTCGGAACAGCCCGCGCCGTTGAAGTTCCGGCACCACTCTGTCGACGACCTCGTCGAGCACGGCTGGCAGAAAAGGGAACATCACGTTGAACCCGTCCGACCCCTCCTCGACAAGCCACTCTTCCATCTCATCGGCTATCGTTTTTGCTGTGCCGACAAACGCCAGGCCGGAATAGCCTCCCAGACGTTGGGCAAGCTGCCTGACGGTCAGGTTCTCCAAGCGTGCAAGCTCGACTACGCGTTCGCGCCCGCTTTTGCTGGCATTGGTCTCCGGAATGTCTGGCAGCGGCCTTTCGGGATCGAAATTGGACGCATCGTGGCCTATCGCGATAGAAAGCGAGGCGATCCCGCTTTCGTAATAAACCAGGCTGTCGAGCGTGGCGCGCTTGGCACGGGCTTCCTCGACCGTGTCCCCGACGATCACAAAGGCGCCGGGCAACATCTTGATCTGATCACGAGCGCGTCCTGCTTGTTCCGCCCGGCTTTTCACGTCTGCATAAAAACGTTGACCGGCCGCCAGATTCGCATGTGCGGCGAAAACTACCTCGGCCGTCTCGGCGGCAAGCTGCCGCCCCGCCTCCGATGCACCCGCCTGGACGATCACCGGCCAGCCTTGAGGCGGCCGGGCGATGTTGAGCGGCCCGCGCACCGCGAGTTGCGGTCCCTTGTGATCAAGGACATGAAGTCGGGATGGATCAAAATAGAGCCCGCTTTGCTGATCGCGAACAAAGGCGTCATCCGCGAAACTGTCCCATAGGCCGGTCACCACGTCGTAGAACTCACGGGCGCGGCGATAGCGTTCGCCATGTTCGACGTGATCCTCCAGCCCGAAATTCAGTGCAGCATCCGGGTTGGACGTCGTCACGATATTCCAGCCGGCCCGTCCGCCGCTGATGTGGTCCAGCGACGCAAAGCGTCGGGCGACGTGGTAGGGCGCATCGAAGGTCGTCGAAGCCGTGGCTACCAGTCCAAGGTGGTCTGTCACTGCCGCTAACGCCGACAGCAACGTGAATGGCTCGAACGAGGTGACGGTGTGGCTCCGTTTCAGGGCTTCGATGGGCATATTGAGGACGGCCAGATGGTCCGCCATGAAGAACGCATCGAACTTGGCGGCTTCAAGCGTCTGCGCGAAACGCTTTAGGTGAGCGAAGTTGAAGTTCGCATCTGGGAAAGCGCCGGGGTAACGCCAGGCACCCGTATGAAGACTGACGGGGCGCATGAACGCGCCGAGCCGCAACTGCCGTTTCTGTATCATGGAAATGAGGTCCCGGATAAACGCTCAGGTCATAGGAATGTCGGCTGAGGCAAAATTTCCATTCACGCGTTTCCGGCCGCCTCGGCGATGGCCATATCCCTCGCGCGCAGGAAGACGCTCTCCATCCGCCAGTGCTCGTTGGTGTAGCGGGGATCGGACCCCCATTCATCCCAACCGTGATTGCGGCGGAATTCGCCCAGCAGGCTGGAGGCGAGAATGTCGTCTTTATCGACCACGGTGGGGCTTTCGCAGTCCGGAGCGACATAAATCGCATCCCCACGGCAATAGAGCTCGCACATGAAGCAGGTTTGGCAGTCCTCCTGCCGGGCGATGCGCGGCGTGTCGCCGGAAACCGCTTCGAGCACGTTGGTCGGGCAGACTTCGACGCAGGCGTTGCAGCCCGTGCAACGCTCGGCGATGACGAGTTCGATCATGATGCAAGTTCCAATGCGTGGCCGTAGTCCGACCTCGTCCAGACCCTGTCCAGGCCGCCGACAATAATGCGCCGGTTATAGCGGGGATCGGTCTCCGGCCGGTCCTCGCGCTGGTGCATGCCGCGGCTTTCGTCGCGCGCCAGCGCCGACGCGGCACACCAGCGCGCCGTGGCCAGCATCGCGGCGGTTTCTCGAGTTCTCAACAGACCGCCGCCAACACCCCCTGCGTGCGCATCAAACTCCGCCCAGGCACCTTCAAGTACCTCGGCGGAGTGCCGGAGCTTTTCCCCGCTGCGGAAGATGTTCTTGTCGTAAGCCAGCATCTCGCTCTGAATGGCGGACAGCGTCGCACCAAGGTCGACATCGCGCTGCACACTGGCAGGGCGCAGGCCCGCCTGCCCGATAGGCCTGCCCCCCACTCCGGCACGATTTTCGGCGGCATGGCGCGCCGCACCCTTCCCGGCCCATTGGCCGGACGAGACCGCCCAGGCAGAATTGATGTTGCCGCCGCCTGAAATCGCACCGGCAACCAGTTCACGCGTCGCCGCATCGCCCGCCGCGTAGAGGCCCGGAACCGAAGTCACGCAATCCTCGCCGACAATGCGCAGCCCGCCGATGCCGCGGATCGTCCCTTCCCCGTGCAAGGTCACTTCGAACCGGTCCTTGTATGGGTCGATGCCCCAGCGCCGGAACGGGAGCATGAAATTGGGCGAGATCGTCGGCACCTGCGCGCGGATATCCTCCGGCGTGCGGGCGAGATCGCAGAAGACGCGGCCCTTCAGCATTGCCCGTGCCAATGGCCGTGACGTCTCCGGCCCCGGCGGCATCGGAATGACTGCACCGTCCTCGTCGTAATAGGTGGCGAAGGCGTAGGACATCGAGCGTGTCATCGTCGAGCGCACCGGAGCGACAGTATAGTAGGTGGTGAACTCCATCCCAGAGAGTTCGGCGCCGGCTTCCGCCGCCATGAGATAGCCGTCACCCGTGTTGGTGTGCGAGCCAAGCAGGCGCGACAGGAACGAGGTGCCACCGGTGGCGATCACGACCGCGCCGGCATTGACCTGCCAATCGCCACCCGCCTGCCGCCGGATGCCGCGCGCGCCTGACACCGAGCCATCGGAACGCTGCAGCAGCTCCAGCGCCGGGCTGTGGTCGAGGACNACCCGCCTGCCGCCGGATGCCGCGCGCGCCTGACACCGAGCCATCGGAACGCTGCAGCAGCTCCAGCGCCGGGCTGTGGTCGAGGATGGTCACGCCGAGACTGTCGACCAGCTTGCGCAGGGCGCGCATGTACTCCGGGCCGCGCAGGGCGCGATATTGCTTCGCGCCGTTTTCATCTTTGGAGAAGTCGTAAAAACCTTCGAGCGTCGGTAGGCTTTCCCAGGTTAGCGCCAGGATGCGCGCCATCCACCCCGGCTCGTTCAGGCCTGCCCCTGTCTTTCTCCTGTTGCAAATAGCCGTCTCACGCAATTCGGAAGGGTGCGGCGGTATCCACCAATGGCCTGGCCCGGCAGTTGCGGTGACGCCGCTGGTGCCGCAATAGCCCTTGTCGGCGAGGATGACGGAGGCACCGGTGCGCCGCGCCGCCGAAGCAGCCCAGGTTCCGGCAAGCCCGCCGCCAATGATCAGCACGTCGGCGGTCAGTTCGAGGGTTTCGCCATGCGACCTGCTCATCGTCTGATATCCTCAGGCATTGCCATGAGTGCCATGGCGCACGCCCAGCCAGTCGAGAAGACTGCCGCGTATCCTGGCGAAGACCGGATCGGCGACATCGCGCGGACGCGGCAGATCGATGCGCTCCTCATGCGCGATGACTCCGTCCTTCATGACCAGAACCCGGTCGGCGAGAAGCACCGCCTCCTCGACGTCGTGCGTGACCAGCAGGATGGCGCAGCCATGCCGCTGCCAGAGCTCGCCGACCAAATCCTGCGCCTTGATGCGGGTCAGCGCATCGAGCGCGGCAAAGGGTTCGTCGAGCAGCAGCAGGTCGGGTTCGCGCACCAGCGCCCGCGCCAGCGAGGTGCGCTGCGCCTCTCCGCCGGACAGAACCTTCGGCCACACGTCGGCCCGGTGGCCGATGCCGACCTCTTCCAGTGCGGCGAGAGCACGCGTCTTGTTGGGACGTTCCGGCAGGCCGAGGACGACATTGCGCCACACCTTCTTCCACGGCATTAGCCGCGGCGCCTGGAAGGCGACGGCACGGCGCACCGGCACGTCGACCTCGCCGACGATCTCGCGGTCGAGATCGGCGAGAATGCGCAGCAGCGTGCTCTTGCCGCAGCCGCTGGCGCCGAGTAGTGCCACGAACTCGCCCGCCGCGATGTCGACATTGAGGTTCTTCAAAACCTCGCGCTCCCCGAAGCGGCGTGTGAGCCCGCGAACCCTGACTGCAGGCAGCGGGGCTTTCGAGTGTTTCGCGACAGGCGGAGGCGCGACCGCCTCGACCACGTTCAAGTTCCGCTGAAAGCTGGCCGCCATGCGAGAAACACCTTTTCTAGAGTTCGGACGGTGAAATCGACGCCAAGGCCGAGCAATGCATAGACGACGAGACACACGACGATGACGTCGGTCTGGAACATCTCCCGCGCATTGGCCATCAGATAGCCGATGCCGGCGGTGGCGTTGATCTGCTCGCCGAAGACCAGCGCCANCGTTGGCCATCAGATAGCCGATGCCGGCGGTGGCGTTGATCTGCTCGCCGAAGACCAGCGCCAGCCAGGCGATACCGAGCGAATAGCGCAGACCGACCAGCGCGCTCGGCAGCGCACCCGGCAACACCACGTGGCGGATCATCGCCGTGCGTGACAGGCCGAGCGTCCGGCCGGCTTCGATCAGCGTCGAATCGACGTTGCGGATGCCGGCATAGACGTTGAGATAGAGCGGAAAGGCGGTGCCGAGCGCGATCAGCGCAATCTTCGGCGCCTCGCCGATGCCGAACCAGATGATCAGCAAGGGGATCAGCGCGATATTGGGCACGGTGCGCAGCATCTGCATCGTGGCGTCGACCAGATCCTCGCCGAGCCGAAACAGTCCGGCGAGGACAGAGAGCGTCACGCCAATTGTGCCGCCAATCGCCAGGCCCGCCAAGGCGCGGCTGAGCGAGATGACCATCGCATCCTGAAGCTCGCCGGTCTCAATGAGCTTGGCGGCGCTGCCGATCACCGTGGACGGGCCGGCAAGCACCTCGCCCGGCAGCACGCCGGTTTGCGACGCGACATGCCAAAGCAGGACCAGAAGCACGGGGCCTGACAGACGCCGCAACCAGCGCGGCATTCCCTGCCCGGCGGCCGAGGCCGGCTCGATGCGCTGCCGCGCCAGCGAACCCTGCGACTTGGGCGCATGGTCCGCGGGCTGCCTTTCGATGGCGCCCGGCGTGATGGTGATCGTGGCGATCGAACTCATCGGCTTGTTCCCTTTCGAAACCGGCGTCAGTTCGTGGGCAGCCCGCGATAGNGGTGATCGTGGCGATCGAACTCATCGGCTTGTTCCCTTTCGAAACCGGCGTCAGTTCGTGGGCAGCCCGCGATAGACGTAGTCGGCAAGCTTGAGGTCGCCGCTCAGCACACCGGCTTCCTTCCAGGTCTCGAAAACGTTCTGGAGTGAAGCGACGAAAGCGTCGTCGATCGGCGTGCGCTCGAAAGCAGCCTCGTCCGGATAAAGGCTCTCGACCGTCGCCTTGTCCTGTTTCGTGAAGGCCGCGTAATAGTCGAGATAAGCCTCCTTGTTCTCCTTCGACCATTTGTAGGCACGGTCGGTGCGGGCCGAGAAATCGGCAATCGCAGCCACCTTTGCCGGATCCGACAGCGCCTTGTCCGTGGCGCTAAGCACGCCATTGCCGGTATTGATGCCGGGGCCATCGATCAGCACGGTGGCCTTTAGCGTTCCGATCGAACGTGCCTTGTAGATACCCCAGGTTGCCCATGCGTCGATGCTGCCGGCCTGGAAGGCGGCGCTGGCATCGGATGGGTTGAGGAAGGCAAGCTTCACATCGTCCTGGGCAAGGCCGGCTTTCTTCAGCACGCCGAGCACGAGGTAGTGCGCGACGCTGCCGCGCGTCGTCGGCGAAATGGTCTTGCCCTTGAGGTCCTGGATGGTCTTGATCGGGCTATTGGCGGGGATTATCAGCGAACTGCCGAGACCGCCGTTCGACCAACTGGCGACGATCTTGATCTTGGAACCGCCGGCAATGGCGCTGACCGTCGGCGCATCCGCCGCCGACCCGATGTCGACGGCATCCGCCTTCAGCGCCTCATGCAGATTGACGGCGGCTGCAAAGACCGACCACTCAATCTGATAGGGGACGTCGTCGAGCAAGCCGGCCGCTTCGAATTTCGCCCTGGTGGCGCCGGTCTGGTCGCCGACGCGCAGAACGACCTTGCTGAGATCTTCGGCGGCGAGAGCTGGCAGCGCTGTGAGGCCGGCAATTGCGGCCAGCCCGCCTAAGAGGAGATTGAACATGCGGCGGGAGACGATGGTCATGGCAGGGTTCGCTTTCAGTTTGTGGGAGGGACTTGTTCGGGAATGAGTAAGTTCACTCGGCCGCCACGGCGACGGTGTTCCTGGCGTATCGGTTGGGTGGAACGGGAATGCCGAGATTGCCGCGGAAGGTCTCGCTTTCGTATCCGGTGCGGTAGATGCCGCGCTTTTGCAGGATCGGAACGACGGTCTCGGCGAAGACTTCGAGAGTTCCCTGGGCAGCGACACGTTGACCACGAAGCCGTCGGAGCCGCGTTGCTCCAGCCAGCGCTGGAACGCGTCGGCGACCTGTTCCGGCGACGAAGAGGAAATCGAACTTCGCCGCCTCGGCGAGTTGCGCCTGCTTCTTGTAGTATTCAAAGCTCGTGCTCGCAGTCGCGTCGGCATCCGGATGGCGCCAGTCGCCCCTTCCAATGCCGACGCCGTGGAGCATGAAGCCGAGTTTCAGCTTGACGTTTTTGGGACATGACGGACTCCCTGGCTGTGAACCGGAGACGACGGTCGTTCGTCTCAAGGATGTCCGTCAGAGTAATTTCTACTAATTTAGTAGACTAGGCACAGCGTGCTGAACTTTCCCCCGATTGGAGAGTCGAATTCTCCTTTTCGGCCCATGCCGGGCATGTTGTCTGGGGGTGTGGAAATCGGCTGCCAAGCTTATCGCGATACTTTACGGACGTCGAAGACCTCCATGAGCGTGACCGAACGAAAATCCGATACGAGGACCGTGACGCGAACGATCCAGAAGCCATCCAGCGGCAGCACGAAGCCATCCGCATGATAGATTCCATCGCCGGCCCGGCGCGCTTCCCGCGTGAACGGGCCGATGCCGTAGGACGGCTTGTCGAGATCGACGCTGACGCTGATCGGCTCAAACGGCTTTCCATTGAGAAGCAAATTGCCGACCTCTACCCTGACCGAGCCGACGATCGGCGGATGGATCGACAGCGCAGCACTGACACTCTCCTTCCGCGCACGGACTTCCTGTACTGCGAACAAAGCAGGGTTTGCCGCAATCGCGCGCGGAGGCGGCGTGAATCGCCATAGACCGAGCACGGCGATGACGGCGGTCGCAAGGACGATTTCAGCACCAACGCTGCGCCTCAAACGCCGCGTCGCGCTTGCGTCGCCAGCGGCTGCGGGAGCGGTCAGATAGAAGCGGTTGAGCGCCGCTAGCAGTAGCAGCGCGACGACCAATGCGAGCTTGGCCAAGAGCACACGGCCATAGTCGGTGTCCCAGAGCGCCGGAACGCTTTGCACCTGCACGATCGCCAGCAGCAGTCCGGACAGCGCCAGCACCGCCACGATCGCCGGAATGACGCGGGAGAACAGCCGCAGCACGATCGGCAACGCTGCGCCGCCGCGGACAAGCACCGCTCCGAGCGGAATCAGGGCACCGATCCATAGCACGACCGTTATGGCATGGAGAAACACTGCCGGCACCGTGAGATATCGCGACGGCGCGGTCGAGGCGTGGCCGGCAGAAGCGACCGCCACACCGACCAGAAGCGTCGCTGCGGCGGCGAGCGAGAGTCCAAGACGGGACCGGGAGCCGGCCTGCCCGGCCGCGTAGGCGATGCAGATCGCCGTCGCTGCCAGCAGCGTCGAACGGCCATAACTCGTCGCCCACAATCCGGCCTCCCAGACATCGGCCGTCGCCACATCGGAAAACGGCGCGCCCAGCGCATCGAGCCCCTGGAAGCCGACCAGCAACGGCGCAGCAATCAGGCCCGCGAACAGCGCGCTCGTCACGATGCGGGCTCCCGGCGCCGGATTGGAACGGCCAATCAAGGCGTTGAATGCCACGCCGCCGACACCGACGATAAGGCCGACGAGCAGCACGAAGCGCGCCGACCAGAGCCCGATGCCGACTATCAGGCCGGATTGCTCAACCGTCGCTGGCGCAGCCGCGCTCGGCGCGCCGACCGAAAATACCAGGCCGCCGCCGATCGGATGGCCGTCGGACGAGGCGACTCGCCAGGAAAGGACATGCGTGCCGTTTTCCAGGCCGGACGGCAAGGTCAGCACGATCACCGAACCTTTTTCACCGATCTCCTTGAGGATTTCGGTGCGCCCGCCCGGATGGATCAACCGCGCCACCAGCGGCCGGGCCGGTTCGGAGAACCGCAAGGTGACGGTTCGCGGCGCGGCTGCCACGATCGCCCCATCGGCCGGCTCGGCGGCGATCAGCGTCGCGTGGGCAAAAGCCGATCCCGTGCAAAAGCCCGACATGAAAACGGCGGTGAAGATCGCCGCCGCCAGCCGCAACAGCAAGACACGAAGCCGGATCACGACCCGGCGCGTATCTTTATCGACGGCGCCGGGAATTTGAGATCGTCGGATGAGGCGCCGGCCGGCGGGATCTCGATCCAGCGCTCCACGCCAGACTCGCATTCCTGGACGATCGGAACAAAGATCGCCGCCACCGCGATGTCTTCCGCCACCTTCGCGCGGAAGACGAACTCTTCATAATGGGCGTCTTCGAGTTTTCCGCCCGACCAGGCGATCTCCTTGATGACGGTGTCGTCATGCCCGCCATGAGCGTCGTGCCCGGCTTCGCCGGAGCCGTCGCCCTGGGCTTCGACCCTTGTGATGTCGAGCGTCCAGCCGGGCTTTGGTCGCGGCTTGGCCTCCGTCAATTCCTCCGGCAGCGCGATCCTGACCGCCGTGGTCGGAGAACCAGCGCAGCCATGCGGCACCCGAAGTACGAACTTGACCGTAGTGCCCGCCTTCACCTCCTTGTTCTCGAAAGTGATATGGGCATGGGCGGGAAGCGATACCGCAAACGCCGCCACAGCGAGGGTAGCGCGCAGGCCGTAGTTGAGGATTTTCATTTGAAGGATTCCGATCGGTTTACCACGTAGCGGCAAGGCCGAGATGGCCGAGCGCCTCGCGCCTAAGCTCTGCCAGGCGCGGATCGCCGCGGTGGCGTGGATAAGGAAGATCGACCTCGATGTCGGCGACGATGCGCGCCGGCCGCGGGCCGAAGATCAGCACGCGTTGCGTCAGGAACAGCGCTTCCTCGACATCGTGGGTGACGAGGACGGCGGTCAGTCCCGCGCGCTGCCACAGGCCGACGAGTTCGGTCTGCATGGTCAGCCGCGTCAGCGAGTCGAGCTTGCCGAGCGGCTCGTCGAGCAGCAGCAGGCGCGGCTCGTTCACCAGCGCGCGGGCCAGCGCCACGCGCTGCGCCATGCCGCCTGAGAGCTGATGCGGATAGGCCTTGTCGAAACCGTCGAGCCCGACAAGCTGGATTGCGTCGTCGACGCGCTGGCGCGCCTTTTTCAGGATTCCCCTGGCTTCGAGACCAAGCGCCACATTGTCCCATACCGTTCGCCATGGAAACAGCGTCGGGTCCTGGAAGACCATGATGCGCGAGGGATCGGGCTCGCCGACATTTTCACCATCGACCTTCAAGTCGCCTTTGGTCGGATGATCAAGACCGGCGAGCAGTCGAAGCAGCGTCGACTTCCCGCATCCCGAGGGTCCGAGCAGTGCCACGAACGATCCCGGCTCGACAGAGAAATCGATGCCGTCGAGCACCGGAAGCGGCTCACCCTCGAGTTCGAATTGATGGAAGACGTGTCTGATGTCGATCTTCTGGCCGGCAGCGGTGGATGCCGCTGCCGGGTTCGTTGCAAGAGCTACCATCTGACGAGACCCTTCTGCCAGGACAGCGTCCAGTCGCGCACCCTGAAGAGGATGGTGATCAGGCTCGAGCACATCAGCGCCATGACGAGAAGTGCAGCATACATATTGGCATAGGCCGCCCATCCTTGCGCCCATTGCAGATACCAGCCGAGGCCGGCCTTGACGCCGAGCATTTCGGCGACGACGAGCACCGCGAAGGAGGTGCCGAGACCCATGAAAAGCCCGACGAAAACATGCGGCAATGCCGCCGGTATCGCCACCTTCAGGATCAGGAAGGATGGCTTTGCGCCAAGCGTGCGGGCGATGTCGTAATAGTCCCGGTTGACGCTGGCGATGCCCGACCAGGTGAGAATGGTCACCGGGAAGGCGGTCGCAAGAGCAATCAGGAATACGCTTGCCGATCCGCTGGTCGGGAAAATGAAGAAGGCGAGCGGCAGCCAGGCCGTGGCAGGCAGCGGCCCGACCAGGCGCAGCAGCGGATGTACCCAATAGCTGGCCGCCCGCGACCAGCCGATGGTGACCCCGGTGATGAAGCCGGAGAGTGCGCCGAAAAAGTACCCCTTGGCGAGCAATGCAACGGAATACCAGACGCTGAGACCAAGCCGGCTCCAATCGTCGAAGAACACTTCCAGGATGCTCTGCGGCGAGGAGAAGAACGGCACGGGCAACCAGCCGGTCTTCGCCGTCACCACCTCCCAGATCGCGACGACGAGCGCGGCGGCAATCGCCCAGGGCCCATAATAGCGGATGGTGGAGGCGANTCACCACCTCCCAGATCGCGACGACGAGCGCGGCGGCAATCGCCCAGGGCCCATAATAGCGGATGGTGGAGGCGACAGCTCCGAAGAGCCGCCCCGTTGCGGCGAAAACGATCAACCCGAGCGCGATCACCAGCGAGATGACCGCCAGTTCCCGGCCATATGGCTGCGGGATGATCTCCGGCCACAGCTCGACCAGCGCGGCGACGCCGATCCAACCGGCTGCGGCGACGAGCCCAAGTATCCAGATTCCTGCCCCGGTCGGCGCCGAAGCGCCTTCCAGGGCAGAGGTTTCAGCGTGCCGGGAAATCGCCGGNTATCCAGATTCCTGCCCCGGTCGGCGCCGAAGCGCCTTCCAGGGCAGAGGTTTCAGCGTGCCGGGAAATCGCCGGGTCGATTGAAGTCATCGTCCAGCCCCTTATGCCGTCAGCACGTCGGCATAGACGCGCTCAGCGAATTCCTGCGGATCGGTCGAGTTCTTGAAGACCTGCACGTCGCGCAGTTCCTGCGCATAGAGCGCGATCTCCTGCTTGAGGTCGGCCCCTGTCGGGTTGTGGCCGTGCGTCTGGTCGAGCAGCACGCCCACCAATTGCTCGATGGTCTTGTCCTTCGGCGCGTTGGGCAAGAACGCCTTGGCGGCGATCTCCGGCTTGGCGACGGTCAGATCCTGCGCTTCCAGCAGCGCGCGGGTCAGCGCCGATGCGGTCGGCAGGTCGTCGCGGACAAGGCTGCCCGTCAGGCCGACGATGCAGCAGACGCGGTTCTCGAAGCCGTGATCGAGATTGGACGCGATCTGAAGGTATTTGGGATCCTGCAGCCAGAAATAGGCCTTGGGGTCACCATCGGCGATGGCGTGGATTTCACCCTTCTCGGCGGCAAGCTGCAGCAGCTCGCCCGGATATTGACGCCATTCGACGTCGGCGACCGGATCGAGGCCTTCCTTGTGGAGCAGGATCGAGAAGAAGTTCTTGCCGGGACTGGCGAGATCGGAAATGCCGATCGTCTTTCCCTTGAGCTGCTTGAGGTCCGTGATGCCGGCCGATTTCAGCGCCACGAGACGCGAGCAGCCGCCATGGGTGCCGGCCGTGATCTTGACATCAAAGCCCTGTTCCAGCGCCTTCAGCCAGCGCAGCGCCATGCCGACGCCGCCATCTGCCTTGCCGGTTGCGATGGCTTCGAGCAGCGCTTCGGTCGAGGCGCCGAAATTGATCAGTTCGACCTCCAGCCCGTATTTCTTGAAGATGCCCTGCTCCTGCGCGACGAACACCGGCGCGAGGCAGATCGCCGAGGCGTTGGTCGCGAACTTTATCTTCTTCAGCTCGCCGGCCGGTGCGACGGCCTGCGCCCAGAGGCTGCTTGCGGACACCGCGCCAAGCGGCAGGGCAAGCCCGAGCGCTCCCGCCGTCTTGAGGAACGAGCGGCGGTCAAGCCCGCCGATAAGGGAACTGCTGCCTGCCGGTGCAAAAGTCTTCCGGATCATGTTCGATTCTCCTTGAGGATGCCGCGCTGGGTTAACGGGGGCCGCCAACCTTGCGCCCGGGAACTATTCGGCCGCCTGGACATGCGGCGCGGCGCGGTCCCGCGCCGCGACGAGCGTCCGCACGCGCGGGATGAGATCGCGGCCATAGCGGAAAGCGTCTTCGAGCGGATCGAAGCCGCGGATCAGGAAGGTGGTGACGCCGAGGCCGTAGTAGTCGAGCATGGCGTCGGCGACCTGGTCGGGCGTGCCGACCAGCGAGGTCGAATTGCCGGCCGCGCCGGTCAGAGCAGCGATTTCCGTCCAAAGCCGCTTATCGAGCCGCGCGCCTTGCGCGGCTGCTGCCAGCAGCCTGCGCGAGCCTTCGTTCGGTGGCTGGCCAGAACCGCTTTTCGCGTTGACGCTTATCAGGCGCTCGCCAGACGCGCGCAGGGCCTTGGCCCGCTGTAGGATGCGGTCGGCCTTCGCCCACGCTTCCTCCTCGGTCTCGGCAAGGATCGGACGCAGCGACAGGCTGAAGCGTGGCGAGCGGCCATGGGAAGCCGCCGCAGCGCGGATGCGCTGGATCGTCTGCGACACCTGCGCGTAGGTCTCGCCCCACAACGCGTAGATGTCGGCATGCTTGCCGGCGACCGCGATCGCCGCGTCGGACGAGCCGCCGAAATAGATTGGAATGCCGTCCAGACCCTGCGGCTTGACCTCCGAGAAGCCGCCGGTGACACGGTAGTATTTACCGTCATAGTCGAACGGTTTTTCGCTGGTCCATTCCTGCCGCACGATGTCGAGATATTCGCTGGTGCGGGCGTAGCGTTCGTCCTTGGTCAGGTGGTCGCCGTCCTGCGCCAGTTCCTGATCGTTGCCGCCGGTGATGATGTGGACAGAGACCCGGCCGTCGCTCAGGTGGTTGAGCGTCGCCAGTTGGCGCGCGGCCAGAGTCGGTGCGGTAAATCCCGGCCGATGGGCGATCATCAGCTTCAGATTTCGCGTGATGCTGGTCACATACTGTCCGACCAGAATGCTTTCCGGCGACGTCGAATGGAAAGCGAGAAGCACCCGGTCGAAGCCGCCATTTTCATGAATGGCGGCAGCCGCCGCGATATGATTGCGGTCAACGATCGGGCCGGAGCGCGCGATCGTCTCCGAGGCGTTGAAATTTCCGATATAACCGATGAATTCGACTGGCATGAAAACCTCCGTCAATTGTTTGTCAAATGCCCAGGGCGAGACGGCCCGCACCGAGACGGACCGTGTCTTCCTGGGGGCTGTGAATGCGGCCGCACAGCACATCGCGATGATGGCGCTCGAGCGGGTTGTGGCGTGAGATGCCATGATTGCCGGTGAGCTTCAGCGCTTTTTCCACGGCCGCGATCGCGTTTTCCGTGGTGACGACCTTGATCAAGCCGGCTTCAGACAAGCTGAAAGGGCGGCCCTCGTCGACATCGCGCGCCGCCGACGAAATCAGCCGGCGGTTCACAGCGATCAATTCCTCGATCTCACCGACCGCCTGCTGGATGCGAGGAACGGTCGCCAGCGGCTGGCCAAGATTGGTCGGCACGCGCTCCTTGAGAAAACGCACCAGCCAGTCGCGCGCGGCCTCCGCGACGCCGGTGTAGAGCGCGCCAGGCAGCGTACCGAACCAAGCCGCCTGTCCCTCGCCGCGCGTGTCCCACTCGGACGGAAGTCGGATATCGGCGGCGTGATCGAGCGGAACGCGCACATTTTCCAGGACGGCGTCGTGGCTTCCGGTGGCGCGCATACCGAGCGGATTCCAGGTCTTCTCGATCCGTAGACCAGGAGCATTGGCGGGAACCAAAAAGCCGCCGACGCGCGGCTCGGCTTCGTCCGTACGCGCCCAGATAATCGCCCAACTCAGGCCTTCCGCGCCGGTCGAATAGATTTTTCGACCGCTAATCGACCAGCCGTCGGCCGTACGACGCGCAGTGGTGACGGGCAGCCCTCCCCGCACAGGGGTACCGAGCTCAGGCTCGACGCGGAACGCGTTGATCAGGGCGCCGTTTTCGACAGCGTCACTCACCACCTTGCGCACGAGATGCTCCGGCCAGCGGCTCTTGGGCAGCGTTGCAAGATTGATGTACTGCATGACCAGGATGAGCGCGGTCGACGGCTCGCCACGCGCGATTTCGCGGATCACTTCGGATGCTTCGGCGAGGCCGGCACCCGCGCCGCCGAGTTCAACCGGCGCCGTCAGGGCGATAAGGCCGGCATCATGCAACCGGAATATGTTTTCGTGCGGGAATGCCGCATCTTCGTCATAATCGCCGGCTGTTTCGGCAAAGACGCCTGCCAGTTCAGCGGCAATCTCCACAGCGCTGGGAGTAGCCGTGCTCGACTTTGGACGAAGCGGCGTGACCGTCATTTTGGCATGCCCGCTGTGAAAGAAGAGGGTCTCATTCGGCAGCCATCGCCGTATGATTCGAAATCGAGGAAAAGAAAGCCCCAAGCTCCGCAACGGCCTGTTCGGCACGGCGGCGGATGGGCTCGGAGACGAGGCGATAGTCGGCGAAATCGCGGTCGGCGGCATAGACAGCACTCGGCAGCGTATGTGCCATGAAGAAGCCGAAGAGCGGGCGCAGCTGATGCTCGACGATCAGCGCATGGCGATCGCCGCCGCCCGTCGCGGTCAGGATGACCGGCTTGCCTTGCAGGGCGAGTGGGTCGACCAGATCGAAGAAATGCTTGAACAGACCGGTGTAGCTACCCTTATAAGTCGGCGATCCGACCACAAGCACATCAGCCGAAACGATGTTCTGCACTGCCTGTCGTGCAACTCCATCGAGGTCATTGGAATGACGAGCATTACCCAGAGAAGGACCGATATCGGTCAGGTCGTGGAGCTGCGTGCGAAAGCCGTATTGCTCGGCTGCAAGGCCGGCAACCGTCTCCACCAGCGCATAAGTTTTGGAGGGGCGACTGAAATTTCCGACCAGGCCGACCAATGTTGCACCAGACATGCAAGTTCCCTTCACCGTTGAAATTCCAGCACTTTTTCAAGATCGTGGCGTGTTACGCCAATTCAAATCAGGCGTTCGATGTCTCAATGTCTACTATATTTATAGAATTTGAAGACAAGGAGTCCGGGACGTTCCGAATGTTCGCGGTCCGTTAGAAAATCATGCTTGGTACGGAGCCGTTCATGGAACCGCGGGCATCCGCTTTCCGACGCACTGCGTGCCGGACCGGAGCAGTGTTCGCCGTGCCTTGGCTTGCCGATTTCGGTTGCCTGCCGATCAAGGTTCGGCAAAACGCCGCGATCTGTCCGCTCGAATTAGACAATTCGTTGCGCGGAGAAATCTTCCGCGCAATTTTTTATCTCGCGCCGGGACATTGCAACTTTATCCTGAGTGGAACGCGATGGGCTCGCCATCGCCTGTACCGCTTCGGCGGCCAATCCTCACCGACGGAGAAGAACCGATGGCACAAGCGCAATCGCTCAACCAGACGCTCGCTAAATTCCAGGCCAAACGGGCGCTGACGATGCCCGCCGACAGACTGAAGATCAATGTCGACCAGCGGCGCCTGCTCGTCGAAACCGCTGACCGCTCG
>NZ_AYWU01000059.1:0-11677 GCF_000502375.1 Mesorhizobium sp. L48C026A00 | reverse complement strand
TGCTGCCGCTGCCGCTGATGCTGCCGGTGCCGCCGACGCTGCCGGTGCCGTGGTCGCCGACGCTGCCGCTGCCGGCGATGGTGTCCCTACTAGCTGTGCCTGTCGGATGGCCCTCGCCATTGGTGAGCGGCGGGCACAAGCGACATTGCTTCCCCGCCGAGATCTGGCGCTCAATCGCCTGCGCAAATGCTGGAACGGTCGCCGTTGAGCCGAAAAATGCACTTGAAATCAGCACCATACCGGTGCCGGCGAGGAGATGATGGATGGTTTTCATTGTGTTGCTCCCTAAGACTTTCACCTTGGGTTGACAATTGAAACTCAGAGCTTGTTAAATCGGTTCCCTGCCATGTCGTTCTTAGGCGGGCCGTGGCCGGAAACTGGCCGTTTGGCAAGCGCCTGGGGTTGAATTTTGAAACGCAGGCGAGCCGCTGGACGCGGATGCCGTCCGTGAAATGGCATCTAAAAATACGATGCAGGGCAGTTGGACGAGATCGGCCGCGTTAGAGTTCTGACTAGCGACCTGCAAGGTAGTAGCCCGCCACCGTGAGGCAGCGTGGCTTGTCCATGGCGAGGTTGACCATGAAGGAAATCAGCTCCCTCAGGGCGCTGCAGCCTGTGAGTTAAATGAGAGAAGGAAACTCAAGCACGCCATAGAAAGTACCAACGAGCGATGGCGTACCCTACCAAGCCCAACATTGAGAGCACATACAGAACCAGGAAAAACGGAACCACGGACGGTTGGCTGTCGA
Organism: Mesorhizobium sp. L48C026A00; assembly: GCF_000502375.1. NCBI lineage: Bacteria > Pseudomonadati > Pseudomonadota > Alphaproteobacteria > Hyphomicrobiales > Phyllobacteriaceae > Mesorhizobium > Mesorhizobium sp. L48C026A00. The sequence continues at coordinate 10,928 of NZ_AYWU01000059.1, read as the reverse complement.
GGGCGGCGTCAGCTTCTTCCCATTGCTCAACCAGATTGCGATCCAGCCTGGCCTCCGTGACCGCCAAACCGTCCGGCCCAATTTTACCGTCGATCTCTCTCGAAATTCTATTCGTGATATCGGCTAGGATAACTGGATCCTCGGGCAGGTTGCCCGGAAACCCCTCAGGAAGTTTGTCGCCATCGTTCTTGTCTTGACCGCTCGCCAGTCAACACTGCCCGATGGCATCGAGGCTGAGGCCGCGTTGCTCTGTCTAAGGGGCTGGACGTCCGAAGAGCCTGGCGTGAAAGCAGGACCTATTTGCGTTGCATCTAGCGACCCAACGGCAGTTTTGACGCTGAGACAAGCTCGTCCTCGTCAGTGACCTCGACAGGATGCTGCGCGTCGAGCTCAGGGCGATGCCAGCGAGCCCATGCCGGCATTGTTGACCAGGATTTCGACAGCGCCGACATCAGCCCGCAGCCGCGCGACTTCGGCTGCGATGGTGAGATCGGCGACCGCGGCCTTGGCATTGATGCCTTCGGCGCAAAGCTCGGCTGCGCGATCGAGTACACGCGCGCTGGCACCGTTCAGGAAAACAGCATGACCGGCAAGGCCGAGCTGCCGCGCAATGGCAAAGCCGATGCCGTCGGCAGCACCCGCCCCGGTGATCAGCGCACGCTTGGTGGTAGAAGAAGGCATGGTCAAATCAGACTCCGCTGGTTCCGCCGTCGCGGTCTTACCACTCACATCGGGCGACGGTGCTGCGAAGAATTGCGGTGACAGTGCACTTAACTCGCCATCGCAATACATCGAGAGTGTCACGCGCGCGGCTGGCCGGACGCAACTCGACGGCTTGCATCGGAAGAGAAGCATGGCGAATTCCACCGCCATTCGTTGCGGAAGTAATGTTGCTTCGGCGCTGGATTGCATTTTCCGACTTTTCTACGGCAATTGCTTCGGCATTCTCCGCACAATGCAAGGGCGAAGCCGGGTCGGTGTAGATTTTCTGGACATCGATCACGAGGATGGCGCGTGCCACGACTTTTCCTTTCCTAGTAGCCTGAAGCCATTCCGTCTTTGCGATGATCCGAGCCCCCCGTCAGCGTACCCAATTCCCAGTCGATCCAAACGGCTTGCCCGCCCCCAAAAGGTTCTTGCGCTTCCTCCACCTTGTGTCCGAGCGCCCGCAATTCCCTTGCAGTGGCGTCGGAAAGGCCTCTTTCCGCCTTGATACTGCCCTCGCTATGGAAGAGGCGGGGACTATCGAGCGCTGACTGCACATCATGCCGAAATCCAGGACATTGGTCAGGAAGTGAACATGGCCCATAGGCTGGTAGTCGCCGCCCATCACGCCGAAGGGCATGACGGCGCGGCCAGCCCTGGTCAGCATGCCGGGCATGATTGTGTGCATCGGCCGCTTGCCGGGCGCCAGCGCGTTCGGATGGTTCGGGTCCATGCGGAAGCTCGAAGCCCGATTCTGCAGAACAACACCCGTTGAAGGGCAGGTGATTCCGCTGCCGAACGAATGGTAGGTCGAATTGATGAAGCTGATCGCGTTGCGATCCTCGTCCACCACCGAGATATAGACCGTGTCGGATCGTTTGAGTTCGACTTCCGGAAGATCGGTCATCGCCCTCTCCATGCTGATTTTCCGTCGCAAGCCGGCGGCATGGTCCTTCGACAGAAGGGCTTCGATCACGGGGCTTGAACGATCGAGTTCGCCCAGGCGACTGTCCCGCTCCCTGTAGGCAAGCCGCGCCGCCTCAACCTCCAGATGGAAGCGCCGGGCGCCGTGTGGCTCCAACGACGACAAATCATCCTGGGCCAGGATATTCAACGCCAGGAGCGCGGTCAGGCCCTGGTTGTTCGGAGGCATCTGGTGCACCCGATAGCCGCGATAATCGATCGAATCCGGAGTGACGTAGTCGCAGCGCATTGCGGCGAAATCGTCGAGGGAATGCAGACCTCCAAGTTCCTGCAATCGCGCCACGATGGCCTCGGCCACCGGTCCCTCGTAAAAACCTCTCCGCCCCAATTCAGCTACCCGTCGCAAGGTTGCCGCCAGCGCCGGCTGGACATGTGTCTCGCATGCCTCAAGCGCACGGCCTTCGCGCAGAAAGATGGCTGCCGAATGGATGTCCTGTTCCAGCAGGGCCTTGGCCTCGCGCCAGTCGAAGGCCACGCGGTCGTGCACCACATAACCGTTCTCGGCATAGTGAATGGCGGGGGCGATCACCTCGGCCAGCGTTTTCCTGCCATGGTCTCGGATCAACCGGTCCCAGGCGTCAATCGCGCCCGGAACGGAGACGGAATGAGGCCCATATGTCGGAACCTCCTCCATTCCCATCGCCCGAAAGCGCTCAATCGAGGCTGCGCCCGGCGCGCGCCCGGAGCCATTGAATGCAATCACTTTGTCCGTGCCATCAGGGCAGTAAAGCACGAAGCAATCACCGCCGATGCCGGTCGACTGAGGCTCGACAACCGCCTGCACGGCGCTCGCGCAGATGGCCGCATCCACGGCATTGCCGCCCGCGCGCAACATCTCGAGAGCCGCGTGTGTCGAGAGCGGATGGGACGTCGCAGCCATGACGCCGGTTGTTCGAACGGGCGAACGTCCGGGTAGCTGGAAGTCACGCATGTCTGTAAGGCCTGTGGAGAGTTGGGTTTCGGGTGCCCGACGGAGGATGAGCCTCCGCCGGGCACGCACGTCATTTCATGAGGTCGGTCCAGATACGGGTATAGAGTTCGTCCACCTCGGCGGGGCAGACTTCCTGCCAGCCACCGGCAGCAACATACTCTGCTGGAACCTTCAGTTCGGGCGCGGCCTTGACGTCATCACGCATGAATTCGTTGGAACCCTTGATACCATTGGCATAGGTCGCGAAGTTCGAGATCAGGGCCGCGTTTTCGGGCGCCATGATGAAGTTCAGGAACTTCTTGGCATTTTCCGAATGCGGCGCGTCGGCGAGGATTGCCGCGCTGTCCATGAACAGCGAGTAGCCCTCTTTGGGGAAGCCAAGCTTGACATCGGCATTGACCTGCCGCGCCCGGAATGCAGCGCCATTGTAGTAGAGCTGGGCCAGCGTATCGCGGCTGTCCATTTTCTCGATGCCGTAGTCCATCGAGACCCAGGACTTCTTGGCTTCGAGCAGTTTGTCCCGAACCTTTTTCAGAAGCACCTTGTCGCCGGTGCACCAGGTACCGCCCACGTAACGGATCGCCGCATAGAGCACATCGTTCTTCTCCGGCACGACATTGATCTTGCCCTTCAGTTCTTCCGGAGGGTCGAGCCAGATTGCACTGGTATTAATGTCACCCTTATAGGCGGAGGTGGCCACGACCGGTCCAATCATGCCCCACTGCCACGGCACCGAATAGTGACGGCCGGGATCCCAGCTGACATTGACCCAGCGCTCGTCGACATTCTTGAAATTCGGCATCTGGTCGGGCCGGGACTCCAGGAGAAGACCCTCTTTGACCCAGATCGGCACGAAATTGGCCGAAGGCACCACGATGTCAAAGCCCGAGCCGCCCGCCCTGACCTTGGCCAGCGCGGTGTCGTTGGAATCGTAGTCGGTCACCGTGACCTTGATGCCGGTTTCCTTCTTGAATTTTTCCAGAAGTTCCGGGCTGGTGTAGTTGCCCCAGTTGTAGAGGCTCAGTTCCTCCTCTGCGAGGGCCGCCGAACTTGCTACCGCAAGCAGCATCGCCGATGTCAGGGTCGTCAATATGGATCGCATGCTTATCACTCCTCTGTAAGGTTGATTATTTTTTGCGGTTGATCAGATGCACGGCCGTCACCAGAAGGATCGAAGGCACCAAAAGCATGGTGGCGGCGGCATTGACTTCGGGCGTCATGTCACGACGGATCTGGCCCAGCATGAAGGTTGGCAGGGTTTCCTGTCCACCGGACTTCACAAGATCGGTGATGACGACATCATCAAGGGAAACAACGAAGGCCAGCATGAAACCCGCGATGATGCCGGGCGCCAGCCTGGGAAGCGTGACATAAACAAAGGTCGTCCACGGGTCCGCATAGAGATCGGCGGCCGCGGTTTCGAGGGTCAGATCCATTCCTTCCAGCCGCGCGCGGATCGGCAGATAGGCAAAGGGGATGCAGAAGGCCGTATGCGCCAGGACCAGATAGCCCGCACCCGAATAGCCGGTGACCGATTTGACCGCCGCGAACACGATCAGGAGCGAGATGGCGGTTACGATTTCAGGAACGATCAGCGGCTGGTTGATCAGGGCGTAGGAGATCATCTGCCCGCGATAGGCGTCGGTTCGGGTCATGGCGATGGCCGCCATCGTGGCCATGACCGTCGCCAGGACGCCGACCGCGGTTGCAAGAAACAAAGAGAAGAGGGCTGCATTGATGATCAGGTCATTGTACCAGGCCTTGACGAACCAAGCGAACGAGAAGCCGCCCCAGACACCGAGCGAGGACGTCGCGTTGAAGGCGAAGACAACGAGGATGAGGATCGGCAGATAGAGAGCGACGATCGCCAATCGCGCAATAAGTCCGAAGCCTGGCTGCGCCTTCAGATCGAATGCCTGCTGGCTAGTGGCCATGGGTATTCTCCTTACCCGAGCTTCCGCGGATGTAGAAGATGAGCGCGGCTGTCACGATCAGCAGGAGGCAGATGGATAGTGCTGCGCCGAGGGGCCAGTTCCGACCCTGACCGAACTGCAGTTCGATCAGGTTGCCCATCATCATGTTCTTGCCCCCGCCCAGGACGCGTGGCGTCACATAAGCACCAATTGCGGGGATGAAGACGAGGATCGATCCGGCGATCAGGCCCGGCTTGCAGGACGGAATGACGATATGCCAAAGCACCTTCAACCGGGTCGCATAGAGATCGTAGCCGGCCTCGACGAGGGTGAAATCCATCCGCTCGAGACTTGCATAGATCGGCAACACCATGAGCGGCAGGTACACGTAGACAAGCCCCAGCAGCACGGCACCGTCGGTGAAGAGCATTTGAATGGGCTTGTCGATCACGCCGGCCCAGATGAGGACGTTGTTGATCGGTCCCTGGTTGGACAGAATGCCCATGATGGCAAAAGTGCGGATCAAGAGATTGGTCCAAAAGGGGATCGTGATCAGCAGCATCCATTGCGACCGGACCTGCTCGGGCCGGGTCGCGATGTAGTAGGCGGTGGGGAAGCCGATGAGCAGCGTAGCTAAGGTGGTCACCAGTGCCAGCTTGATGGAGCGCCAGAAGATGATGAGGTTGGCGTCGGCCAACATGAGCGTGTCGTCGAAGAGATCCCGCTCGACAAAGACGTTCATCCAGCCATCGAGGCTGAACTGACCGAGCGCGACCCCGCCGAAGGTGCCCTTTGCCATCACGGAATAGACAAGCATCACCGCAAGCGGCCCGAAAGAGGCGAACATGATCGCCACGAGGGCCGGCGCCTTCAGCAGCCAGCGGCGCCGGCTTTCGGCGGCTCGGCGCGCGGCCGCCATCTCAGCGATGCTCGACATATTCGCCTCCGAGCAGGCGGGCGCTATGGCCATGAATTCGCAGCCATACCTGTGTGCCAGGCGCTCTGACTTTCTCTCGTTCCGGGCTGTTGGTCAGACGCGCCGTGAAAATCGAACCGTCGTTCAGGCGCAGTTGAAGGCGTGTGTCCGTCCCAACGAAAACCTCGTCCTCGATGACCGCAGGAATGCTGTCCGCCGACGGCGCATCGAGGACATCGACATGTTCCGGGCGGATCAGGACTTGGACCGAGCCGGCATCTGTGATTGCCGCGCTGCTGTAAGCAGTAATGACCGTTCCGGTAATGTCGACGCGATGCCCATCCGCACCAGCGGGGCCGGCGAGCCGGCCATGCAGAATGTTGGATTCGCCGATGAAGTCGGCCACGAACCTGTCGACCGGCGCGTTGTAGATTTCCTTTGGGCGGCCGACCTGGAGCACGCGTCCGCGGTTCATCACGGCGATACGGTCCGACATGGCCAGAGCTTCCTCCTGGTCGTGCGTCACGAAGATGAAGGTGATGCCGGTTTCTGTCTGGAGCCGCTTCAGCTCGACTTGCATCTCCTTTCTCAGCTTGTAGTCCAGAGCCGACAGGGGCTCGTCGAGCAGGAGCACCTGAGGCTGCGGCGCAAGCGCACGGGCAAGCGCCACGCGCTGCTGCTGGCCGCCTGAGATTTCGCTGGTTCGCCGGTCGGCGAGCGACTCCATGCGCACCAGCTTCAGCATTTCGGCAACGCGCTCTGCAATCAGGGGCTTGGTCCATCCCAGCATCTTCAGGCCGAAACCGATGTTTTCGGCGACCGACATGTGGGTGAACAGCGCATAGTTCTGAAAAACAGTGTTGATTGGCCGCTTGAACGGCGGAAGAGGCGCGATGTCCTTTCCGTGAAGCAGGATCTGACCTTCGGTGGGAAAGCTGAATCCGGCGATCAAGCGGAGAAGCGTGGTTTTTCCGCAGCCGGACGGACCCAGCAATGTAAAGAACTCGTTTTCGGTAATGTCGATCGACACATCGTCGAGCGCCAGAAAGGTCGAGGTGCCGGTGCCGTATCTCTTATTCAGGCCGATCGCCTGGACCGCTAAGCGACGATTCGCAGTTTGCGGTTGGGCGGGTTGGGACAATGCCAGCATATCAGGCCTCGAAGGTCACGCGACCGCCGCAGACGGTCAGTGCCGGTGACAGGGTGTTGATCTCCTCGGGTGAAACGGCCTCGATATCGCCGGATAGGAGGACAAAATCGGCGAAATGACCGGGTTTGAGTTGTCCCTTCCGGTCCTCCGCGTGTTCGGCATAGGCGCCTTCAATCGTGTAGGCAGCAATCGCCTCGTGGAGGGTGAAGCTCTGGTCCGGCAGATGCGGCGCCCAGGGCTGGCGATTGACGGCTGCGTGGATGCCAGCCAAGACATCAATCCGCGCCACCGGCCAATCCGACGCGAAGACAACATGGGCACCCGCCTGCATTAAAGTCCGCCAGGCATAGGCAAGCGGCCAGCGACCCGGCCCGATGCGGGTCTTGCCCGGTTCAAGCGAGAAATCCATCACGCCTGGGGGATGGGGCGGCTGCATGGACGCGATGGCGCCAAGGGCCGCGAAGCGCGGAATGTCGTTGGGCTGGATGACCTCGACATGCTCGACCCGGTGGCGCGCGTCCCGCGGGCCATTGGCCTCCATGGCGGCCTCATAGCCGTTCAAAACCGCGCGCACCGCACCGTCGCCGATCGCGTGCACGGCGATCTGCAAACCGCGCCGGTCCGCCTCGATCGCCATTTCCGTGAATTGGGCCTGCGTGAAGAGCGGTTGCCCGGTGAAGTCAGGCCTGTCAGCATAGCCATCGACGAGATTAGCCGTATAGCCTTCGATTACGCCGTCATAAAACGCCTTGACGAAACCGGAACTCAGCCAGTCCCCGCGATAGTCGTCATTCATGCGGGACGCCTTTTCCAGCATGTCGACCGTCATGAAGTTCTTGAAATGGAAGGGAACCTTGACACGGCAGATTAGGTTGCCCTGTTCCTGGATCTCGTTGAGCAGTTCGAGTGTGTAAAGATTTCCGTCCATGTTGTGGATCGACGTGATCCCGTGCCTGGCGCACCAGGCCAGGCCGGCGCTTATCGATGCCCGGTCTAGCGCCCTTTCCTCTGGCGTTGGCGGTTCGGGCGGCTCGCCTCCCGTGGAGAGCCCCAGCGACGAACGAAAGGTGCCAGCATAGACATCGACCGGTCCGAAGGCCTCGACTTCGCGCAGTTCGCCGGTAGCAAGGCCGTCTTGGCCCATGACCACCTCGTTGCCAGGGCCCGGGGCTTTTCCATGGAGAAGCCGGACTTCCTTGAGCAGTATGGTGTTGGCCCACATCGTGTGATGGTCGAAGGCCACGAAGGCAAGGGGCCGGTCATCGAGGATGCTGTCGAGGAAATGCCGGTCGATCGGACTGCCATCGAGCATATCATAATCGGCACCCTGGCAATAAAGGACCTTCGTCTCAGGATTTTCCGCCGCGTGAGCCCGCACTTTTTCGCGGATCGCGGCTTTACCCTTCATCCCCGTCAGCAACAGGTCATTGAGGGTGGCGCCGCCGCCAAACACATGCATGTGCGCTTCGATGAAGCCTGGCAACACGCTTCGACCGGCACCATCGATTATCCGCGTCAAGTCGCCGGCAAGTGGCAGGACTTCGGTTGCGTCGCCAACAGCGAGAATTCGTCCGTTTGCGACTGCCATCGCAGAGGCCGCCGGCTTGGCCGGGTCCATGGTCAGGATTCTTGCATTGGTGACCACTATGTCCGCTTGCATTTATGACGTTCCCCGATGGCAGAAGTTGACTACAGTTTTTGAATACGTTGTTGTATACATTATGTACTTGCGAATGCGCGAGTCAACCTGTATCCATTGCCGCGTTAACGCCTGCCGGTGTTAGGAGCCCCCCATGAACGAAGTTCCCCGCGGCCATTTGCGTCAGTCGACCTACGATTCGATCAAGGCGATGATCGTCACCGGGCAGCTATCCCCGGGCAGACGAATTACGGAACTCGAGCTCGTCGAACAGCTTCAGGTTAGCCGGACGCCGGTGCGCGAGGCACTTAATCGATTGGAGCGCGACGGGCTTGTGGTCGAACGTCCCCGCACGGGATTTGCGGTGGTTCAATTTGACGAAACGATGCTCCGGAATGTGTTCGACATCCGGGCAGAGCTAGACTCCTATGCGACGACTTTGGCGATCGCCCGTATCACCCTCGATGAAGTGGAAATGCTTCGCGGCTTGGTCGCGGACTGCGAGCGCCTGGCGCAAACCGACCCATCTCCCCGTGCCCGGCTGGAAGAGATGCAGACCGGCATGGAGATCCATCGCGCAATAGCGCGATTTAGCGCCAACCCCATGCTAGCGGAAATGCTGAACGGACTTTTGGACAAGTGCCAAGTCTATGTCTGGATGGAATTGACCCAGCTAAACGACTGGAAGGTGGCGCGTGACGACCATCACATGATTGTTGAAGCGATCGCTGCCCGGGACGCCGACACAGCCTGCCGCGAATCCCGCCGTCATATCCGGCAATCGAGGGATGGCATCCTGGACCTCCTGCTCAGACAGCGCGATCTGCGCGACCTGTATCTATCCCGAAACGAGGAGTTGCAGACGCGACCGGGTCTGGACGGTTAGACTAGCGGCAGCAAGCAGACGAGTACGTCCGTCCCTGCAAGCATCTCCCGCAACCCGGCTTGGCCCTTAAGTAATTCCGTTATCGCGGAAGTCCCTAGGCGCTGCCGCCGGTTTCGCTTTCCTCGTCGATCGTTCGAACTGGCAAATAGGCGTTGGTTTCCAGCCATTCGCGCAGCACGATCTGAATGAGGTCGGACCGACCAATTTTCATTTCAGCCGCGATGGAATTGAGCGCGTCCTCCGTTGCGGGCTCAAGCGGCACGCCTGAGACGTTCCTGAGCATCAATGCGGCGCGACGCAGGATGATCTGCAGATCCGCGCGCGACATGTCCGCGATGCGATCGGAAGCTCTTCCGCAACAGATAGGCGGGTCATTCGGGCCAACTCAAAACGTCGTGCAGTTCACGGTGTTGCCGAAGCGGTTGCAAGTCGTCGTTTTCGGCTGACTGTTTTGCATGTTGGCAAATGCCGCATTCGCCCTGGCAGATGCCCTGCCGCGAGACGAAATGGATTCATTTTGGATGCATTGGGCCATGGGCGGGGTCCCTGGCTCGAAGCCGTAGGAAACGCATCGATTGCGGAAATAGGTTGCCTGTTCCGGGAACCGAACTGGCGATCCGGTACATGGTAGGCGAAGGGGTCGGTGAGCGGGCGTTATAGAAAATACGAACCGGCCAGCGCGTACCCTGCCCAGGCCAACATTGAGAGCACACACAGGACTAGGAGCCACGGAACCCCGGACGGTTGGTTGTCGAGGGCGGCGCTGGCTTCTTCCTTTTTTTCGACCAGATTGTCGTCCCGCCCGGCTTTAGTGAGCACCATACCGGAGAGCCCATTTTTCCCATCCGTCTCTCTCGAAATCCTAGTCCGAATATCTGCACGGATCACCGGATCCTCGGGCAGGCGGCTCGCAAACCATTCAGGAAGATTGTCGCCATCGTTCTTGTCCATGGCGCCAACAATGTTTTCTGCCGCCGTATGTTCCAAGTTTCTTGCGCCTTCATTCTAGCGCCCGTCATTTGCCTCGCGATGGCACATCAGGGCCGAACCGATCGCGCAGCTTTACCAGATCGAGCGTGTCACGGTGGTGACGCGGCGCTGATGGCAGTGCGCCGTCACCGTCATCTTCGCGTCGATCAGAGATTGGAACGTCCAGCCCTTTTGCCATTCGGCCGGGATGGCGCCGGTGTGGTCAGCTCGCCAAGCCTTCGTCCTGGTGGACTATCGCATCGAGGACCACTTCGTAGACACTCCCTATGTCTTCCTCGATCTCGACTTCGCCGATACCTACAGCTGCTTACTGCCGGTCCGGGCGATAGACGAGGAAAGCGAGACGGACGGCAGCGCGTAGACTGGGACGCGACCTCTATGCAGAAGACCCGCCGCTACATTTGCGAAGCGACGGGCCTCCGCCCCATTCCCCCATACCTGACCATGCAACTGCCGTGCCAGACTTATTGACCCATCGCGGGACACCTTATGGCTTCTGCGCAGGCCTGGATGTTGCAAACAAGGATATGCCAGTCGGACCAGGCTCGGCTGTGGGAATTCCCACACCGGGGAAAACATTGGAAAAATCCGCTCCCAGTTTTGCTTTCCGGAAAGCGGGGCCTGCGGCCATCAAATTTCCTTGGATAGGGAGTAAGATNGCTGACCAAACGGTGGCACGAGCGCAGCTATCGACACAACGAGCTGATCATTTCCCACGGCGACACTGGTCGCGAAGTCTACTTCCTGCTGGAAGGACGGGCTCGCGTGACACTGGTTTCAGCGGACGGCAGGGAGATAGCGTATCGCGATGTCG
>NZ_AYWU01000058.1:0-12644 GCF_000502375.1 Mesorhizobium sp. L48C026A00 | reverse complement strand
GGCGCACAGGGGCCGCCTTCTGACACATGGGCAGAAGCCGAGAAGCTTTGGAACGATCGCGACGGAAGTGACAAGCACTAACCCGCATACACCAGCAAGCCCGCTGCCCGCATGGTGGCGGGCTTTTTCATTCTCCAGTGTGGCACTTGTTGAAGAATGTCGACGCTGTCGGCACGACGCCAAACGACGCCTTTCCGTACTGATTGAACACAAGGCCAGTATCGAAAATTGTATCCATGTTGGACACGCCGCCAAAGGTGTAGGTCAAGATCGTGTAGGTGCGATATCGATTTACAGTAGTCGCCGGAATTTTTTCTGATCCATAGACGATGACGCCCTGCGAACCGATTTCATCCGAAAAGATGTANAGATGTAGATCGTCTCTTTGTAGCCGATCTTGTCATCGACGGAGCTAAAGGAGCCGTCATTCATTTGCGCGATGGTGTGGCCGGACCAAGAGCCGGACTCACATCTGACTACGTGCTGACCGGCGCTCGCCGGTTGCGCGACAGCAAGCAATCCAACGAGAATGGCCCTCGTGGCGATAGTCATTTACCCCCCAACACATCTTCTCTATGTCGCGTCCATGTCGCGTGGAGCTGCCGATAGTCGCAGGAAGGCGCAGGAATGCAAGGAGACTGCCTGGAGAGGCCTGGTGGGCCTCATGCTAAATTCAGGACTCCACATCCTTCCAGTTCTACGTATGCTCTGTGGATGGCGAGGGGACTTCGTTGGCTATTGCTATTCTGCGTAGCGCTGGTGCTTACGGCGCTTTTTCAGCCATTCCTCGACCACGCCTTAGAAAATATAGGGTGGTTCTCTGCCCCAGGGGCGGCCGTCACAACAGCGTTAAATTGGTTGGAAAAGCTGGTCGGTGTTACTGCTTTCCCGTGGATCGCAGGCGGCGTTTTGGGGCTAGCGGCCGGTGCATGGTTAGACGCGATTATGCGCCGACTAGATGGCCGCCATCCCGTGGGAAAGAAGGCCAAAGCAAAGGCACTGTCCGAGGATCTAGAGACCTTAGCGCTTCGGATAGATCATGCGACCCGAGAGCCATATTTGGACAGGCGTGTCTTCCCTAGCCTTTTCTCCGAGGTCGAGATCGCAACCACCACGCTTGACAGGCTGGGTTTTGAGCAACTGGTGGAACCCAGCGCTGCTAACACACCCGAGGACGCGTTGAGGCAAGTTTCGGCGCTCTTCAAGTTCATCGCGCCTCAGTTGCGGGTAGGGGATATCGAAAAGGCCAAGAAGCTTGCACAGCATGTGAAAGCAGCACCGAGATTAAAACCAAATTAGGCACGCTAATAGAGATGTCCGTTATTTTGTACGTATAACATGTAAAATGACAGATTATACAAGTAAATCAATGGCATATGGCGGAGGGAGTGGGATTCGAACCCACGGTGGGCTTGCACCCACGCCGGTTTTCAAGACCGGTGCCTTAAACCGCTCGGCCATCCCTCCAAGTAATTGACTTTAAATCGTTTTCTGCCTCTCTGCGGTTTGCTCAAAGGGCTGTTTGCTACTTTGCAACGCTTTGGCTTTTCGCCCGTCGCTTATAGCTGCCTGCAGCGCGGCGTCAACTTGCTCGGCGGCATCGGCCTGCATCCCCGGCATGACATGGGAATACAGATCCAAGGTAATCCCGATCGTCGAGTGGCCCAAGCGTTCGCTGGCGACCTTTGGATGAACCCCGGCCGATAGCATCTGCGTGGCGTGGGTGTGCCGAAGGTCATGAAAGCGGATGCGGGGCAGGGCTGTCTTGCCCAAGACGCGCACCCACTCATGCGTAAGCGACCTTGGCTGCAAAGGCGAGCCGTCGACCTGGGCGACTACGAAGCTGTCACCGTCCGGCCGCAGCCCCAACCGGAGCTGTTCCTCTGCTTGCCGAATGCGATGCGCTTTCAGTTCGGCAACCACGCTGGCCGACAGCGCCACGGTCCGCGCCCTGCCGGACTTCGGCTCCTTGTAGCGGACACCCTCTGTAGTCTGTTCGGCACTCTCCACGACGGATACCTGCCGGCGGTTATCGCCTAGTTCGAGATGGTGCCAGCGCAACGCCAGGATCTCGCCGCGTCGCAATCCGCACGTCACAGCAAGCAGAACCGGGATGAACATGCGCGTCGGTCGGAGCGTTTCAAGCAAGATGGCGGTCTTACTTTCAGTCTTGGTCATGGTGGCGTTCCTTCGCGGGAATCAGGTGACGTTGAACATCACCAGCCTGCCATGACCGCCCCCTCTCAGCGAATTTGCAGAACTCTCAGCACACTACCGAACTATATGCCGCTACATGCATCATTTGCTAATTTCGTAAAATGCTCACGTTCCGTTCCTACGGAAACATCCGGTTGGCAGCGTGCCATCGGACAACGGAGAGAAACTTATGTGTCTATCAGGCAACTGCTCGACATGTCTCACGAGAGAGCGGCTCAACGAGACCGCGAGAAAGTGACTTACCGAGACTGGAAAGGGCGTCCGTTCAACCCCGCCGACCGCGCCGAATGCGAACGAGATCCCCTTACGTGGGATGCGTAGCGTGGACCTTCCAATCCCTGATAAACGCTAGCGACGCTCATCTATCTTCGCCTGAAGTCGAGCTACTGCGTCGAGAAGCGCGACCGTTGCCTCGCTGTCTAGCGCAATCTCCAAGCGGCCACCTGTTGTGCGAACAGAGAGAATGCCGAAAGGGCCCTTGTCGTCCGCGACCGTGCTTATGTGAAACTCGATGGGAACGAAAGGCTTTTCCTTTTTCATCGTTCACCTATCACTCCGTCACACAGCTTACGAACTCTATCGGTGCGACAGGAATTATCCTCGTGCATGGTAGCATGGCAGACGGGGAACTGTCAGCAGAGCAGGCAGGAAGGCCGTTCATTTTTTCGCGAAATGACTGCATCGCATATGGCGCAGGGGTTGCGGGCGGGCACTTGAGGCGCGGGCTATTTTGACCCGTCAAGCAGCCCTCCAGCGCCTGCGGAGATATCGATTATTCGCCGGGTTCCTAGGGCTTGTGCCACCACCATCAAGAAGCGAGCAATCGCGATCAGACCACCGAAAGCGAGTTCGAGCTTCTTCGCGTCGAACGCGAGCGGGGCAAGCCCGCATTCGCCCTGATGGCCGAGCCAGGCACCCGGAAATATGTCGGCAGTGCGTTCGTGAGCGTCAATCGCGAGATGCGCGAGCTGCTATGGAAACGGGTCCAGGAACATGCCGGGCCACCGCCAAAGGACATGCCAAAGCGGCCGGCAACGCAGTGGGTCAAGGCGGGAATTAAAGCCCGCGTGAAGCACCTCAGGGGCGAGGACGACCTTCGCCAAGCTTCGCTGCAGGACTTCTGGGATGAAAGCTAGCTTTCCGCGTTCTATGCGCTGCCGCTTGTCTCGCTTTCCTCGTCAAGTGCTGAGGCACCGGCAAATAGGCGTTGGCAATCAGCCAAATTAAGCGGGCTAATGGCTTCCAGCAAAGGACGCGCGGCGTGGTATACCATCACTATCCGGGGAAACATTGGATACGCAGCCGCTCAGCGCCATCAAAATCAACACCAGAAATAGTCGCATCTTTCCCTCCGAATTGGGGGCACTTAGCACGGATGTCATGCTGGTGCCTGGCCGCCGACCGAAAGCGAGGCCCGTTCAGAAACTTATGGAGACCGACATTCCCCGGATGAACCCGGTTTCATGCATGGCCCCCAAGCCCGGCTACCATCGGGCAAGGGCTGCACAAGCGCAAGCTGGGCCCCCGCAAGGGGCGTGCTTGACGATTTCAGCAGGGGCATCCAGCTGGCTAGAACGACAGATAAATGCTCACTCCCGAGCCAGGGTAGTAGCCAGGGTAGTAGCTAGGGTAGTAGCCTGGGTAGTAGCCCGGATAGTAGCCCGGATAGTATCCCGGATAGTACGGCCGATAGTAGCGCGGATAGTAGTTACGGTAGCCGTAGTAGCGGCGTGGATAACAAGAACCATAGTAGCCGCAATTTCACCATGCGTACCGGTTGTTCCAGTGGCGGCCATTCCGCCTTGCGTACCGGTTGTTCCAGTGGCGGCCATTCCGCCAGTGACGATTACCGTGCCCCTTTTTCCATTTTTTGACGGGTTCGACCACGTTGGCCTGGGCTTGCTCGGGTTTCTGCATGAACATCGGCGCGGCGTTGACCGGCAAGGCGAAAGATACGGCCAAGATTGTGGCTGCTAGTGCTGATAAGAGCCTTTTCATCGCGGACTCCTCTGAATAGGAAGACGCAGTTGCTGGCTATCTAGTTTACGCCAAGGAGCCTGAACCGTCGATGAACGGCGGCGCGTCTACACGATGTCGGGTTTCAGCGGCGCCTCGTGTTTTTGGCCCGCTGCCTCAGGTGGCGGGCTTTTCATCGGGGGCGCTTGAGTTCTGTCGGAGGCGCTTATGCGAGATTCTCGCCAACTGCACTGCTATCAGAACGGACCGGCCTTATAGCGCGGCAATCTCTGCGGTTACCTTCAATTTCTAGGGTAATGCGACCGATACGCGCATATTCGTGAGGGAAGTTAGTTCAAAGCCCCTATAGAGGACAATGGCTTAGCGCAATTTAATTAGCCGGTTCCCGGTTAATGCCCTGCCGCTTATAAAACAGCAGGGAAACAGCGAGAAGCCCACGGCCCAGACCCTTTTGAACCTTTTGAGTGTTCGCCCTAGGGAGAGCCTCATAGGAAATTCCCGATTTAACGGGAACGATACGCGAGTGATGATAAGTGGTCCTCGATGGATAGTCCACCAGGACAAGGCTTGGCGAGCTGACCACACCGGCGCCATATCGGCCGAATGGCAAAAGGGCTGGACGTTCCAATCTCTGATCGACGCGAAGATGACGGTGACGGCGCACTGCCACCATGCGCCGTGTCACCACCGTGACACGCTCGATCTGGTAAAGCTGCGCGATCGGTTCGGCCCTGATGCGCCATCGCGAGGCAAATGACGGCCGCTAGAATGAAGGCCCAAGCACTTGGAACATACGGCGGCAGAAAACATTGTTGGCGCAATGGACAAGAACGATGGCGACAATCTTCCTGAATGATTTGCGATCCGCCATCGGAATAGAGCCATTGGCATGGACTGGCGAGGACCAAACGTGGCGAATTATCTGACACTGCCTACGACTACATCGAAGGGTCGGATCAGGGTGGTCGTGGAAACACCGCGTGGCGCCGAAGCAAAGTTGACCTACAAGCCCAAGAAGAAGCTTTTCGAATATACGCGGCCGCTTCCAGCGGGCCTGGCCTACCCGTACGACTGGGGCTTTCTGCCTTCTACATTGGGCGACGATGGCGACGCCCTCGACGGCCTGGTCATCCATGAGGCCACCAGCGCTCCCGGTGTTGTCATCAAGTGCGATCTGCTGGCGGCCCTTTGTGTCATGCAAACGGAGAACGGCGAGACCGTGAGAAACGATCGCTTTGTATTTTGCCCGCACAAGCAAGACGCCCATAGCGAGTCTCTCCTTGGCGAGAATGTTCCGGATCGTCTGCGATCCGAGATCGAGCAGTTTTTCCTCGCGTCGGTGTCCGGCACCGACAAACAAATCGAATTCGAAGGCTGGCACGATTCCAGCCAAGCTCTCCGGAACATCCATCGGGCCATGAGAACTTTCGAGCGGAAACAGCGAGCCGCCGGTCTCTGAGCGCTCCCAATATGAGAAGAATGTAGCTTGAGAACACAAGGCTGCCTGGACGCCGGGGGCGGCACTTTCACAGGTCAACAACGGCGAAGTGCACCCGCAAACTGACCGCTGGTAGCGAAGTCCCGCATCATGCAAGTGCCGCCAAGCGATTTATGCCGTGAAGAATATGATGGCGAAATGATTAGGCGATGGGAAACCGCTGATGCGCGATGCGCCGTCTGTGGCGCTGTGGTTTCGCCGAAGTGCAGCAATGCCTTGATCCGTTGCCCGATGCCGTCCTCATCGACACGCACCACAATCAGCTCATGCGTCAGGCGCGCCGCCTTCCTTGGCGCAAGGCTGATGCTGTCACCAGCCTCACAATTGCGGAAATGGCTTACTTGCATGCGAAAAGGATTCACGCGATGTACGTCCTAGAGGACGAGGATAAATCTGGATCTTATTCTGACCAACGAACGATCAGCGTAGACAGGAAGCGGCAGGCTGTGGCCGATCAAATCCGAGTTCCAGCACCCGATGTCCTGGCCGTTCAATGGAAGCGAGAAGCCGCAAAGGACCGCTATCTGCCGATCGGTGCGGATGAAGTCGCCAAGCTCATCGCGGCGGACGAGGCGGTTCTTGCAGCGCATCCGATCACGAAGCAACCTCGTAGAAAACGTGGGCGGAGCGACCATCACTGAACCGGACAAAAACTGTCATAGCCCGCTGCCTCACGGTGGCGGGTTTTTCTTTGCGTGAACCTCCAATTAGGATTGACACCTAGCTGCGCATTTCTCCCTCGCCGTCATGACCGAACCATCGAACGCAACAAGATCGACTTCGTCTGCCTTGACCCGTTCGTGAAGACGCACGGCCTGACCGAAAACGACAACAACCAGATGGACCAAGTGATCGAGTTCCTCGCCAACTTCGCCATCGAGATGAATATCGCCGTTGACGTACCACACCACACAGCGAAGGGCGCCGCCAACCCCGGCAATGCCGACCGGGGACGCGGCGCCAGCGCCATCAAGGACGGCGCACGCCTTGTCTATACCCTGACGACAATGAGCGACGAGGAGGCCGAGAGATTCGGGGTACCACCTGCCGACCGGCGGCTCTACATCCGGATGGACAGCGGCAAGGTGAACATTACACCGCCCGCCGCCGCCGCGAAGCGGTTCAAGCTGGTCAGTGTAGTGCTGGGCAACGGCAACCACCTCTATCCCGACGGCGACAATGTGCAGACCATCGAGCAGTGGACCCCGCCCGAAACGTGGGAAGGGCTAACCGACGATCTGGTGAACCGAATCCTCACCGATATCGACGCCGGGATGGCGGACGGCGAACGCTACTCCGACGCCGGCGCTGCCAAGGCCCGCGCCGCTTGGAAAGTGGTCCAGAAGCGCGCTCCGAAGAAGACGGAACAACAATGCCGCGAGATCATCGCCACTTGGGTCAAGAACGGCCTGATTCTCAAGGAAACGTATTATAGCCTGGTCACTCGAAAGGACCGAGAAGGGCTCCACGTCGATGACATGAAACGAGGTCACCTGAAGAGCCCTCTGGACCTGCGCCATTGGCTAGTTGTAATGGCGCACCGTTGGCGCAAAACGGGGTGCGCCATTGATGAAGGTGCCCTAAGGAAATTCAATGGCGCATTGAGTTGCGCCAATTGTATTTCCCGATGGCGCACCAATGGCACAATAGCGCAGACAGGAAGGGTCCCTGTGGCGAAAAGCCAATCCCGCGCTATCCTGCCGCCATGCCGGTCCTCAAGAACAACCGCCGCGAAAATTTCTGTCATGGTGTGGCCAAGGGCCTGAGCGCGACGCAGGCCTATCGCGAGGCGGGTTATCGCGGACAGGGACATGTCGGCGAGGCCGGCGCTTCGTCCTTGGTCGTCAACATGCGGTGCCCGCGCCGATTGTCGCCGAACCGCTAGACCACGTAGGTGATGGCTGGCGGTCTGGGCGCGCCGAGGGCTAACACTCTATTTGGCGGCGCGAAGTTGGAAACTGGTCACGCCGGCTGCAACGTTCAGGCCAGTCTGCACCTGGACACTGAGTGGCTGCAACGTATAGGTCCTGTTGGATCCTCCAACCAGAAGATTGGCACCGGCACCCACGACGACCGTCGCTTCTGCGCCGACGCCGTTGTAGTTGCCGGCCAGCACGCCGGGCGCATAGACGTTACCAGTTGGCGCAAGCACCCGCCACCGCAGCACTGCCTTCGGTGTCGGGCCGACATCCAGACCCAACTTCGTGATGACACCTATGTATGTTTCGCGTGCGACCTTCGGGTTGGCCGACGTGAAGGTGCATGTCAGAGCTTTTTTCGAGCCGATGATGTAGCGAGTGCCAGCTGCGACAACGCAGTCGAGCACACCGAACGTCGTGTTGGCCTCTTGAGCCGCGCTGGGCACAATGGACGCGGCGATCGCGACAAGAGTGATGGCTGCGAGACATTTACGCATTGTGGTTGCTCCTTGTGAGGTGGTCGAGACTTCACTGGAGGCGTGTGCGCTACCTTCAGCATACTACACAAAAGAAGATTACCCGGCACTTTGTTCCGGAACCTGTTGGCCTCTGGCAATTGGGGCAGGTGGCGTCTCGCCCGAGGGCATCACCGCATGGATCTCGGCCAATGGCGCCGGCCAGCTGATTGAGTTTACTTTCTGTGGCGTCAGGAAGTTGACTGTGGTATCCTGACACCACCATGCCCAACGCCAAACTGAACATAAGGCAGGAGCGTTTCTGCCTTGGCCTCGCCGAGGGCCTCCCCCAATCTCGAGCCTATATCGAGGCTGGCTACCGGGCGCGCGGCAATGCTGCTGAGGTGGAGGCCTCGAAGATGGTCAGGTTGCCTAAGGTGGCCGCCCGCATTGCCGAGCTTCAGGCTGAGGCTGCAAGGCGGTCGGAGATCACGGTCAACGATCTGGTTGCCGACCTCAGCATTATGTTCAAGCTGGCGCTCGCCACCAAAAATCCGGCTGCTGGCGTCAGTGCTGTGCTTGGAAAGGCAAAGCTGCTCGGGCTGATAGTTGATAAAGCCGAAGTCACCTCGACGCTACGCCGCCCGATGCGTGAGCCGGGCGAGTTCAAGGGGATGACCTTGGACGAGTGGCAGGCCAAGTTCGCGCCGAAGCGCGCGAACTAGACAAGCGATTATATATTTGACAAATGCAACGGACGACAACAAGGGCGGTAGAAAGCCTAAATGAGCGACTTTGCAGCCTTTCTGGTCGCTTTCCTGCTCTGTGGTGGAGCGTTCTTTGCCGTTGCGTTCCTGCACAGCATTTGGCTACGAGACCATACAAAGGACTGGGTACCGGCAGCCGCTGAAGTGTTGAAGCGCATTGATGGCGGCGAAGGCCCCGACCGCTACCTGTTGCAATACGTATTTGACGGAAAAGACTATCGTATCGAAACCAGCCCATCGTTAGTGCCTACGTGCCCGGCCGAGGCTGGCTCGCGGATCACCATTCTAGTCAATCCAGACATCCCGCACCAATGTGCAAGCGCCCCGCACAAGCCTAGATGAATAACTTCAACCGGTTGGCGGGTTTGCCAAATATACATGCGCCACTAGAAAGGCCGCTTAGGCGCGTTCGGTGTGTCAGGTCCCGAAGGCCGACCGGGGCGTTTGATCAACTGTACGGCCTTCCTTGGCCCGGCGCGGGCCGATTTCGGGATCGCCTACCATCGCGTTCCGAGAGCCGGCTGGCCCGTTGAAGCCTTTTCTTCAGGCGCGCTCCTTTCGCTGCCGCCGTTGCGCTCCAGAACCTTCTTCACGGCCACATGCGAAAGCACAATTCCGTCGTCGGCCAAAGCTTCGGCGATGGCGCGAAGAGACAGCCCGTGACCACGCAGTTCGCACATTCTGGCGATGGCCTTTTGTTCACCGGCATCTTCGACCAGTTCGCCGTCGGCGGCGATCTGATAGCCAAACGGGCGCGTCCCGCCGAGGAAACGGCTCCGTTCACGCTGATCGGCCTTAACCTGGGCGATCCGCTCGCGAGTTCTATCTCTTTCGGCTTCGGCGACCGCCGACAAGATCGTGAAAACGAGTTTACTGATGCCGTTGCCGGTCACATCACCACCGAGATCAATCATGTGCAGCGAGACGCCGCCGGCCTTAAGTTGCGCCAACACGTCGAGCGCATTCAAAGCGGATCGGAACATCCGGTCGAGCTTTGGCGTGATCACGATGTCGCCGGGCTTGAGCGCAGCAAAAAGCAGCTTCCCCTGTGGTCGTTCGGCGAGTGGCAGCGAACCTGACACGCCACGTTCGACGAAATGAGTTTCGACGGCAAGATCATGCTGCATGGCGTAGCCGTCGATTTGCCTGCGCTGCACATCAAGGCTTTCGCCGTCGTCGGGTTGCGCGATGGTCGAAACGCGGGTGTAGGCATAAACGGTCATGGTCGCTCTCTGTTAAGCTGTTAACGTGCGACTACCCGTAGCGGTGATTGATGCGGCTGTAAGGCCCCTTTAGCGCGTTAACAAACCTGAGCCATCAAGGCCGGGAAAGGAGGCGCGCCGGCACACCGCCGCCACCCCCGGCAGCCCCCTCCCGGCTATCATCGGTGGCGGGGGTGGGGGGTGGAAAAATGGGGCCCCTATCAGGCGCGCCCGACCGACACCCTCTTCACACTTCGGGACCGCCCTCATGGCCCGCCGCTCTCGTCCCAAAACCCAACTCTGAACGACCGAGTTCGACCCGTTGCGGAAGTTCGCTCGCCCTCGGTCGAACTCACGACCCATGACCCCGAACCGACCTCCGTCCGAACGACGCCGCACACGTTTAGGGCCCAGATATTTCCTCTAAGTATCATTGCACCTCTTTCCGTGAGAGTATTTTCCGACCGGACGTACGGGGACGGGTATGGTGCCCACATCCACAGAACAATTCAGCCTGCACACGGGAGGAATATTTATGCGAAAATTCATGACACTCATCGCGGCAACGTCAGTAGCACTTTCGTCTGCGATGGCAGCCTACGCACAAGATCAAAACCCCCTTCCCAAGGCCAGCGATGTGCTTGTCCGATACGGGGATGACGTCGAGGGCTGGACCGTCTATGCCAATCAAACCCGCGGAGATTGCTTGATCGTGCGCCAAGATGGGCCAAGTGCGGTGCAAATGGGCGTTACCGCAAATCAGGAGGTCGGGTATCTTGGCGTGTTCACCAAGGAGGACATCGGCCTTCAGAACGGGAAGACGTCAGATATCTTCGTCTCTATCGACGGGCAACTCTTTAAGGGTGTCGCCACTAGCACGAGCGGCGAACTCAAGGGCGGATATTCTGGCGGCTACATCTTGACAGACGATCCGAAATTCAAGCGCGCCGTGGCTAAGAGATATAAAATGACCGTGTTTCCGGAAACCAAGGGGGCCTTTGTCGTCGATCTGAAGGGGACTTTCAAGGCAATGGCAATAGGCCGCAAGTGCCTCAAGCAATGAGACCGCGCGCTCGGCAATATTCCACCCATCTCGGCCATCGGCCACAGCCATCTGATTGAGTTTGCCCCTAGGGCGGCAGCGTGTGAGACCGGCGCCGGCGGGGGCGAGCGGATGCCGACGGCACCTGCCCCCTCCGGGTTCATCGGCAGGCCGGGGCGGGGGTGGCTTGTGGGCCCCCATTACGCCGCACGCCGTCCGTACCACACTCCATCAGCAGAATAGAAGCGGCCATAACTACCTCCGAAACTCACCCCGTATCGAGCGCAGCTGTGGGTTGCGACGTGCCCTTCGTTGTCACCTAAAAATTGATGACTTGTCCGAACGTTTCGTCAAGGCGCGAGCTGTGACTTAGCGGTTTGCAGCAGCATGCGGATCGATCATGAGCCTTCTGATCTCGATTGTGTTTTCTATTCTGGCATCAATAGGGCTCGCCTTTGCGAAGGCGACTTCGATCTATGGGCTCATTCGGGACCGACGTTATTCGTGGGTCAATTTCATTGCAATTTCGACGCTATGGCTCGGAGTAACGATACCGAGTGCATACTCGATGTGCGGACAATGGGGATGCAGCTGGGGTCTGCGTTTTGGATGGATTTCAGATATATTGCCTCCCATATTCGCGAAGGATATTTCGTCTGGTGAGACGCTGTTGACGGTGGGCGATGGTCACCTATTTGGGGCTATGCATCTATTTCTTCGGGCATGTCATCGGCTGGTTGTTCTATGCGCTCGTTAACATTGGGAAGGTGTTCGCTAAACGCGCTCCGTAGCCCTCTAGCGTTCAAACCGACGATGTCCCCAACTGATGTGGAGCGCATCACGCCGAGCCTTGCTACCAGTTCGAGCTGCCGCCCGCTTAACTTACGCGGCGCGTCGTTGAGCGAAATGGAGACCCGAACGGGCTCGACGAGGCTCGACGGCGGTCACGATGCTGTGGTGGTGATCGCAGTACACGCGGTCAGGCGAAGTTGGCCCAGCACAAAAGCGGTGACCGCCGGGNCACGATGCTGTGGTGGTGATCGCAGTACACGCGGTCAGGCGAAGTTGGCCCAGCACAAAAGCGGTGACCGCCGGGTACTGACCGGTCTTCGCTCACCGGAAAGCGGCACTGATAGAGGCCTAGCTGAATGAGGGGGACGTCTCTCGAAGTTAGTCTGATATTATCAGGCATGATAGTTTCCTAGTTCATAGCCATTGCCGGCTGACGGCCGCAGTGCGACCGCGCCGGAGCGAGCTTCTCTCGTTTTGGAGGGCTATGGATAACCCATATGGTGTTGGTCGCAGCGTCAATGAAGCCCGAGGCCCTGCTTACTGAAGCCAATAGTTTGCGACTTAAGGCCACCTGCGCGGGTAGGAACACACATGCAAAGCGCCATCGTAGGCGCCCGCGGGCCTCGCCCCGCCGGGTTTTGTCGGTGGCGGGGGTAGGGGTGGCTTGTTGGGGCCCTTATGAGGTGCGCCCGACCGACACGCTTGCCGATTGTGTTTGCAGCTTCGCGGCGTTTGGCGACCATGTTGCGCCTTGCGACCGCCGAACCCGGCTGAC
>NZ_AYWU01000057.1:0-19763 GCF_000502375.1 Mesorhizobium sp. L48C026A00 | reverse complement strand
GGGTACGACGCTGGTTGGCGTCAGCCCGCAGGTTCCCCAAAAGCTGCGCGACATCAAGGATCGCCACCAACTGGATTTCCTGATCGCGACCGACGCGGGCAATTCACTGGGACGCCGCTTCGGCATCCTATATTCATTCGACGAAGCCTCGCGCCGCCTTTCGGTCGAGAGCGGGAGCCCGATCGGCGAGGTCACCGGAACGGGAACCTGGGAGCTGCCGATGCCGGCTGCGATCATCATCGATCAGACGGGCACGGTGCGATTTGCCGATGTCAGCCCGGACTGGCTTGTGCGCACCGAACCGGCCGATATTGTCGCGGCCGTCCAGGCCATCACAACCCGCGCCGCCGCTGCTTGACTAGATATGACCGGGACAGAGAAAGACGAGGCGACTTTGACCAAAGACCACGGCCACGACGGCCGCCATCATGAGCATGATCATGATCACACGCCGGTCGACTGGCGCGAGAATGGGGTAAAAGTCATCCCTGGGAATTCGCTCGACCCCAACACCGCCCAGACGCCTGGCATGAACCGGGCGGCGGCGATCAGCAAGGCGCGGGCGGGTGCCGAAAAGATCTGGGCCGGCACGGTGACCATCCACGCCAACGCCAAGACCGGCGCGCATCACCACGGCGATCTGGAAAGCATCATCTATGTGGTCAAGGGCAAGGCGCGCATGCGCTGGGGCGACAACCTGGAATATGTCGCGGAAGCCGGTCCCGGCGACTTCATCTATGTCCCGCCCTACGTGCCGCATCAGGAGATCAATGCCAGCCGCGACGAGACGCTGGAATGCGTTCTTGTCAGGTNATGTCCCGCCCTACGTGCCGCATCAGGAGATCAATGCCAGCCGCGACGAGACGCTGGAATGCGTTCTTGTCAGGTCAGGCCAGGAGCCGGTGGTCGTCAATCTGGACATCGAGCCAGTGGAAGCACCCGAGGAGGTGCTTTGGATAGATCCGATCCACAGGTGAAGCAGCCGATGCTGGTCGTGTTTAGTGGTCTGCCCTGAAGCGGAAAGACAACAATCGCCCGCAAACTCACAGCTAGACTATCTGCAGCATATCTCCGGATCGACACGATCGAACAGGCGATCCGCGACGCCCACGTCCTGCCCGCCGAAGTCCGACCCGCAGGCTACATCGTAGCAGCCGCCTTGTCGGAATCCAATCTCGCTGCCGGGACGACGGTCATCGTCGATTGTGTCAACCCGGTCGCCGAAAGCTGCGGGCTTGGCGCGCGACTGCGGATCGCGCCAAGTCCGCCCTGTTTAATATCGAGGTTGTTTGTTCTGATCCGATTGAGCACCGCCGGAGGGTCGAGGCGCGGACCGTCGACGTCGTCGGATTGATCCCCCGACGTGGCAATCCGTCCAACAGCATGAATATGAGCCGTGGCAGACGGAACGCCTGGTGTTGGACACTGCCCACCTATCGCCTGACGATGCGCTGGAGATGATAGAACGGGCGTTGTCCCGGTAACCGCTTGTCAGGGATCGCTGCGATAGATGCGGGGGATGACAAACGGCATCGGTTCCCACCCGAGATCATCGCCCACGCGGTGTGGCTGTATTATCGATTTCCGCTGAGCTTGCGTCATGTCGAAGAAATGCTGCTGGAGCGCGGCATCGTCGTTTCCTACGAGACGATCCGTCACTGAGGCAGGAAGTTCAGGCTGGACTACGCTCGGCGCCTGCGCCACAAGCAGCCCAGTCGAAATGATATCTAGCACCTCGACGAAAACGCCATCACGATCGCCGGCAGGAAGCCATTGGTTATGGCGCGCCGTCTACGAGGACGGCTATGTGCTCGACGAGATCGTCCAGACCCGGCGCAACACCAAGGCCGCCAAGCGCTTGCTGACACGGCTGTTGAAGTAGCAGGGCCAGGTACCGAAGCGCATGATCACCGACAGGGTCGGCTCCTATGGAGCAGCGCGGCGTCAGGTCATGCCGGACATCGAGCACCGGTCGCACAAGGGCTTGAACAACAGAGCGGAGAATTCGCATGTGCCACTGCGAAAACGAAAGCGGATGATGCAAGGCTTTCGATCACCGGGGAGTCTCCAGCGTTTCGTCTCGACCTTCTCTGCAGTCCGCAATCTCTTCGTCCCGCCCCGTTCAAAACGCTCCGCCTTTCAGGTTCATCTTCACCGCCTGAATGCCATGGCGCAATGGAAAGCTGCTGCCAGCGTGATCGCCTGAAATCATTCCCAAAAATCGCAACGACAGCCCATCTCTGTTTATGTGACGTCACCGGCACCAAAGCTTACAGCCGGCCCAGTATCGACGACATCCTCATGCCTGACCGCGGGCGTTTCGATAGCGAGGTTCACCTTTACTCGACCTTGCTGCATGAGGTGTCGCATTGGTCGGGCGCAAAGCATCGCCTGGACCGCGATCTGACGGGCAGGTCCGGCAGTCAAGGCTATGCCGTCGAGGAGCTCATTGCCGAGCTCGCGGCATCGTTCCTGTGGGCGTGGCGCATGATCCGCGCGAAAACACAGCCGCCTATCTGGCGAGCTGGCTCGCCGTCCTGAAGAATGGCAAGAGGGTCATCATCACGGCCGCAGGCGCAGGCCGCTGCCGAGTATCTCACGGCCTGCAGCCAGCCGCCGGACAAGACGCCGCGTAAGGAGAAGCGGGACGGCGGCGGCAGACTTAGGCACTGTCACAGCAATCGATCCTTCATCATTGACGTGACTTGCCATTTGGTTGTCCGCGGACAACCACTGCTCGGTCTGAGAGTTGTCCGCGGACAACTAAGCTCGAAACGGCATCAGGGTTAAGCGTTTGTAAATTCGTAACGAATCGGGTCTTATTGTAACTGCGCAGTTTATCGCATCTTAGCGGTAATTGCGCAGTTCGAGGACCAAGGATGTTACAGACTTCAATTCAAATCGGTGAACAGGAGCACCTGCCGTCGATGTTGTCGGCAGATTCGCTCGAACTGTCACGTCAGTTGCAGTTGCACCAGCAGAAGATTTTTCCTCCGAATTCTCAGAAGGCGATTCGTAATTTCAGCCCGGCCGAGGCCTCCTATTACATCGGCATCGGAGAAGGATACCTCAGGCAAGTCGCATCCGAAGGCTACGGGCCAGAGCCGCTGGCCAACGGTCGGCGCATGTACACGCCGGACGACATGGGGCGGATTCGGCAGACTCTGGACGAAAAGAACGGGTCCCCAAAATATGTCCCGAACCGCCGTCCTGGAGAGAAACTTCAGGTGATTGCGGTCATGAATTTCAAAGGGGGTTCCGCAAAAACAACCACGTCCGCGCACCTTGCCCAGTATCTAGCACTTCGGGGTTACAAGGTGCTTGCGATTGATCTCGATCCACAAGCCTCGCTATCGGCTTTGTTCGGCCATCAGCCCGAACTCGATGTTGGCGAAGGCGAGACGCTCTTTGGCGCCATACGATACGACGAACCACGACCGCTGTCAGAAATCGTGCGGGCGACATACACGCCGAATTTGCACATTGTGCCAGGCAACCTCGAATTGATGGAATTCGAGCATGAGACCCCAAAAGCGATTATGACTGGATCGGCAGAATCGATGTTCTTTGCCCGGATCGGCGAAGTCCTGACCGATATTGAAAGCCTGTACGATGTGGTCATTATCGACTGCCCCCCGCAACTGGGCTTTTTGACGATGTCGGCGCTTTGTGCCGCGACATCGGTTCTTATTACCGTTCACCCACAAATGCTCGATGTGATGTCGATGAGCCAATTTCTGGCGATGACCAGCGAGTTGATGGCTGTCGTGGAAAGGGCAGGGGGACGCACCAGCTACGACTGGATGCGCTACCTCGTGACACGTTTCGAGCCGAATGATGGCCCGCAGAGCCAGATGACTGGATTCATGCGTGCCATCTTTGGGAATCGCATGCTTCACTACCCCATGCTCAAATCGACGGCGATATCCGACGCAGGCGTGACAAAGCAGACCCTTTATGAGGTCGAGCGGTCGCAATTCACGAGGGGAACTTACGACCGTGCAATGGAGTCCTTGAATCAGGTCAATTCGGAAATCGAAGGCCTGCTGAAGGCGACTTGGGGGAGGAAATAATGGCCCGCAAGAATCTCATTGAGGTTTCGGTTGATAACCAAGCCACTGAAACTTCATCGCCGATGACGGCTGCCAGACCGATCGCAGGCTTCGTCCCTCCTGCTGTGCGCAACACTCCTATTGGGGGGATCACCAAGACCCTCGGCAACATTACGCAGAAGTTCGAACGCGCCCAGGATATCGAGAAGCAGCTAGCCGAAGGGCAAACGATCATTGAGATCGATCCAGCGCTCGTTGACTCGTCTTTCGTCAGCGATCGCATTGGCACCGATGTCGTCAAGCTTGCCCAGCTTAGCGAGCAAATCAGGGACCACGGACAACAGGTGCCGATACTTGTGCGCCCTCATCCAGACGCCCGGGGACGGTATCAGGTCGCCTATGGCCATCGGAGACTGGCGGCCGTCAAGTTGTTAGGTGTCAAGGTCCGCGCGGTCGTCCGGGAACTTTCCGACGACCAGCTCGTCGTCAGCCAGGGGCAGGAGAACAACGCCCGGACCAATCTTTCATACATAGAAAGAGCATTGTTTGCAGTTCGCCTGGAAGACCGCTCGTTCTCCCGAGAAACCATCATGGCGGCCCTCGGGATCGACAAAGCTGCTCTGTCGAAAATGGTCTCGGTTGTGCGGCAGGTGCCAATCGAATTGATCGAAGCCATAGGCGCTGCGCCAGAGGTCGGCCGTAGGCGGTGGATGGAACTCGCCGATCTGCTGCCGAAGGCAAGCGTCAAAAACGTGCTGGCATCGCTCTCGGAACCAGAAACCAAGGCGCTCTCGAGCGATCAACGCTTTCAAGCAGTTGTCGATGCCCTGACAACAAAACCTGAGAAGACGCCCAAAAGCATCGGTGCTCTCAAATCCTGGGCCCCCGATGACAAATCGGTTCGCGTCTCGCTGAAAACCAACGGAAAAACCGCCACAATCGCCATTGGCGCGGTCAACGGGCCGCTCTTTGCCACATACATTACCGAACGGCTGGATGACCTCTATGCCGATTGGCAGTCGAAGCAGGAGAACTGAAACCGCAAAAGAAAAAGGCCCCCGAACGTCGCCGTCGCGGAAGCCCTTCTCGTAGATCGCACTTCGAGAATCTCATTTCCGCGAATCACTGTCAAGAGTTGTAGCGTCGATTTTCGGCGAGCGGATTTCTTTTGCCTGATTTAGAAGGCGAAGGAAGAAATGGAGACGGGTATTGCAACGACGCCCTTTGGGCGGCGGCCGATGTCGCTTGCCATGCTGGCAGCGCAAAACNTGGCAGGTCTACCGCAACCTCTGCGAGGGCAAGAGCATCGTCGGCATCGGCGATCGCGCCCTGGCCGTCCTGAATGCGTTGCTGTCGTTCTATCCTGACAGTGAGCTGAGTGAGGAAAACGGCCTCATCGTGTTTCCCTCGAACGCACAGCTGTCCCTCAGGGCGCACGGCATGCCCGATTCCACATTGCGGAGGAACCTGGCGGAGCTGGTGAATTGCGGTCTAGTCATCCGTCGGGACAGCCCGAACGGCAAGCGTTATGCACGGAAGGGCAGGGGTGGGGAGATCGAGGAAGCATTTGGCTTCTCCCTGGCGCCGCTGCTGGCCCGTGCTCAAGAGTTCGAGGCGGCGGCAGAGCGTGTTCGCGCCGACAACAGGGCGCTCCGGCTTATGCGGGAACGCATTACGCTACACCGCCGGGATATCCAGAAGTTGGTCGAGGCGGCCGTTGAGGAAGACGTGCCGGGCGACTGGGGAGCCCTTTGGAGGCGTTTCCGCGCCGTTGTGGAGACAATTCCGCGCCGAGCCCGCATTGCCGAGCTCGAACCTATCGTGGCCGATCTGGCCGCGTTGCGTGATGACGTGGATAAGCTGCTGGAAATCCATATGGAATCCACGAATCCGAGCGGCAATGAGTCCCAAAGCGAGCGGCAGCAATCTGATTCAAATACCGACTCTATTTTTGAATTTGAACCTGCTTTGGAAAAAAGCGGGTCGGCGGCCGAGCCACTAACGAGGACCGCAGAACCCCCAAAAACCTATCCGCTGGGGATGGTGCTGAAGGCCTGCCCCGAAATCGTGGAGTACGCCGTCGACGGCATCGGCAACTGGCGCGATTTCATGATAACCGCCGCCCACGTCCGGGGATACCTGGGCGTTTCGCCGTCTGCGTATGAGGATGCCTGCCATGTCATGGGTCCGGATATTGCCGCGGTGGTGATTGCCTGCATTCTGCAGCGGGCACAGCACATCGAGTCAGCTGGTGGCTATCTGCGCGTGCTGACCGAGAAGGCGAGGGCAGGGGAGTTTTCGGTCGGGCCGATGCTGATGGCGGCATTGCGAGCGAACGGCGTGACAGCAAAGATGACAGGGTGACCGTTGGCGGATCNCGGGCCGATGCTGATGGCGGCATTGCGAGCGAACGGCGTGACAGCAAAGATGACAGGGTGACCGTTGGCGGATCGGTTCGCGCTGATGCGGGGCTTGCATGGCGCATCATGTGAGGCTATATTTTGCCTCACATGGAATGGAGAGTGAAATGCTAGCGTTCGGAAATGTCGCCGACGTGTTGGGGCTGCCCGTTAAAGAGGTGGCGGCGCGGTCGCCTTTCGGGCTGATCTCCCGGATCGAGAATGGACTTCCCATCGGGGCGCTTGAGCGCGTTGCGCATCTTCTGGCGCCTGGCGATGCTCAGTTCAAATACCGGCTGATCCCCAAGGCGACCTACGAGCGGCGCAAGATGGTACATCGCCTCTCGTCGGATGAGGGCACGCGATTGGCCCGCGTCGCGCGCGTCTGGGGCCTTGCTGTCGATGTCTGGCAGAACGAAGAGGAAGCGCGCGATTTCCTGTTTCGGCCGCACCCGATGATTGAGGACAAGCGACCGATCGACGTCGTTATCATGAGCGAGTTCGGTGCCGANTGGTAGTCGATATCCTCGGAGGTCTGAAGTACGGCAGTGCTGCGTGACGGCCCAGACTCTCGATCGCACGCTATCGTCCTTTCGCATCGGCGATCCGGCCGGCACCTACCCGATCTTCGACGCGACCGGCTCGACAATCGCGCCTGGGCGATGGAACACGCCCGGAAGTCCTCTCATCTACACCAGCGAGCACTATTCGACGGCCCTGCTGGAAAAGCTGGTGCATGGCAGCGGCCGACTGCCGCCCAACCAGCACTACATCGAAATCACGATCCCGCGCGGGCTGAGCTACGAGGTCTTTTCCCAGCCGTCACTGCCCGGCTGGGACACGATGCCGGCGACGGTGAGCAAGGGATTTGGCGAAACCTGGTGTTTAGAACGGCGCAGCGTCATCCTGCTGGTACCGAGTGTCGTGGCGCGTCTCGATTGCAATGTGCTGATCAATCCGGCGCATCCGGAGTTTTCAAGGATCCAGACAAGTCTGCACCAGCCCGTCTACTGGGACCGGCGGCTGTTTGGCGCGTAACGGGGGAGGGCTTTCTGTCGCCTACAACCCCGAGGCCTTGGTGAGATTGACGCGGAACCGGTCACGTCGGCGCTGATATTTCCGCGTCATCTCGGCCGAGGCGTGGCCGAGCTGCTTTTGCACATAGCGCTATCGACCTCGGCCGACGAGGCAAGCCCGGCGCGCAGGGAATGGCCAGAAACTTTGGCCCCGTTCGCCTTCCGACAGGTCGCCGCGCACGCCGGCGGCAAGTGCGGCTGCCTCGGAACCAGTTGTCCTGGAGCTGACGCCGCAAGCTGTGATGTGTCGGATCGACCTGCGACTCAGACGATTATCCGCGCCGCCCTTCCAAGCGTCCGCTCGGCGTCATTGTAATAATTCGAGGCTTGCTGCACGGAGCGATGCTGCGACTGCTGCATGGCTTCGGGCAGCGGAATGCCGCGGCGGGCGGTTTCGGTGAGATANTGCACGGAGCGATGCTGCGACTGCTGCATGGCTTCGGGCAGCGGAATGCCGCGGCGGGCGGTTTCGGTGAGATAGCCGGAGCGCAGGCCGTGGGCGGAAAACGCCATCGGATCAAACCCGGCCTCGGCGATGCGGCGCTTGAGGATCAGATTGACGGCTTGCGGCGTCAGCGCGCGTTTTTCGAGATTGCCCCAGCGATCGATGCCGCGGAACACGGCGCCCTGGGTGATCCCGGCGCGTTCGAGCCAGCCTTTCAGGGCCAGAACAGGCCGGCCGACGAGCAGCACGAAGGCGTCGCTGTCGGCCTGTGTCGTCTTGGTGCGGCCGAGCCGGATTTTTAGGCACGGCAGTTTTTCGCCGTCGGGAGCCTTGGGATCGGCGGGTACCGGCTCTTCTTCGACGATCTGCTCGAACCTGAGCGAAGCAATTTCGCTGCGACGTCGGCCGCCGGAGGCGAAGGCGGTGATGAGGATCGCGCGATCCCTGACGTCAACGAAACGGTCGCCGGCGCAGGCCTTCAGCAGGGCGGCCAAGATGTCGGCGGTCACCGCCTTTTTGCTTTTTCGTACGCGGGGGCGGGCGCTGGCGCGCACCGCCAGTTTTAGGGCGCTGTGCAGTCCAGGGGCGTTGAATTTGCCGCGCAAACCGCGCCATTTGGTCAGCGTCGACCAGCTCGACAGCCTCCGGCGCACGGTGCTTGGCGCGTGCGGTCCGTCGACGCGCAAAAGGCCGGCCGACTTCAACGCCACGGTCACGTCTTCCGGCATACCGTGCGAAACGTCGGTTTCACGCTTTGCCGGATCCCACAGGTGATGGGCGACGAATTTGATCAGCAGCGCTTCAGGCGCGGGCCAGGGGAGCGAAAAACCGGTCGCGGCAAGCGACCAGGCTTCGAGGTAGCCGAGATCCGAGGCCAGCGCCCGCAGCGAATTCTCCCCCATCCCCTCCCTTGCCAGGTGGCGCAGCGTCTCGACGTCGTCGTCGGTGAGGATTTCGGCCAAAAAGTCCCTGCGGTCGAACGGCAGCACGGACTCCAGCGCGTCCAGCGCCTCGGCGCGGCGCAGTTTTTGGTCGGATGCGGGTTTTGGCAGACGAACGTCCATGGCCGCGCCTCAGAACAGATAGCGCTTGTCGGCCCACTCGAGCAGTACGGCCGCGTCCTTGTCGGGCAGGCGCACACGCCCGGCGCGAAGGCCCCCCGCAATCGCATCGCCGACGTCCGGATCGACCCAGTGCCCGTGCGTCATCAGGAAAAACCAGGCGAAAGGCAGGTCTATTTCCGCGTCGATCGCCTCGATACGCTCCATGAGACGGTGCACAGACACGCTCTCATCAACGAGCAGCCTTTCGGCGGGCATCTTCAGCGGCCGCGGGATGAAGTTGAGTTGGCGCCGACCGTGATCCTCAAAATCCTTGATGTCGAACGCCCAGTGCGCAAACACCCGGTCGGAGGAGGCGCTAGACCGCTCCCAGTCCGCGAAGAAACGGTTTTCCCTTGGCACGAAATCGAACCAGTCGGGATTGAGCTCGAGGAACGGCGTCTCCCGGTCATAGTTCAGTCCGACCTCACGAATGAAACGAGCCTCGAGCTCCGGGCGTTGCGCTTCGCGCTGATCCCGTTCCAGCCGCTGACGGGCGGCCAGGAAACTGCGCATGTGGACGAGGCCTCCTCGCCGGCTCAGCCGATAGACCGGGCCGGCCAGCACCGGCGCGTCCGTCTCCGGCTCCCGCTTGACCCAGGACGGATCGAAGAGATCATCGGCGCTGTAGGGCCGGTAGTTGGGATCGACCACCGGACCGGCTAGGACCTCGATCTCGCGGCCGAGCGCAAGCTGGACGAAGTCCGCCACACCAGGCCCGGTCGGCGAGAAGGCAAAGACGGCGGTGCCGCGCCATTCCGTGAATTTTCCCCCGCTTTCTCGATGCCGGTTCCAGAAGGCGGTGAGATCGCCATCGACTTCGGCCAGCCCGTGCTTGATCCAGTCGTGGTGGTCACCGAGCCGGGTGCCGTCGGACGTCAAGACTGTGCGGGTGTCGCCGCGCCAGTAAAAATCGTCGACCGGCGCTGTCGAGAACGAAAAGCCAGGGAACGCGGTAGATAGGGCAGGGGCGAGGTCCGCATCGGCCGACGCTGGATCGAGACCGTTAAGCACCGCTTCGACGGTAGCGGCGTCGGGCAGTCGCACGGGTGTGTCGGTCATTTTCGGGCGCCTCCGGCCGCGCGGCAAAAACAGCGCTTTTGTGTCGATCGCGGCCGTCCGCGTCGTTGCCGGCGGCCCATCTGGAGGGCGATTCTGGCTGATTTGGGCGGCGAGATCAATCACTATCGATAAGAGATAATTATCGATAGTGAGGAAGGCGCCAGAGAAAATCCAACGTGAGTCAACCTAACATCAAGATAGCTTGACTATGGCGAATCAACTATCATGAAACCAATGGCTTACGACATCTGCGATTTGTCTCTGAACACCCTGATCGGGCCGGTTTCCCGCGCGACCGAGGTTTTGGTCCGCCTCGATGAGCGGCTGGCTCGTTCTCCCGTCCGCGACGGCTTTGTCGAACGCCAGCATTTCGCCGACTCGGCCGCCGCGCTCTGGCTCGCGGGCGAGCTCGTCCATCTCGAAGATCTTGTCCTGCATGATGCCCACATGGACATTCGCACCCCGACCCACGAGCTCACCCGGGCGCATGCCGTGCTGCGCGCCCGCCGGCGAATTTTCGCGCAAAAACCGGACTGGGCGCTCAGCCGCGACGGTTTTTTGGCCCTGACTGGTCGCGGCGGCGCGACACCGGCATCGGGACAAAAAAGTCGGGAAGGGCAGGGGGCTGGAAGCAGCACCGTTGAAACCGACGGTCGGGATGAAGCTGAGGACGGTCTGCTCGCCGAAGAATTTGCCGAGATCGATGCTGTCCTGGCGCGCTCGTCGAAGATTCTGAGCGGCGCCGACGTGTCTGCGAGGACGCCGCCTTCGGACGAGCGGCCGAACTTGATCTACGATCTCGNGCGCCGCGATCCTGCTCGAGGCCTGGACCGACATCGAGGTGCTGCAGCATGCCGCCTGGCTCGGGCCACTGCTGGTGGCTGCGCTGCTGCGTCAGGAGGGTCTTGCCGCCAACCATCTCGCCAGCCTGCATCTCGGCGCCAAAAACATTCCGCGGGAGTGGCGGCGGGCGCGCAATCGCTCGGACCGGTTGTTGGCTTTTGTCGACGCCATTCACGACGCAGCGCTGGCCGGCTTGAAGGAGCACGACCGGCTGGCGATGGCGAAAAGCCAGATGGAGCGGCGGCTCAAACAACGGCGCGCCAGCTCGAAACTGCCCGACCTGGTCGAGCTCGCGATGTCGCGGCCACTCGTCTCGGCTGGCATGATCCAGGAGCGGCTAAAAGTGACAAAACAGGGGGCGCTCAATCTGGTCGGCGAGCTTGGCCTGCGCGAGATGACGGGGAGGGGAAGGTTTCGCGCCTGGGGAATTGTTTAGTCCGCAGCCATTCTCCACTGACTTTACGAAATTATCGAACTTGACGAACTTGCGCTCTGTAACCATATTGGTGACAGCAGGAGGTTCTCATCATGGCCGCTCCAAAGCGCAGCAATCATAGCGGGTCCGCGTCGCACGCGGGAGTCGCCACCCTGAGCTTCACGACAAAGCTTCCGG
Source organism: Mesorhizobium sp. L48C026A00 (assembly GCF_000502375.1). Lineage (NCBI taxonomy): Bacteria > Pseudomonadati > Pseudomonadota > Alphaproteobacteria > Hyphomicrobiales > Phyllobacteriaceae > Mesorhizobium > Mesorhizobium sp. L48C026A00. The sequence goes on along the minus strand of NZ_AYWU01000057.1, from coordinate 8,173 downwards.
CACAGGCAGACTTCAAGAAGGTATTGCTCGAACGCTATCAGGAAGCGATCGCACGCAGCCGCAAGATCGGCCACCGCGTATCGTTCCGGGTAGAGGTCGATCCGGCGGCCGATGCGCAGACGATCACGCCGGTCGAGGAGCAACCGATCGATACCTTTCCCGTCGAGGACACGGGCAAGCCCGATGCCGAACTCGAGGCGGCGCTTGCCACAGCGCGCGCGCGTGGCCGCAAGCGTGTTGCCGAAATTGTCGCCGGCGAAGACATGCTGAGCGCGGATGCCTTTGCCAAGCTGATCGGCACGTCGCGGGTGACGGTCAACGCCAAGCGGCAAAGCGGACAGGTGCTCGGGATCGATGGCGCCAAGCGCGGCTTCCGCTTTCCTGTCTGGCAACTCGACAAGGACGGCCGGCCGTTCGGACCACTACCGGCGCTCCATGCCATGTTTGGCAACAATGCCTGGGCGGTCTACCGGTTTCTGGTGTCACCCCATGGCGCGCTCGATGGGCGGACAGGTCTTCGTGCCCTTCAGCAAGGCGATGATGCTCCGGTGTTGGCTGCGGCGGAAGGTATGGCCAGAGGCGATTTCGACTGAATGCCCGGCGTTCCACCTCCACCCGATTTCGGGCGTGCAAAGCTCGAAATCGAGACCATATCGCCGGGACGGACATTCGGCCGGATCTACTGGAGCACTTATCCCGATCCGCTGGGATACGGGAAGTCGCCGAGCCGATTCAGCGATCCTCGACGCCGCGTTGACGCCAATCGGTTTGGTGTTCTCTATCTCGGTGACTCCCTGAAGGTGTGCTTCCTTGAGACCGTGCTCCGCGACCGCCGCGAAGGAATCCTTGACGATCTTCCGGTGGAGGAGGTGGAACTGACCCGACGGCGCTTTGCGGAGATCGCGACCACGGCGGACCTACGCCTGGTCGACCTCAGAGGCGACAATGCCGTTCGGATGGGTGTGCCGACCGATGTCGTTCGGGCACAGCGCCAGAACCTGGCACGCCGGTGGTCGCTAGCGTTTCACGAGCACCCATCTCAGCTTGACGGAATCATTTACCCCTCGCGCCTCAACGGCGGGACCAATCTCGCCATCTACGACCGGGCAATACCGAAGCTTCAAGCGAAGCGCGTTTTGACCCTTCTCGGCGCGCCAGGGCTGGCTCAGGTTCTGGAGGATTTCAGGGTAGGGTTGGTGTGAAGATGCAGCTCGTATCCGTATCGCTTGGCGAAGATGGCTGTAGCGCCAGAAGCGTCCACTAAGCCGGAGCAACGGAACGACTGGTGTGGGGCCGAGAGCTGACTGACAGCTTCTGGCGTCCGTGAAGCGATTAGCGGACCTCTAAACCGACTCGCTGAGGGGCCCATCGTAATTACGGAACGATGGCAATCAACATTGCACTAGAGCTTCTAGTCGTCCCCTCGCGTGTCGAGGAAGTGGAAGCCATCAATCTTTTGCTCACGCACAGGGCGGAACGGACTGCGGGCCAAGGCGTCCTCCATCTGCGCGTCGAACACCCAGGGCTCGATAGTCAGGCACCAATCGATCATGAAGTGTTCGTCCATAAACGAGATCTGGACGCCGACAGCACGGTCCGCCTTGGCCATGTACTTGGCCACCTCCGTGAGTGTCTGAAGGTAGCGCTTCCGACTCTCAATCGGGTCGTCGTCGTTTAGGGCGTAGGGGTGCAGTGGGGCAAACATGAAGCTGCAACCCGACGCCGGGAAGTAGAACCTGTAGGGCCTGACGCTGTCGCCGCCCCTCGCCGCCGCCAATGCCGCGTCGAACCGCTCCTTCGCGGCTCGCCACGCCGACCGCGGCAGCTTCGCAAACTCGACCATGATCCGCGAGTGGTCGCTGCCTCGTCGGGGCGCCTCTATATGGTCCGCAAGTCGGCGGAGGATGGACGAGAGATCGTAGTGCTCCACCTCCATGAGCAAGCGCTCGAGCTTCTTGTGTGATGCAGGCGAGGGAACTGGCTCCTCCGATGCATACGCTGCCAGGATATCGTCCTCGACCACCGGAATCTTCATTTGTGCAAGCTCGGACAGCGAAGTCTGGCGGTACTCGAAGTAACGTCGGATCTCCTCTGGGGCGATCAAAGTCTGAAGCACGCGCGCATAGGCCGCGTCGTTGAAGATATGGACGAAGCCGGCCGACCTGCTTTCCTTGAAGTGGGTTGCGGTACAGTCAGATGGTAGGGACAGTGCGGGCTTATAGATCACCACACGATGTATTTCGCGGAGCGCGGCGCCGCTGATCTCAAGTTCGGTGCCGCGAATGTTCGACACCGGGATGGAGCCGTGCGTATCGAGGTATCGTAGCGAATCGCTGATCTGCTTGACCGCGGATTTCATCACTTTGTTTTCGAACCACTTTCGCTCCTCATCCGGGTCGGATGTCGGCACCTCCCGTTCCTTCATCTGGGTGACGAATGCCACGTTGTCGAACCAGACCACGTTGTCAGCCAGCTCCAGCTCTCCTTGAGGTACGCGGAACTTGAGCTGGGTGAAGGTGAACTCCCGCCAGAACGCCATTCCGTTCTGCTCAGCGATGAACTGCTCCAGATCCATAGGGTCTCCTTTCCAATCTTCTGTCGCGCAACCATCGCGCTCCTGCTTTACGGGTCCGCTGGTCTATCCCAACGGCCACGATGTAGTCTTCACTTTAGCGAAGTCGAAATGCGGCTCGTGGATTCGCGAAAACAGATGATCTGAGATATTGTCGTCCTGGCGTCTATGGGGGCATTTCTAATATGGATCTTTTGGTGGAAGGGGACGGGGCAGAGGGTGAACGCGCGCAGCGTTCATCAGCATCGCGCGAACCGAGTTCTCGACACCGCGACGCCCTCCGGTTGCTCTTCATCCTGGCTGCGGGCGGCGAAGACGCCGACGAGCCCAACGAGGAGGTTGTGAAGGTCTTTCGAGCCGAGAAGCGCTTGATGGCTATGGACTTCCTCGTTCGGTATCCCGACTACTTGGCCGACGCCCTGCTAGACCTTTACAACGACACCGGCGAGCCAGAGCTCCTGGAGGCGGTTCAGCACATTATTCTCAACGACGAGCCCTCGGTCAGATTGGTGCGGATGGTCCGCTGGCGCCACGGCGCCTACCAGAACGTTGAGGACGCCCTTGCAATGCTGAGCTACTACGGCCTTGCGAGACCCATGCAGCTCGCCGGCGACGACGGCAAGATACGTCGATACGAGTATCTCATATCGCCAAAGGCGATCTCGTTCCTGGACCAGTGCGTTCGGGATCACCCGGAATTGGCGTGGTATCGAGATCGATTGGTATTGGTCATGCGGGTCGCTGCCGGCAAGAGCGGCTCCGCCTTGAAGGAATTGGCAGTACGAGCACCCGGAATACGAAAACACCATCCAGGGCGACGTGATACCGACCATCCGGAGGCAGGTCGAGCAACGTCTGACCAAGATCGTCGGATTGGAACCATGAGCAAGGAACGGATCATCGAGTCGACCGAGAACGGCTGGACCAAAGCCATCGCCGAGGACAGCGCCAGTCCCGAGTCGGATGTTCGAAGCGTGCTGCTCAAGTATGGCGTTCGCGCGCAGACCACGCCGCCGCGCGCCAAGAGCCTTCGTTTCGACAGCATCAAGTTGACGGGCGTTCGAGCCGAGTCCGAGCGCGACAGCCCCTTCGATCTGTCCTGGTCGAACCTCGGGACCGGCATCTGGGCAGTGATGTCCGAGCGCAATCTGCGAGGGAAGTCGTCCATCCTGAACCTGCTCTATGCCGCCATCCGCGGCGATTTCCCCGGTCGCGTGAAGCCCGACGTCTGGAAGTGGCTGGAGACCATCGATATCCGCTATTGCATCGACGACGTCTTGCATCGCCTGGAATTGCGCAAGGCGGCCGGCGAGGAGAAGGCGGCGGAGGGCAGGGCCAAGCTGAGCCGGAGCGATGGCGACGGTCAGTGGATCACGCTCTACGAAGGCGACGCTGGGGACGGGCTGAAATCCCAGACCGAGCATCTGATGATGGAGGAGCTCGATTTCCCGGTGATCTACGCCCATAACAAGAATACGGGCGGTCATCCCCATGGCTGGCCCCTGATAGCCTCGACGTTCTTCCTGTCTAGCTCCACCGAGGCGAAGGCACTGTTCGGCGACTTGCCCATCGACGGGCTCCCGCTTCGCCTGCTCCAACTGTTCATCGGGTTGCCGTGGGTCTCTACCTATAGCGCTGCGTTGACCGCGCAGAAGCAGGTCGAGCAAGGACTGGTCGATCGGCCGAACCATTCTGGCGTGACCACAGTGCTCAATACCAGGCTTCTAGAGGTTGAGGGCCAGCTGGCCGAGGCGAAGAAAGCCCGTGGCATGGATAACCGCGGCGCAAAAAGGCTGGAGCTGGAGCGGCTCGACGAGGAGACCGCGACCAATAGGAAGGCCGCCGAGACCGCCCGGGTCGCCTTCGAGACGGACACGGCGACCGTCGCGTCCGTCACAGCCAGCTACGACGATGCGCGGCGAAGGCTTAAGCAGCTCGAGGACGAGCTCTCGGCAGGATACTCGTTCCGTCAGCTTAGCCCGACTTGCTGCCCCGCCTGCGAGGCGGCGTTCGAGAAGGCCGCGCCGGCGGTTCAGCACTCGGACGGCAATACCTGCGCCTTGTGCAAGAACGATCTGCCAGTCCACGAGGACGATCTGGACAGTGATCGCATCCAAGACGCTCAGACCTTGGTGGAGGATCTGGCTACGTCGCTCCAGATCGCCAAGGCCAAGCTCAAAGCCAGCGGGAAGGCAGCAAGGGACGCGACCGAACGGCTCCGCACTGGCATGAGCAGGGTGCGAAGCGTCCAGGAGGCCATCTCCACGTTGCCGGCCGATCCCGAACTCGTCGTGGTCCAGCTGGAGGCGCAGGCCCAGCAGCTTCGGGAACTGATGGCCACACTGCAATCGCCTAACGACGACGACGACACCGAGACGCAGGGCGAACTCAAGATCCTCCGCGCCGCTTCCGAAGTCAGCAAGACGCTAATGACCTCAATGCAGTCGGACGTCCTCACGGAGATCGCCGATTCGGTGATGTCGCTCGCCAAGAAGTTCGGCGTGTCCCACGTCACCAGCATGCACCTCGACGGCGGCGGGAAGCTGAGGGTCCGCCAGGGCGGCGCCGATATCTATTTCAGCAACCTGACGATGGGCGAGAAATTACGCATAAAGATCGCCATCTCGCTGGCGGCGGTGGAAGTGGCCAAGCGTCGCGGGCATGGCCGGCATCCAGGCCTGCTGATCATCGACTCGCCGGCGTCGGAAGAGGTCGTGAATGAGGACTTCGAGCAGATGCTCGACAGCGTTTCCTCTGCTGCGAAGGACATCGGAGGCGTTCAGATCATCATCGGCACCATCGCTCGCAAGGCGGTAGAGGCGGTTGTGTCTAGCGACCATCGGCTGCACGCTAAGGGGGAGGAGTACCTCTTCTGACCGGTGGGGCGATGGAAGACAGATTCGAGCTTCTGACAACGGACGGCAGGCTCATACCAGATCCGGGAACGGCTCAAGAGAACGACCTGCTGGCCGCGGTCGCGGCCCTAGCGTCCGCAACCGCACGGGCCGACGCGTTCTGCTGGCTGACCGGTTGGGCGAGCGCTGCCGCCGTCCGGTGCGCGCTGCTGCGGATACTCGAGCGAGAGGACGACGCCACCGCCATTGCAGAGATGGTCGACTGCCTTGACGAATTGCCCGCGATTCCGCAGGCTCTCGGCCGCGCTGCGTGGGAGATCTTTCGCGGGCGTTTCGAGTCCCGGTCTGAGCATGGCTGGATGCGATCGCACGCGTTGCGCGGCGCGCTTGTCGTGGCGCAGGGCGATCCCGGCCTGATCAGGCGCCTTCAGTCGTACCTTCTGGACGTCACGGCGGACGACGACGGTGCCTATCTGCGTCACGTCGCCAAGGTCGCCGGTGCTATCCTGCGCCGATACCCGGACGACGATTTCCGGGATCTTCTCTCACGGCTGGTGGCTGTAGACGCCGCCGCGGACGAGGCTGCTCTCGAGCTTGGACTAGATCGGCTGCAAGAAGGGTTGCTCGCCAAGACGCACGACGCGCTCACGTCGGCCCTGGCGGCGGCGCAGGATTGGTTTCGCCGGTCGCTCGCCATGAGCGAAAGGCGTTCGGATGCCGCGCTGTATGAGATATGCACGTCCGTCCTGATCGATGTGCAGGCCAGGGGGCTGCATTCCGATCTCAAACTCGATCTGCCGAAACTTCAGCGCGCCGCCATCGAATACTCGGCCTATGCCGCGGACCGCCACTCCGCGGAATTGTGGCTCGGGACGTCGTCGCGCGAGCGTTTCCACTGGCTGTCGATGGCCACCAAACTGGCCATGGTCGCCCACACGTTCACCAAGGACATTTGGCTGCAAGCGGTCATCGTGATCGAGGACGAGCTGCTCTCGATCTTCTTCGCCAGCGAGAAGCTATTCTCCCGACCCGATGGCCACGGGGCCGATATTCTTGGGCGGGACGCGCTTATCCAATCACTGCGGAAACGGCGGTATTATCTGCAGGCCTTGGATCAGTGGCTGGCCGAGAACGCCGATAGCGACCTGGCGCTGAACGTCGGACATCTGCGCGATACGGTGCAGCAGTCACTGGCCGGGGCCATTTATCGCAGCCCTTTTGACGAATCGACCGAAGGCCGGCTGGTCGATTTCCTCAAACAAGCCGGCCTCGACGCAGCTACAGCCGCGATGACAGCAGCGCAGCTCGACGTAGGGATCGATCGCAATCGGCAGGTGGCTGACCTGTGGGCCGCTGTCATGGAGAAGCTCTCGGACAGTCCCGAATACAAGCGAGAGCATCCCCGAGCGCTGCTGGCACTCATGTGCACGCTCATCCTGCGGTTCTTGGATTTTCGCGCCAATATAGGCACGAGCACCGATCCGTCGAGCGAATACGTGTTTCGACGCGGCGTCGATCTGCCGATCGAACATGACCTTCAGTTGGATTTCTTGAAGTTTCTCACGACATCGGACGCACCATCGTTCCGGGCCGAAGCCAGGGATTCGGGTGGCGGCCGCGCCGACATCGCGATTGAGTACCGCGGCGTGAAGTCGATCGTCGAGGTGAAGAAGGACGACAACGTGCCCGACAACACCGTTCTGGCGAAGCGGTATGCCGGTCAGGCAACAGGCTACCTGACGACCGGCGTATGTTTCGGTTTCCTGCTGGTGCTCGATCTCCCGGATCGGAAAGGCCATCAGCCGCACATCTCCGAGCAGATCAGCGTGGAGCGAAAGATACCGGACGGATCCCAGGTCGAATATCATATCGTGACGGCCAGGATTCAGGCCAAGCGCAAGACGCCGCATGAACTGCGGTGACCACGCCCATAGGCTGACACCCTATCTATCGACTTACCACAATCGCCACTATCTGTACGGCCGCACAGAGGCGCTCCGATGTCCGGATAGGGAGCGGAGAACTGCAGCAGAAGGCCTCTTCTTGCTGCAACTTGGGGCGTCAGTGCCGTCGACAGGCTGACGATCGTCAGCGTGAACCGAATTCAACTGGAATTAACGGCAGGTTCCGGGAAGACTGCGGCAGCATCCAAACGTCTGAGATCAGGCGCAAAGCTGACAGGCCGTTTAGGGGACCGGAACCGGAATGTCGGGCTTCTAAAGCCGATGGCAGAGAGCGGATACGCTGTGGCGGCATTTGAGGGCACGTTCCTGCTCTTGATTATTGCCTGTGCGCGCAAATCGGGAAAATGGAAGGGCCGGAGGCAGGAGCACGGCCTCAGGCCGAGGCCCTAATCAAGCGGGTCGGCAATGATCGCGAAAAGCTCAATACGGCCTGCAGCGAAACTAAAGAAGTAGTCGCGCGTTGGACGCGGATAACGCTATTTCGTCTCTGGAGTATGGTTTAGGTCAGAGTGGTCAAGCCAACGTCGCATAAGGCAATCAATGGGTCGAGCGCTAGTCAAGCGAAGTCGCCCGCTCGTGACGAGGTCACTTTAGCGCCGCCCGCTTTCCGGCCGGTCCAACTCGCAACGCTCGTGGACACGGTCCCTGCCGGCGATCGTTGGATCCATGAGATGAAATACGACGGCTATCGTATTCTCGTTGCCGTTGGCGGTGGCGAGGCGCGAGCCTACACACGATCTGGTCTGGACTGGTCTAGCCGTTTTCCCTCGATCCTCTCCGAG